>CAKKQX010000151.1 GCA_919902235.1 Burkholderiales bacterium
AAACATCTCGATATAGTCGAAGACATCGGCTTTCGCCAACTCCCGCGTTTTGTATATCTGTTTGCCAATACGTTCCTTCTTCAAACTGCTGAAGAAGGATTCAGCTACAGCATTGTCCCTGCAGTTGCCATGCCGGCTCATGCCCAACTGCAGGTTGTGGGCCCGACAGAAGCGTTGCCAGTCGTCGCTGCCGTACTGAGACCCTTGGTCCGAATGCACGAGCACCGTTTGTCGGGGTCGACGCCGCCAGATCGCCACCAGCAAGGCGCCAATCACAAGCGTGCGGCCGAGGCTGGGCTTCATCGACCAGCCGATGATCTTACGCGAGAACAAGTCCATTACCGCGACTAGATACAGCCAGCCCTGCCAAGTCCGGATGTAAGTAATATGATGACCCAGAATCTATCCTTATGCTGCGCCGTAAATTCGCGTTGCAGTCGATTAGGGGCGATGAATGCCGGCGCCCCCGTCGCCAGCCGAGAGTAGGCGTTCAGGAACGGTCTTCGGCCCCGGGAAGGGGTCGTAGCCCAGAAACCGAAGTATGGACGGTATGGATTCAATCGGTGGCTCGGTTTTATTATTTTCCCAATTCAGGACCGTCCAGGGATTGACGCCGAGTTGTCCAGCGACTTGCTTCTGGGGGAGCTTTAGTTCCAAGCGCCGCTTCCTGACGTGCTCGCCCAAGGTACGAGGCTCAAAATCAGTTTCCTTTAGTTTCAATGCCTTAAGCGTGATAGGCGCGAGTTGCAAAAGAGCAACGCAACTCTGCCCTTGCGGCTACCTCGGCCATCCCAACGGCAAATGCCGCTGCACACCGGACCAGGTCGCGCGCTACCGCTCGAAAATTTCCGGGCCGCTGCTCGATCGCATCGATTTGCAGATCGAGGTGCCGTCGGTGCCGCAGGAGGACCTCACGCGCAGCACACAAGGCGAATCTTCGGCCGCAATATGCGCGCGCGTCGCCACCGCGCATGCGCTGCAGATCGACCGTCAGGACAAACCCAACGCGCGTCTGGGCACGCGCGATATCGACCGTTATTGCACACCCGATGTAAAGGGCGCAGATCTGCTCAAGCAGGCGATCGGCCGCCTGGGATTGTCGGCGCGTGCTTACCATCGCGTGCTGAAAGTGGCGCGCACCATTGCCGATCTCGCGGCACTGCCGACAGTCGGTGCCGGTCATGTTGCAGAGGCCATCCAGTACCGTCGCTTCGACCGCGGCTGATACACTGCGCGAACCATGGCTTCACCGCACCTGAAACCGCTTGCACCGTAAACCCATCTCTGCGCCGCTGCTGGCCGCCATCCTCGCCGGACTGGCGATGCTCGGCCCGTTCTCCATCGACACCTATCTGCCGTCGTTTCCGGCGATAGAGCGCGACTTTACGATAACGACGCTGCAACTGCAGCAGACCCTGAGCGCCTATTTGCTGCCGTTTGCGTTCATGACCCTGTTTCACGGCACCCTGTCGGATTCCTTTGGCAGGCGGCCGGTAATCCTGGTGAGCCTGGTGTGTTTTGCGCTGGCCTCGGTGGGCTGCGTTCTGGCGCAAAGTTACGAGCATTTGCTGCTGTTTCGCGGCGTGCAGGGCCTGTCGGCGGGTGCCGGCATGGTGGTGGGTCGCGCCATCATCCGCGACAGCTTCGAAGGCCATGCAGCGCAGCGCCTGATGTCGATGGTGACCATGATCTTCGGTCTGGCGCCGGCGATTGCGCCGGTCATCGGCGGCCTGCTGCAAAGCTGGTTCGGCTGGCGCGCCGTGTTCGTGTTTCTGGCGTTGTTCGGCGCCGCCCTGTTCGTTGTGTGTCAGTTGCGCCTGCCGGAAACGCTGCCGCCGTCGGCGCGCCAGCCGTTTGCGGCCGCACCGCTGTTCCGTAATTACGTAAAACTCGCGGGCAGCCTGCGCCTGTTTTTGTTGTCCTCGGCCGTGGCGCTCAATTTCTGCGGTTTTTTTCTTTATATCGCCTCGGCGCCGGCGGTGATCTACAAACTGCTCGGACTGGGCGAGAACCAGTTCGCATGGCTGTTCGTGCCCGGCATCGCGGGCGTAATGATAGGCGCCTTCATGTCCGGTCGGCTCGCCGGCAGGCTATCGCCGCAGCGCACGGTAAAAATCGCCTACGGCATCATGTTCGGCGCTGCCGCCCTCAATCTCGCACACAGCGGATTTTTCGAGCCGGCGCTGCCGTGGACCGTACTGCCGGTGATGCTCTACAGCATGGGCATGGCACTGGCAATGCCGAGCGTGACGTTGCTCGCGCTCGATCTGTTCCCGCATAACCGCGGCATGGCCGCTTCGCTGCAGGGTTTCGAGCACAGTTTCCTGAGCGGCATCGTCGCCGGCTTCGTGTCGCCGCTGCTGTCGCACGCGGATATTGCGCTGGCGTGCGGCATGGCGGGATTGTTGTCGCTGGGCTGGCTGGCGTGGATGCTGTACCTGCGCATTGGCAGCGCGCCGCCTCAGGCTTGAGGGGGCGCCGGCGCGCACAGCCGCAAGTCGTCCTCACTTTTTCAGCGGCAGGATCTCGGGCAGCGTCGCGAAGCTGGTGCGCCGCACCGTCGCCAGGAAATCCCTGATGTACGGCAATTGCGCGGTGGCCGAGGTGGTCGCCGCGTACAGCCTGCTCCACAGCCCGGCTTTGCCGACGCGCTTGGCGAGCACGTAGCCGCGCTCGATGTAGTTGTGTACCGCCCAACCCGGCAGCGCGGCCAACCCGCGCCGGCTGGCGACGAGTTGCAGGATGGCCACCGTCAGTTCCACGGTGCGCCGCTCGGGATGGATGCCCGCCGGTTCCAGGCGCTGGCGTATGACATCTATCATGTGCTCGGGCACCGGGTAGGTGATCAGCGTGTGGCGCGCGAAATCCTCGGGCATCAGCCACGCCTTGTGTGCCAGCGCATGGTCTTTCGCCAGCAGCGCAAAAATCTCGAAGCGGAACAGCGGGTGGTAGGCGATACCCTTGCGCGGCGTGGGTTCGGACACGATCACGAAGTCGGCGCGGCTTTCTTCCAGCAGTCCCACCGGGTCGGGATGAAAGCCCGACACCAGGTCCATTTCCACTTCCGGCCAGTTGCCGCGAAACGCATCCATCGAAGGCATCAGCCAGTCGAAGCAGGTGTGGCATTCGACGGCGATACGCAGCGTGCCCGATTCGCCGCCGATGATGCGCGCGATATCGCTGTCGGCGGCGGTGATCGCCGCCGTGAGCTCGCGCGCCAGCCGCAGCAGGCGGTGGCCGGCGGCAGACAGGCGCAGCGGATTGCTTTTTCTCTCGAACAGCGTAGTGCCGTAATGCTCCTCGAGCACCTTCAGCTGGTGTGACAGCGCCGACTGGGTGAGGTGCACGCGTTTTGCCGCGACCGAGATGTTGCCGGCCTCGGCGAGCGCGATCAGGGTGCGCAGATGTCTGATTTCGAGCATGCCTAATCATGAATGAAATTGCTGATCAGGTCAAAAAATATGAGTTTGATTTGTGGGTGCGCATGCTCCATCATCGCCGCCATTGAAATTGGAGCGTCGAAACATGACTTTAATCCACAACCTCGGCTACCCGCGCATGGGGCCGCAGCGCGAACTGAAGCACGCGCTGGAAGCGTTCTGGCAGGGCAGCCTCGACGAGATCGCCCTGCGCGCGGCCGGCGCCGCGCTGCGCCGGCAAAACTGGGAAGTGCAGCGCGCGGCCGGCGTCGATCTGCTGCCGGTCGGCGATTTCGCCTGGTACGACCACGTGCTGACGACAAGCGCGATGCTCGGCAACGTGCCGCGGCGCTTCGGCGGCGAGCACGGTGGCAAGATTGATTTGCAAACCTATTTCACCATGGCGCGCGGCGCCGCCGGCGCGCCGGCGATGGAAATGACCAAGTGGTTCGACACCAACTATCACTACCTGGTGCCGGAATTCGATGCCGGCACGCGCTTCCGGCTCGACGCCTCCTGGCTCATCGACGAGGTGCGCGAGGCGCTGGCGCTGGGCTTGAAGGTAAAACCAGTGGTGCTGGGTCCACTCACTTATCTGTGGCTGGGCAAGGAGAAAGAGCCGGGCTTCGATCGCCTGTCACTGCTGCCGGCGCTGCTGCCGGCGTACTGCGAACTGCTGGCGGCACTCAAACAGCTTGGCGTCGAATGGGTGCAGCTCGACGAGCCGGCGCTGGTGCTCGATCTGCCCGCCGCCTGGCGGCAGCGCATCGAGGGTGCGTATGAAGCGCTGGTGGCAGGTGCACCCAGGCTGCTGCTGACCACCTACTTCGCCGGGGCCGAAGCGCTTTGCGAACAGCTCAAGCGGCTGCCGGTCGCCGGCTTGCATCTCGATCTGATGCGCGCGCCGCAGCAGCTTGCGGCTTTTGCGCGCGATTTCCCCGCGGACAAAGTGCTGTCGCTGGGCGTCATCGACGGCCGCAACGTCTGGCGCCGCGATCTGGAACAGGCGCTGGACTTGCTGGAACCGGTGCATCAGGCGCTCAGCGACCGGTTGTGGCTGGCGCCTTCCTGCTCGCTGCTGCACTGCCCGCTGAGCCTCGCGCCCGAAGCTGGCTTCGATCACGAGGTCAAGGCCTGGCTGGCCTTTGCGCGCGAGAAGCTCGACGAACTTGCGCTGCTCAGGCGCGGCCTGACGCGGGGACGCACTGCGATTGCCTATGAGATCGCGGTATCGAACGGCGCGCGTTCGAGCCGGGCCTTGTCGCCCCGCATTCACAATCCCGCAGTAACGGCGCGGATCGCAACGCTGCCGCCGTCCGGCGACCGGCGCCAATCGCCGTTCGCGCTGCGTTCGCGCCTGCAGCAGCTGCGCTTCGACCTGCCCCGGTTCCCGACCACTACCATCGGTTCGTTCCCGCAGACTGCCGATATCCGGCGCGTCCGGCGCGATTTCAGGCAGGGCGGTATTTCCGAAACCGCATACAAACAGCGCATGCGCACGCAGATCGAGCTGGTGGTGCGCAAGCAGGAAGCGCTGGGCCTGGACGTGCTGGTGCACGGCGAAGCCGAGCGCAACGACATGGTCGAGTATTTCGGCGAGCAGCTCGACGGCTTTGCGTTCACCGCCCACGGCTGGGTGCAAAGCTACGGCTCGCGCTGCGTCAAGCCGCCGATCATTTACGGCGACGTATCGCGACCGCGGCCGATGACCGTCGAATGGGCGACTTATGCGCAGAGCCTGACCAAAAAGCCGATGAAAGGCATGCTCACCGGGCCGGTAACCATTCTGCAGTGGTCATTCGTGCGCGACGACCAGCCGCGCGCAACCACCGCACTGCAGCTGGCGCTCGCGATACGCGCCGAGGTGCAGGATCTGGAGCGGGCGGGAATCGGCATCATACAGATCGACGAGCCGGCGCTGCGCGAGGGCCTGCCGCTCAAGCAATCCGAGCACGCTGCTTATCTCGAGTGGGCGGCGCGCGCTTTTCGTGTCGCTTCCGGCGGCGTTCGCGACGACACGCAGATTCATACGCATATGTGTTATGCGGAGTTCTCCGACATTCTGCCGGCGGTGGTGAGCCTGGATGTCGATGTGATCACCATTGAAACCTCGCGCTCCGCGATGGATTTGCTGGAGACCCTGGGCAGCGCGGGTTATCCGAATGCGATCGGGCCGGGCATCTACGACATCCACTCGCCGCGCGTGCCGGATGCTGCGGAAATGCGGGCCCTGCTGAACAAAGCGCGCGCGGTAATTCCCGGCGACAGGCTATGGATCAATCCGGACTGCGGCCTGAAAACGCGCGGCTGGCAGGAAGTGGAGCGCGCGCTTGCCAACATGGTGGCTGCAGCCAAAGCGCTGCGGCAGGAATTCGGGATTGAGGATCTGGGTCGGGGATCGAGGGAAGAGCACAAAACGCTTGCGCAGAGGTTACTCGATCCACAATCCTGAATTCCCGCTCCCGCTCCCGTTCCCGCTTCTCAGCACTGTTCCCAGGGCAGGCCTTCGTAGCGCCAGCCGGTGGTGGAACCGCGATGGTGTTTTTCGTTGAGTTCACCTTCGAAGCCGTGCAGTACGTTATAGACTTTGGTGAAACCGGCTTCCTCGAGCGCGTGGCCGGCGTCGAGCGAGCGGTTGCCGCTGCGGCAAATGAGCACGATGGGGCGGTCGACGCTCGAAGCCTTCTTTACGTGTGCGACGAAATCGGGGTTGATTTCCCAGTTCGGACCGTCGTTCCATGGCACCAGAATCGCGCCGACGGGATGGCCGACGAACAGATATTCCATCTCGCTGCGGCAATCGATAAAAATTGCGCTCGGATTTTTCTGGAGAAATTCGCAGGCTTCCTTGGGTTCGAAGTGCTTCATGCGCGGCTCGCTTCAGTTCGGGAAGGCGAAATTATAGGCGCAATCGCGCGCAAACCGCCAGTTCGCGCAGCTGCGGCAGGCGGCCGCATGGTAAAATTATCACCTTTCAAATCAGGGCCTTTCAAGGGCTTCGTGCTTTCTCCCCATGAATAACAAACGCGTGCAACTGCTGGCCCCGCTGCTCAGGAAACGCATTCTCATCCTCGACGGCGCGATGGGCACCATGATCCAGAACTACAAACTGGGAGAGGCCGAGTACCGTGGCAGCCGCTTCAAAGACTTCGCTCATGACGTCAAGGGCAATAACGACCTGCTGGTGCTGACCCAGCCCGCAATCATTCGCGAGATTCACGCCGAGTACCTGGCGGCGGGCGCCGACATCATCGAGACCAACACCTTCAACTCGACTTCGATTGCCCAGGCCGACTACCACATGCAGGATCTGGTGCACGAACTGAACTTCGAGGCGGCGCAGCTGGCGCGCGCTGCGGCCGACGAGTTCGAGGCCAAAGACCCGTCGCGCCCGCGTTTCGTGGCCGGCGCGCTCGGGCCTACCAATCGCACGGCGTCGATCTCGCCCGATGTCAACGACCCGGGTTTCCGCAACGTGAGTTTCGACGAGCTGGTGGAGACTTACACCGGAGCGATAAAGGCCCTGATCGACGGCGGCGCCGATCTGCTGCTGGTCGAGACCATTTTCGATACCCTGAACGCCAAGGCCGCGCTGTTCGCAATCGACCAGTATTTCGACCGCCACAAGCTGCGCCTGCCGATCATGATCTCCGGCACCATCACCGATGCCTCAGGGCGCACGCTCTCCGGCCAGACGCCGGAAGCGTTCTGGAATTCGGTGCGCCACGCCAGGCCGCTCAGCATCGGGCTCAACTGCGCGCTGGGCGCCAAGCTGATGCGTCCCTACATCGAGGAAATCGCGCAGGTCGCCGATACCTGGGTTTGTGCTTACCCCAATGCGGGGCTGCCCAACCCGCTGGCGCCGACCGGCTATGACGAAACGCCCGAGCAGACCGCCGCCTTCCTGCTCGATTTCGCGCAAAGCGGTTTCATCAACATCGCCGGCGGCTGCTGCGGCACCACGCCCGCCCACATCAGGGCCATCGCCGAGGCGATCAGGGATGTGCCGCCGCGCCAGCTGCCGCAAATCGAACACAGGACGCGGCTGTCGGGGCTGGAGCCGCTCAACATCGGCGACGACTCGCTGTTCGTCAACGTCGGCGAGCGCACCAACGTCACCGGCTCCAAGGCATTTGCGCGGCTGATCCTGGCCGGCGATTACGCCGCGGCGCTGGCGGTCGCGCGCCAGCAGGTCGAGAGCGGCGCGCAGATGATAGACATCAATATGGACGAGGCGATGCTCGATTCGAAAAAGGCGATGACGACCTTTCTCAATCTGATCGCTTCCGAGCCCGACATCTCGCGCGTGCCGGTGATGATCGATTCTTCGAAATGGGAAGTGATCGAAGCCGGGCTCAAATGCGTGCAGGGCAAGCCGGTTGTCAATTCGATCAGCATGAAGGAGGGCGTGGAGGAGTTCGTCAAGCACGCCAAACTCGCGCGGCGCTACGGCGCGGCGGTGGTGGTGATGGCCTTCGACGAGAAAGGCCAGGCCGATACGCTGGAGCGGCGCAGGGAGATTTCCCGCGCGGCCTACAACATCCTGGTCAACGATGTCGGCTTCCCGCCGGAAGACGTGATCATCGATCCCAATATTTTCGCGATCGCCACCGGCATCGAGGAGCACAGCAACTACGGCAAGGATTTCATCGAAGCCACGCACTGGATACGCCAGCATCTGCCGTACGCCAAGGTGAGCGGCGGGCTGTCCAATATCTCGTTCTCGTTTCGCGGCAATGACCGGGTGCGCGAGGCGATACATACCGCCTTTCTGTATCACGCGATCAAGGCCGGCCTGACCATGGCCATCGTCAACGCCGGCCAGATCGGCGTCTACGACGAGATTCCCAAGGATCTGCTTGAGCGCGTCGAGGACATCATCTTCAACCGCCGCCCCGATGCCGCCGAACGCATGGTGACTTTCGCCGAGACGGTCAAGGGCAGGGGCCGCGAGCAGGTCGAGGATCTCGAATGGCGCAAGAGCCCGGTGGAACAGCGGCTCACGCATGCGCTGGTGAGGGGCATCACCGACTGGATCGTGGAAGACACCGAGGAAGCGCGGCAGAAAGTGGAGCAGGCGGGCGGGCGTCCGATCCAGGTGATCGAAGGTCCGCTGATGGACGGCATGAACGTGGTGGGCGACCTGTTCGGCGCGGGCAAGATGTTCCTGCCGCAGGTCGTCAAGTCGGCGCGCGTCATGAAACAGGCGGTCGCCCACCTCATTCCCTACATCGAGGCCGAGAAAGCCCGGGTCGGCGATTCGCGCCCCAAGGGCAAGGTCGTGCTGGCCACGGTCAAGGGCGATGTGCACGACATCGGCAAGAACATCGTCGCGGTGGTGCTTCAGTGCAACAACTACGAGGTAGTCAATCTCGGCGTGATGGTGCCGTGGAAGAAAATCGCCGAAGTCGCACGCGAAGAAAAGTGCGACATCATCGGCCTGTCGGGGCTGATCACGCCGTCGCTGGAAGAAATGGCGCACAACGCGCGCGAGATGGAGCGCGAAGGCTTCGACATTCCGCTGCTGATCGGCGGCGCAACCACTTCACGCGTGCATACCGCGGTCAAGATCGCGCCCAATTACCACGGCCCGGTGATCTGGGTGCCCGATGCCTCGCGCAGCGTGAGCGTGTGCAGCAGCCTGCTTTCCGATGACCTGCGCGCGGGCTACCTCGCCGACGTGAAGTCGGAATACGCGCGCGTCAAAACCCAGCACGAAGGCAAGAAAGGGCCGGAACTCATCACCCTGGAGAAGGCGCGCGCCAACGCGCTGCACACCGACTGGAAGCGCTATACGCCGCCCGCGCCCGAAATGCCCGGCATCAAGGTGCTCAGGAACTACGATCTCGCCGAGATTGCCGAATACATCGACTGGGGGCCGTTCTTCCAGACCTGGGAGCTGTCGGGGCCGTATCCGGCGATACTGGATGACGCAATCGTCGGCGAAGCCGCGCGCAACGTACTGGCCGAGGGCAAGGCCATGCTCAGGAAGATCATCGACGGGCGCTGGCTCACCGCGAGCGCGGTGTTCGGCCTGTTTCCCGCCAACAGCGTGAACGGCGAGGACATCGAGATCTACGCCGACGAATCGCGCCGTAAAATTCTCATGACCTGGCACAACCTGCGCCAGCAGAACGTGAAGCCGACGGGTAAGCCCAACCTGTGTCTGGCCGATTTCATTGCGCCCAAGGATTCCGGCGTGAAAGACTACATCGGCGCATTCGCCGTCACCGCCGGCCTCGGCATCGAAAAGCACCTCGATGAATTCGAGAAACAGCATGACGACTACAACAGCATCATGCTCAAGGCGCTCGCCGACCGCCTGGCCGAAGCGTTTACCGAACTGCTGCACAAGCGCGTGCGCCGCGAATTCTGGGGTTACGGCAAGAACGAGGGTCTGGACAACGCCGCGCTGATCGCCGAGCAATATCAGGGCATACGCCCCGCGCCGGGCTATCCGGCGTGTCCCGAGCACACCGAGAAGGGCGCACTGTTCGAGATGTTGCGCGCGCCTGAAGTGAACATCATTCTGACCGAGAGCTACGCCATGCTGCCGGCGTCTTCGGTCAGCGGTTTTTACTTCTCGCATCCCGAGTCGCAGTATTTCGCGGTCGGCAAAGTGGGCAAAGACCAGGTTGCCGATTACGCCCGGCGCAAGAACATGCCGCTGGCGGAAGCCGAGCGCTGGCTGGCGCCGTACCTGGGCTAT
Organism: Burkholderiales bacterium; assembly: GCA_919902235.1. Lineage (GTDB taxonomy): Bacteria > Pseudomonadota > Gammaproteobacteria > Burkholderiales > SG8-41 > CAKKQX01. Next base: position 10,129 of record CAKKQX010000151.1, read on the forward strand.
GAACCGCCGCAGGAAAAACCTGTCGTCGTCGAAAACGCGGCTTAGGAGAAGTCGGGCCGAATTCCCCCGTGTCATTAGCATCACCGCTTTCGCTAACCTCACATTCCCGATGACACCCCATTTTTTTACCACAACCGAACTCGCGCAGTTTCAGCGCGACGGTTATCTCATCGTGCGCGGACTGGCCGCGGCGGAATTGTGCGAGCGCATGAAGCGGCGCGCGCAGGAACATCTCGCCGCTGAAACCGCGCCGCTCGAATACGAAGCCGACGTGAAATATCCGGGAGCGCCGGCAGCTCTCGATGCGCCGGGCGGGCGCACGGTGCGCCGCCTGTTGCAGGCTTACGCCCGCGATCCGCTGTTCCGCGACTGGGCGACCTCGCACGAAATCGCCGGCCGTCTGCGGCAGCTGCTGGGACCGCAGGCCGAACTGTCGCAGACACACCACAATTGCATCATGACCAAGGATCCGGGCTACAGCAGTATCACCAGCTGGCACCGCGATATCCGCTACTGGTCGTTCGAGAAGCCGGGACTTGTCTCGGTGTGGCTGGCGCTGGGACGCGAGCATTACAAAAACGGCTGCCTGCTGCTGCTGCCCGGCTCGCATGCGATGGAATTCCGGCCCGACCAGCTCGACGCGGCGCAGTTTCTGCGCACCGAGCCCGACGAGAACCGCGATCTGCTGCGCGCGCAGATTGCCGCCGAACTCGAGCCCGGCGACGTGCTGTTTTTCCACTGCAGTCTGTTCCACGCCGCAGGCCACAACCAGAGTGCCGACACCAAGTTTTCGCTGGTGTTCACCTATCATGCGAGCAGCAACCGGCCGCTGCCCGGCACCCGCTCGGCGGCATTGCCCGGCATCGCGCTTCTGCCTTGATCCGGTTCCTATTTGATTATTGAGCGTTTCATAATGGATGACAGTCGGAACGCTCAATCCCTCTGCGCGACCCGCTCCCGGAAGGAGAGGGTGGGAATGGCACTAATTCGCTGTCGCGAATTAGTGAAAG
>CAKKQX010000152.1 GCA_919902235.1 Burkholderiales bacterium
CGCAATCGGCGCAGGTCGCGCTGCTGAAAAAACTGACGGAACAATCCTGATCCGGCAAACCCGCCGGGGTTTACTTGAAATCCAGTTTGTAACCCGCCGTCTTGAGGTAGGCCGCCTCCTGCGCCAGGTCCGCCGCCGTGAGCGGATTACGCCGCAACCAGCCGCGCGGAAAACGCAGACGCAGCCGGCGCTTGCCTGCCTTCAGCGTCACGCGCGGCAGTGCGCGGCCGGCGCGGCCGCGATGCAACAATACCGCGAGGCGCAACAATACCGCGAGGCGCCGGGCTGTGCGTCCCTCGCCCTTGGCAAATATTTCGAATACTTCAACGGGAAAACTGCGGCGGTGCGCACGCACCAGCGCCGCGAGCAAGCGCTGTTCGGACAGCGAGAACCCCGGCAGATCGGAATGCTCGATGAGATAGGCGCCATGGCGGTGATACTTGGTGTGCGCGATGGCCAATCCGATCTCATGCAGCCGCGCTGCCCAGGCGAGTGCCTGCACCTGGGCTTCGCCAAATCCCCACGCTTCCATGATTTGTTCAAAAAGCATTTGCGCGCTGCGCGCGACGCGTTCGGCCTGCACCGTGTCCACCCGGTAGCGCGCGGACAGCGCCGCCACCGTCTGGGCGCGCACGTCCTTGTCTTTATGCCGGATGCGCCCCAGCAGGTCGTAGAGCAAGCCTTCGCGCAGCGCGCTGTCCGTCACGGCCAGATGCTTGAGTCCCAGTGCGCGGAACGCCGCGGCCAGGATCGCCACGCCGCCCGGAAAAACCGGCGCGCGTTCGAGCGAGAGACCGGGCAGCTCGAGCCGGTTCACATGCCCAGCCTCGAACAGTCGTTCACGCAGATCGTTCAGACCGCGCGCGCTGATGCCTTCGTCCTCGAGTCTCAACCCCTTGAGCACCGCTTCCACGGTGCGGATCGTCCCGGAACTGCCATAGGCGGCTTCCCAACCGCGATTGCGAAATTGCGCCTCGATGGGCTTGAATTCGAGTCGGGCCGCGGTTTCGGCATGCTTCCAGCGCTTGCGCGTGATGCGCCCATCGGAGAAATGCGCGGCCGACTGAAGCACGCAACCGATATGCAGGCTCTCCATGAGCTGCGCCCGCGGCCCCTGCCCCAGGATGATCTCGGTCGAACCGCCGCCGATATCGATGAGCAGGCGTTGTTCGTCATGCCGCGGCAGATCGTGCGCGACTCCCTGGTAGATCAGGCGCGCCTCTTCCGGGCCGGAAATCACCTCGATCCGCCGGCCCAGGGTGCGGCCGGCGCGCTTGAGAAACGCCGCGCTGTTCTGTGCGCGGCGCAGGGTGGCGGTCGCGACCGCGCGCACGTTGGCCGTCGGTATCCCGCGCAGGCGTTCGCCGAAGCGCGCCAGGCAATCGAGCGCGCGCCT
>CAKKQX010000153.1 GCA_919902235.1 Burkholderiales bacterium
CCGCAGGGAGCGCACGGCCATCCCCTCCTCCCGCCACCACGTCAGCATGCCGGCCTGGGACGCTGAAAATTGCAGCGGGATGCGCTGGAAGCGGCAATTGTCGAATGCAAGTTCGACGTAGCGCACCTCGCGTGCCCAGACCATCAGCCAGGTGGATAGCGCCTTGTGGCATTTTAAATATTCGCTGTGCTGCAGATCGGAGCCGCAATAACCGGCTTGAGGATGCGCGATCAGCAGGACGCCGAATTTACCGTCGGTCTTGCCCGTGGCAAGCCGTTTGCCTGAGACATCGAGCAACGCAAGTCTGGCGTTAAGTATGTTCCCGTACTGTTCCTGCGCAGCGACGTCCCTGAGATCAATGTGGATGGTTCCCTGTGAATTGACGCGCCAGTAGCCATAGCCCGCAATCAGGGCGGCGATGAAACTGAATGCGCAAAGTGTGATCAGCAGGGTGCGCATGGATGTTTAAGGTGAATGTGCGGGGAATAAAAGAGCGAAGAAATCATCCGGCAAGGGCAAGGATTTTCCCGTTCACGCATTTTTTCACCTCCCGCTCACTCCTGGATTGTGGTCAGATGCGGCTCAGAATCTGCGCGCCTTTTTCCAGCGTTTCTTCCGATTTGGCGAAGCAGAAGCGCAGAACCTTGTGCGGCGGCGGCTCGCGATAGAACACCGACACCGGAATCGCGGCCACGCCGTGCTCCGTGGTCAGTCGCACGGCAAGATCGGTGTCCTTTTCGTCACTGATCGCGTCGTAGCGCAGGTTCTGGAAGAAGGTGCCGCGCGAGGGCAGCGGTTCGAAGCGCGAGCCCTTGATGCCGGCGAGGAAAAAATCGCGTTTATTCTGGTAGAACGCGGCAAGTTCGAGGTAGGCGTCGCGGTTTTTCATGTATTCGGCCAGTGCGTACTGCACCGGCGCGTTGGTGACGAATGCGTTGTACTGGTGCACCTTGCGGAATTCCGCCGTCAGTTCCCTGGGCGCCAGCACGTAGCCGGTTTTCCAGCCGGTGACATGATAGGTCTTGCCGAAAGAAGACACTACGAAGCTGCGTTCGGCCAGCCCGGGGAAGTGCGCCATGCTCTGGTGCCGGTGGCCGTCGAACACGATGTGTTCGTACACTTCGTCGCTCACCACCGTGATGCCGGTGCCGCGCAACATGCCTTCGAGCATGCGCAGATCTTCGGCGGAGAACACGCTGGCGGTGGGATTGTTGGGTGTGTTGACCACGATCATGCGTGTTTTCGGCGTGATCGCGTTTTGCACCTGCTGCCAGTCGATGCTGTAGTCCGGGAACTTGAGTTGCACGTAAACCGGCCGGCCGCCATTCACTTCGACCGACGGCGCATAGCTGTCGTAAGCCGGCTCGAACAGAATGACTTCGTCCCCCGGCCGCACCATGGCGGCGATGGCGGTGAATATGCCGTAAGTCGCGCCCGGCACTACGGTCACTTCGTGTTCCGGGTCGTAGGCGGCGCCGTAATGGGACGCCATCTTTTCGGCGATGGCCTCGCGCAACGGCGCCACGCCGGCCATGGGGGGATACTGATTGAGCCCTGAATTCACATACTTGGCGAGCAGCGCGCGCAGTTCCGGAGCGCAGTCGAAATCGGGGAAACCCTGCGACAGGTTGATGGCGTTGTGTTCGGCGGCCAGCCGTGACATCACGGTGAATATCGTGGTGCCGATGTTGGGCAGTTTGGATGAGATGGCGCCGGGGAAATGTGGCATGAAGCGTCGTTTGCGGAATTTGTGATTGAGTGTCTATTCTAGAAGCTGTCTTGCGGTAAAAGCAAAGGCAATAGACAGGATTGACAGGATTTACAGGATTAAACCGAAGCGTTGAAAGCTATAACTTGTAATTCCGGTATTGTTCCGGCTGGTAGCTCGCAGCCTGCGCGGATTGGATCAGGCACATTGAAAGTCCTGTAAATCCTGTTAATCCTGTCCATTAAGTTTTTGATCTTTGCGTCAGGGGCGGGATATCAGCGCGACTCGGCGACGTGCCTGCCGCGGTCTGCGAGCCGCCGGAAGTCCTCGATGTAATTTTGCAGCCGGTCAAGAACAGCCATGCGCTGGCGCGGCGTGAGCATGCGGTCGATGGCGAGATAGAAAGCGATGCGCTTTTCGTAGGCTTCCGTTTGCAAACGCTCGTACTCCGGCGCGCGGCCGCTGTCCCAATGGAGGAGCCAGTGGCGCAATTTCGCCTCGAACTCGCGTTTGTCGCCGCGCATCCCAAGCAGTTGCATAAATTCCCGCTGACGTCGCAGCCGGTCCTGATGGCGCAGGTGCTGGACGAGGGGAATTTCCGCTTGCAATGCGATGATGCGCTCTTCCTGTTCCTGCGTCAGACTGCCGGCCCATTCCCTGATTTGTTTCAGTGCGCGCCCGGCGGCAGTGCGGCGGCGCTCGTCAGCCGCGTCGTCGAGCCGGTGCTCGCGCACGAAACGGCGATTGTCGCGTTCCCACTGGCGCTCCAGCGCGCGGATATTGTCCGCAGTCAGCGTCGCCAGCAGTTCCGACGCATCACGGCTGCCGCGCATGACGAGTGTGCGGTAGCGCGCCCTTACACTCTCGACCAGCCAGACGGCATCTTCGCGCGCGACCGGCCGCTGCGTCTTCTGCTTCACGGCGCTCAGGAATTGCACATAGTCCGGCAATTGCTCGTAGCGGTGCCATTGGTGAAGCCGGTCGAAACGCGCGAGAAAATCGTTTTTCTGGCTGGCATCAAGATCGAAGTATTCATCAGCCATCCAGGCCGCGATGTTATCGGCCTGATCATAGCCGAAACGCAGCATGCTGCAGCCGGAAGAAAACGCGATCGCGGCGCAGACGGTGACGTGCAATGCGCAGCGCCACAGCCGGGATGCGCGCAGCGATTGCGCGGCATGTATGATTGGTGCCGGAGGCATGAGAAGGTCGTCGTATCTATAAAAAACTAAATAAAACAATAAGTTAAATAAATTCTGTGCATCAAGCGCTCTCCGTCATAGCTGCGCGAGATATTCCACCATGCGCCTGCGGGTGGCGGCGTCGGGCAGGCGGCCGCTGCCCGCCTGCAGGTTGTCCCTGAGGTGGGAAACGCGGCGCGTGCCCGGGATCACGCAGCTTACTGCGGGGTGGCCCAGCAGGTATTTCAGGAAAAACTGCGCCCAGCTCGCGCAGTCGAATTCAGCCGCCCACGGCGGCAGGGGTTTGCCCTTGACCTTTCCGAACAGGCTGGCCTGCGCAAACGGGCGGTTGACGATCACCGCCGTGCCGCTGTCGGCGCACGTGGGCAGTAACCGGGCTTCCGCTTCGCGTTCGTCCATCGAGTAATTGAACTGCACGAAATCATAGACGCCGGTTTTGATCAGGCGCTCGAGCTGGTCGTAGGCGCCGGAATGATAGTGCGTGATGCCAAGATAGCGGATTTTCCCGGCGGTCTTCCATTCGCGCAGGGTTTCGAGATGGGTGTCGAGGTCGAGCAGATTGTGCACCTGCATCAGGTCCATGGTATCCGTGCGCATGAGCCGCAAAGATGCCTGCATCTGGCGTATGCCCGCCTCGCGGCCGCCGGTCCATACCTTGGTTGCGAAAAACAACGACTTGCGGTTGTCCAGTTCCGCCGTGAGATCACCGACGACGCCCTCGGCGCGACCGTACATCGGCGACGAGTCGACCATGCAGCCGCCGGCTTGGGCGAGCAGGCGCAGTACCTCCTTCAGTTCCGCGCGGGCCGCGGCGTCACGCCCGACATCAAACGTCTGAAAAGTGCCGAGACCGACGATGGGCAGCAGCTCGCCGCTGCGGGGAATGGGACGTTTATGCGGCGTCGGTATTTGCGTCAAGGCGATGACCGTTTGCGGCTGCAGGATGCCCGCGGCGAGCGCGCACAGCAGGCGGCGACGGGAGCGGCTCTTCATGACAATGTCGGTTAAACTATGCCCGAACAAGTGAATGGAATGAGTGCAGATTATGCCTGACGAAGTGAAAGCTGTGCGACTGACGCCGGTTGCGGACGGGCTGGTGGTGTTCGCGAAACGCCTGTGTCCGACCTGCACCCTGATCGAGCCGGTACTGCGCGATTTGGCGCACGACCGCGAAGCCTTCCGCGTGATATCGCAGGACGATCCCGCATATCCTGCCGGCATCGGCAATATCGTCGACGATCGCGCGCTTGAGTATTCCTTCCACAACGCCATCGAAAACACGCCGACGCTGATTCGCTATGCCGGCGGCCGCGAGGTGGAGCGCACCATCGGTTGGGATGTGCGGGAATGGCGGCGCATCACCGGCGTTGCCGGCCTGGGCGAGGGACTGCCGCCGTTCCAGCCCGGATGAGGGTCGTTGACACTCGAGCCCGGGGTGGCCGAGCGCCTGGAAGCGAAATACGGCGGCAGCGTGCTGACGGCGCGCAAAATCGAATTCAGCGCAGACGACGATCCGGTCGAAGTCTGTTTCGAGCGCGGCTGGAGCGACGGACTGCCGGTGACGCCGCCGACCGACGAGCGCGTGCTGCGCATGCTCAAGGGCACCGCGCGCGCGGCCGGCGAAATCGTCGGGCAAATTCCGCCTTATCTCGCGCCGTGCAGTATCGAGAAGGTCGCGATCAATGCGGTGATGGCGGGCTGCAAGCCCGAATACATGCCGGTGCTGCTGGCCGCGCTGGAAGCGGCGCTGGAGCCGGTGTTCACCCTGCACGGCGTGCTCGCCACCACTTACTTTTCCGGTCCGGTGATCATTGTCAACGGTCCGGTTGCGAATAAAATCGGCATGAATTCCGGCATCAATGCGCTGGGGCAGGGCAACCGCGCCAATGCCGGCATAGGCCGCGCGCTCAACCTTATCGTGCGCAATGTCGGCGGTGGCAGGCCGGGCGAGGCGGACCGCGCCACGCTGGGCGCGCCGAGCAAGTTCACCCTGTGTTTTGCCGAGGACGAATCTGATCCGGCGTGGGAGCCGCTGTCGGTGGCGCGCGGTTTTGCGCGCGGCGCATCGACGGTGACGCTGTTCCAGGGGCATGGCCCCGAAGCTTTCGTCGACCAGAAATCGCGCACGCCCGATGATCTCACCCGGTCGCTGGCGATGTCGCTGGTGAAAATCGGCCATCCCAAGCTGGTGCAGTCGGCGCGCGCAATTCTGGTGCTGTCACCCGAGCATTACGCGATTTACCGCGAAGCCGGCTGGGATCGCAGGCGCATCGAACGCGCGCTGTATGAAGCCACGATACGCCCGGGCGCGGAACTCGTGGCGGGAGCCGGCGGCGTGGGCGAAGGCGTGCCCGCCAGCCGTGCCGGCGAAATGGTGCCGAAGTTCCATGAGGACGGCCTGATGGTGGTGCGCGCCGGCGGCCAGGCAGGATTGTTTTCCGCGATCCTGCCGGGATGGCTGGCGGGCCGCAACCGCACCGAACTGCAACCCGTGACCAAGGAGATCAGACAATGACAACCATGAACTGGATGCGTGATCCCACTGCCGAGACGTCCGCCGTCAGGCGTCCGCGCGTCACGCCGCCGGCCTCGCTCGACGGGCTCACCATCGGCCTGTTCGACATCGGCAAGACGCGCAGCGACGAATTTTTGAATCAGGTCGAGAAGCGCTGCAACGAGCGCGGACTCAAGGTGAAGCGTTATGCCAAACCGACCAACGCCAAGGTTGCGCCGACCGAGGTCATGCAGCAAGTCGTCGCCGAAGCCGACGCGGTGCTGATCGCGCTGAGCGACTGAGGGTCATGCACGTCGTGCAGTCTGCACGACCTGATGAACTTCGACGGGCGCGGCATTCCGGGCGTGTCCATCGTCACCACCGAATTCGCCGATGCGGTCGAAGTGCAGTCGAAGGCGATGGGTTTCGAACCGGCCGTGGTCTACACGCCGCATCCGATCCAGAACCGCACTGCGGATGAGCTGAAAAAAATCGCCGATGACATTATCGGGCCGGCATTGAAGATGCTGACGGCTGACGGTTGGGCATGATTAAGGGCGCACTCCAAAATGAAAGCGGGGCGTAGTCAACATCCCCCTCTCCCTCGCTCCCTCTCCCGGGGGGGAGAGGGAAGACAAGCCCTTCTCCCTCCGGGACAAGGGAACACTTGGAGCGGAGCAGAAGGGTTGGGATGAGGATAAAGCGTCATTTTGAAATGCGCTCTTAGAATTACTTTGCGATTTCTTTGCGCCTCCGCGGTTCAGGCTTTTCTCGGCAACCTGCGTGCCATCATTTTTTGTCGTCAGGACAATCCGTCGCCGATCTCCACGTTCTCGGACTTGAGTTCTATGCCCGAGGCCTTGGCCTGCAGCAGCAGCAGAGTGGAAAAATCCTGGTCGGCGTAACCATGGCCGATCAGCGTCTGCACCAGATCGC
>CAKKQX010000154.1 GCA_919902235.1 Burkholderiales bacterium
CTTGAGATCCACGCCGATCAGCAGCGCGCCGTCAGGTTGCACCAGACGACGCACCCGCTGCAGGAAAGCCAGGGCGTCGTGTGGCTCGAAATTGCCGATGGTCGATCCCGGAAAGAATGCGAGCTTTTTCCCCTCTCCCGCGCCCCCGGGCAATTCAAAATCCTGCATGAAATCGGCGCAGGCGGCGTGCACGTTGAGCCATGGATAGTCATGCGCCAATTGCTGCGTGGACTCCCGCAAAAATTCACGCGAAATGTCGATACCGAGGTACTGGCGCGGCCGCACGGCCTCGAGCAGGATGCGGATTTTCTTGCTGGCGCCGCTGCCCAGCTCAATCAGCGTTTCGTCCGGCCCGGCCAGTCGCGCCACCTCGTCGGCGCAGGATTCCAGAATTCCCATCTCGGTGCGCGTTGGGTAGTACTCGGGCAATTCGCAGATGGCATCGAACAGGCGCGAACCGCGCTCGTCGTAGAAGAATTTCGGCGCGATGCGCCGGGGTCGTGACGCCAGCCCTTGCAGGACTTCTTCCAGCATTGTCGCCGGTGCCGGGTGTTCGTCGTAGAAGCGGATGGCCCGTTGGTTCATCGGTCGTCCGCCAGGCGGATGCCGGAAAACTGCCAGCGGTCCGCGGGATAGAAGAAGTTTCGATAGCTCGCGCGCACATGATCCGCGGGCGTGACGCACGACCCGCCGCGCAGGACCAGCTGGTTGACCATGAATTTGCCGTTGTATTCGCCGAGCGCACCCGCCGCCGGCCGGTAGCCGGGATAGGGCGCATAGGGGCTGCGAGTCCATTCCCACACGTCGCCATACAGTTGCGCTGGTTTGTCTTCGCCGGTGACGGGCACCGGGTGCAGGTATCCTGACTCGCGCAGGTTGCCGCGCACCGCTTCCCGAATCGCGATCACTTCCCATTCGTCCTCGCTCGGCAGACGTTTCCCGGCCCAGTGCGCGTAGGCATCGGCCTCGTAGAAACTCACATGACATACCGGCTCGTGTTCGTTCAGTGCACGCATGCCCGCGAGCGTGAAAACTTGCCAGCGGGCGTCAGCCTTTTCCCAGTAAAGCGGCGACTGCCAGGATTTCTCGCGTGCGGTGCGCCAGCCGTCTGCGAGCCAGTATTCCGGACGCTGATAACCACCGGCCTCAATGAAAGCGAGATACTCGCCATTCGTGATCGGACGCGATCCCAGAGAATAAGTTGCCAGCAACAAGCGATGGCGCGGCGTCTCGTTGTCAAAGAAAAAACCATTCCCGCCATGCCCGATTTCCTGCACGCCGCCAGGCTGTTCGATCCAGGTCAGCGCTGCGTCGGTGCTGGCGCGCGGCGTGGGCAGATCGGCACGATAGGCCGGTTTGAGCGGGTTGATAGAAAAGTTGTACTTGATGTCCGTCAGGAACAGCTCCTGATGCTGTTCCTCGTGATGGCAGCCGAGGGTGACGCGCGCCGCCACCTCGGGCCAGTGTGCTTCCTCCGTTGAGGTCAGCAAGGCAGCCATCGCTTCGTCCACCTGTGCGCGATAGCAAAAAATTTCCTTGGTTGTAGGGCGGGAAAGCAGTCCGCGCTGCGGGCGCGAGAACGGCTGGCCGACCTGTTCGTAATAGGAATTGAACAGGTGTTCGAACTGGGGATGGAATGGACGGTAACGGGGAAGAAAATGTTTGAGCAGGAAGGTTTCGAAGAACCAGGTTGTGTGCGCGAGGTGCCACTTGGCCGGACTCACGTCTGGCATTGCCTGTAGACCGTAATCGTCCGGCGTGAGCGTCTCGCACAGCGCCTCGCTCACGCGCCAGACGCTGATGTAGCGTTCTGTCAAGGCTTCCCGGGGTGTGGGGGAAGCATCCGCGGCGGTTTTCGTTTGCGGCCTGTCGCGATGGTGACTCATGCAGCGCCTCCCTGCGATACGAGCTG
>CAKKQX010000155.1 GCA_919902235.1 Burkholderiales bacterium
GCGATGGGAATGATCGTGATCGCGATGAACTTCGTGAGCAGCGTGGCCCTGGCCCATGTGCTGATGATCCTGATCGGCGGACTGGCCGGATTTTTCGTGGTGCCGATGAACGCGCTGCTGCAGCATCGCGGCCACATCCTGATGGGCGCCGGCCACTCGATCGCGGTGCAGAATTTCAACGAAAACCTGAGCATCCTGGCGATGCTCGGCATCTACGCCCTGCTGATCAAGTTCGATTTCTCGATCCACACCGTGATCGTGCTGTTCGGATTGTTCGTGGCGGTAACCATGATGCTGGTGCGCCAGCACCATTTTCGCAACCTGCGCAGCGGGTCGCTGCCCGCCATCCCCACCGACGCACACCACTAAAAACCCGGGGCCGATTTCGCCTATACGGCCTCGAACCTGAGCCGTTTCACCTTTTCCATGTTGATGCCCTCGATGCGGATCAGCCGGGTCGAATCGACGCGTTTGGGCGAGTGCAAATCGCCTTCGTTATAGACATGGGCCACGCCCGGGGTGAGTTTGTAGGTTCTGGTCATGCGCACCTTGCCGGGTTTGTCCGGAGTGGCGGGTTCCAGTAATTCATAATCGTTCATTTCGGTTTCACCGCGTGCCTGCCCGTAGATCGCCCAGTACGGACCATGATCGTGCGGCGGGCTGGTCTTGGCGCCCCGATAGTGATGCGCAAGAACACAGAACCCGAGTTCGGGATCCTCGTAGAGAATCTCGCGCTCCGGCGTGTCATCCTTGATGTAAGTCGAGACGAACTGCTCGTCCTTGAGCGCGTCCTGCAGCAGCGCGCAAACCTTGCTGCGGCCGGCCGGATTGGGCTCGGCCTTCAGGATCTCGTGGCAGGCGGCGGCAAACTGTTCAATTGTGCGGGTCATGCAAGCTCCTCCGGTTGGGGGTATTCATCCGATGCATCCGTATTCTCTCCAATAATCCCCTTGCTGCAAAGGGTGGGGCGCATATTCGGGCAGCTTTTTTGGTTTCGGATACCCCCCAGCCAGCCGCAAACAACCCGCGCGAATTCCGTTTCCACTCCCTTATAGAAGCGGTCGCCTCCCGCAATGGCAGCCGGGGCGGCACACTTGCCGGACACCAGCACCATTGATTTGGCCGATACAACGTCGCAGCCACCGGGATCGACCAAGGACGCCAGCGAACTCATGCTGGCGCGGTCGCTGCAACGGATGGCCGGTGCCGTATGCGTTCGTACCAGGCAGCCAGCCGCGGCCGCAATTGTCGCCAGGCTTCCTCGGGAAAACGAAAATCAAGGTAGCCCAGCACGCACGCCGCGGTAATCTGGCCGATCTCGAAGCGTTCACCCCAGTCCTGCACTTCGCGCTCCAGCACATCGGCGCCGTTGCGAATTTTGACCATCTGTCCATCCAGCCACCCCTGCCAGCGGTATTCAGGCGGGCGCACGGCGAGTTCGTAGCGGCGCGACACCGCGGCGTCGAGTATGCCGTCGCCGAGCGCCTGCAGGCGCAGGACCTGCCATCGCCTCTGGTCCGCCGGAAACATCCGCGCACCGGTATTGAATCCATCGAGATATTCGCAGATGACGGCCGAGTCGTAGAGCACCGTGCCATCGTCGGTCTGAAGCGCGGGTATTTTCACCAGCGGATTGCAGGCTGCAAGTTCGCTGTTGACGTTGACCGGCGACACCATGACCTCGATTTCTTCGATGCGTTCGGCAACCACCGCCTCGCGCGCCGCAATCCTGACTTTGCGCACAAAAGGCGATGCGCGGTTGTGCCACAGTCGCATGGGACCCTCCCTGGATGGCGAAAAAACCACATTAGACCAAAATCCCGGATCCGCGCAAATAAACGCAGGTATCCTTTCCTCCTGGATCACTTCTCACGCGGGCTGTGCAGGCCGGCGTTGGGCGCCTTGTATTCGCCGCAGCGGATCTGCTGCACCATGGCAGCGAGGGAAAGCGCGGCATTGCCCACCTGCGTGAAGGTGTCAGGATCGGCATCCAGGTCCTCGTGACTGGTCGCATACGGCTTGTACCAGCCGATCCAGGTGTCGAGCACCGCCTGCGGTCCGGCCTGAATCATGCCAATGTCGGTCAGCCAGTCGGCGAGCATGCGCCGCAGGTTCTCGGGCCCAGCGGCATCGCCATGCGCAACAACGGCGAAAGCGCGCCCCGCGAGATGCTTGGGATAATCCCAGCCGTTGAGTTCGAGCTCTTTGGCCAGCGCCGGATCCTTGCCCCTGGTGGTGGTCGGATCCGGATTGCCGCCGTCGGCGCACACCAAGCGGTCGATCATGAGTTTCAGGCTCGCCGGCGCCTGGTACCAGTGCACGGGACACAAAATGAAAACACCGTGGGCGGCGGTCCAGCGCGGATAAATTTCGTCCATCCAGTCGTTGGTCTGACCGAGCGCATGATTCGGATAGCAGGAACACGGCCAGTGGCAAAGCGCCTGCGACGTGGACACGCAAGCCTTGCACGGATGAATCACTTTCCACGGCTCGTCGGCGAGCGTCGAAATGTCGAGGAAATCGGCTTCGTATCCGGGCACCGCTGCTATGGTTTTCTGCGCGTGCTGGGCGAGGCGCCGCGTCTTGGAGATCTCGCCCGGACAGGTGTGCTCGCTACGGGTCGAGCCGTTGACGATGAGAATGCGTGACGGCGACCGGGGATCTTTCTGGCGTTTCTCTGCGGCATCAATCCGCGCCCGTACTTGCAGCCATTCCAGCGGAAGTTCCATCGCAGGATCGGCGTAACCCGGCCCCGCAGGCTGCTTGCGCGGGGATTTGCGGTAGGTAATGTAGCTGTCCCACGCCTTCTCAAACACCTTATCGAGCTCCGGCGCCACTTCCTCGTAAACCGGGTCGTAAAATCTGGCGTAAAAGCGCTCGCGGAACTGCGCTTTGGTCAACGGCACCCACTCGCTCTCGCGCCGCACGGCTGGTTTGGTCATGATCGCCTCCTTCGGTTGTGACTGCCCGTTCGTCGGTCGATGCGCGCAGTCCTTACTGCTCCGCGCGCTGATACAGCTTGAGGTAATCCGGCCTGGTCATGGGCGGCGTCCTTGCTACCGCCAGCAAATCATCGAGATGCGCCGGCGTGCTGATGCCGGCGAGGCTGGTGCCCAGTCCCGGCGTCGAGCGGTTGAATTGCAGCGCGCGCTGCGCATCGTTGGCAAGCGCCGGCAATGCGGCGCGCACCCCCGCTGCCGCCTGCCGGGCGAGCTGGCCCTTGCCCAGCGTGTGGCTCGCCATCACATACACCCTGAGCTGAAACGCCGCCTGTATGGCAGAGGCAACGTTGCCGTGGCCGGTAGCGTGGTTGAAGCGCGTAAAACCCTCAGGCTGCGCCTGGTTGAACGGCAGCTGCACCAGCCTGAAGCCGTGCCTGGCGGCGGCATCGCGCTGCACTAGCTGCGCCGCTTTTTCCGCCAGGCCCAGCAGTGAAGCAAGCGACTGGAACAGCACGCCGTCGGTCTGCGCCCGCAGGCCGTCGAAAGTCGAAATGCCATAGCAGCGGATTTTGTTTTCCTTCACCGCCTGTTCCAGCACCGCAAACAGGCTCTGCAGCTTGTGGTTGAGCGCTGCCTTGCCGATGCGCGGAATGTGCACTTCCGGCTGGTCGACCAGAAATGCGTCCAGCGTCTCGATACCCAGTGCCTGTCGCGATTCCTCGATCTGCCGCGCGAGGTAGCCGGGCGCGATCAGATGCTCCGCAGTGAGATCATCACGCTTGCCCAGCCCCCTGCTCGCGATACGGGAATCGAACCAGGCATCGAAATCCCGCGGCCGGCCGCCGTCGAAACACAGAAAACCGCCCTTCGAGATCACGAACACCTGCTCGCGTTTCACGCCGGCCGCAAATGCACGCTGCAATCCCGCACCTGCCGCGCGCGCCGCGCGCCCGTAGCGATAATGCGCCGCGGTATCGACGACATTGATGCCCGAGACCAGCGCGCGACTGATGATTTCCGCGTACGCCGCATCGACCTCATCGCTCGCCGCGCCGGGGAAAGTGCCCACGCCCAGTGACGAGAGCTTCAGATGCAAATTGAGAAAATCGCTGTAGTGACCGCAGGAGAGGTCAACGCCGAAGCTTTTTACGTAGCCCTCGGTGCCGGTACGCGTGGCATAGCCGGGTAACAATGCTGATGTGCTTTTCATGATCGGAAAAACGGGTGGCGACGAACATCTACCGCAAGTATTTGTATTTGTTGACTTATTTTTTCAGGTTCGAGATGGTCGAAACGCGACGCAAACAGGCTGGAAAAATACGGTTCGTCCTCATCCAGATTCCAGCCGGCGTTGCGCAGCACCTCGGCACCCGCAGCGGGAATGGCCTCGGGCAATTCGCGTCCCGACAGCAGCGCCCATAGTCCTGTCCACGCCCGCGCCAGCAACAGCGGATGGTAACCGCCGCCACCCGTCACCAGCAGCCGCGGCGTGCCGTCGGCATGGCGCGGCGCGCTGTTCATGACGGTCCTGGCGATATCGAGGAAACACTCGGTGGAAATTTTAAGCTTGCCCAGCGGATCGGCGGCAAGCATGTCGGTGCCAGCCTGCAGCACCACCGCGTCGGGCTTGAATTTTTCCAGCGCGGGCTGCCACACCGCATCGAACAACAGCCGGCACTCGGCGTCATGCGTGCCCTGCGGCAGAGGCACGTTGATCGTGCTGTAACCCCCTTGCTCGCCGCCGCAATCGGTGAGTTGCCCGTCGCGGAACGGATAAGCGTAGGCCGTGTCCATGTGCAGCGACAGCGTCAGTACCTCGGGATCGGCTATGAACGCGGCCTCGACGCCGTCGCCATGATGCGCGTCGATGTCCACATACAGCACGCGCCAGCCCGCCTGCCGCAAGCGCAGGATGCCCAGCACCGGATCGTTGAAATAACAGAAGCCCTGCGCGGAAGCCGCGCGCGCGTGATGCATGCCGCCGGCGGGATTGAACGCGACGCGGCCTTTCAGCACTTCCTCCGCCGCCTGTATGCTGCCACCGGTGGCGCGCGCCGGAATCGTAAACAGGCGGTCAAAGTACGGATTCTCCACCGTGCCCAGTTGATAGCGCTCGCGGTCGCCGTCCTGCAGCCTGCCGTTCGCCTCTGCCGCGCGCAATGCCGCGATGTAATCGTCGGTGTGAAACCACGCGAGTTCTTCGGTTTTCGCGACACGACCTGGCAATAACTCGTCACCGGTCAGCGCGTCGTAAGCGCGGATCAGATCGATCGCCAGCGCCGTGCGCGGGATCGCCAGCGGATGGTTGTTGCGATAGGGCCGCTGCCGCAGGGTGACGGCGTTGATTAGAACCGCTTTAGCCATGGAGCAAAATAAAAATCCGGAACACGAAGGAATGCGATTCAATCATAAGCCTGGCGCATGCCGGCGGGATAACGACGAGCCAGCGACCGCCACAGATGGGTTTACCAGCGCTGCGTTGGACAAGATCGCAACAGACAAACTACTTGCCCCCGGGTACGCTAGCCAGCTTCCATAACCGCTCAGCGTTGCCGTGGGCGAACAGTTCCGCCACTTCCAGCGGCAATTCCTGAAGCGCTTCGCGCCACAAGACTACCTGTTCTCCATACGGCCTGCCCCAATGCTTGGGCCAGACATTATCCAGGGCAAAAAGGAAATTTTTCGGGTAACGCAAAAACAGCGCTTTCCACTCTGGCGCGAGCCGTCTCCCATCAAAAATATTCACCCACGGCTCTTTAGAATCCGAAATCGTGACCGGGTTGCTGTGTGACGGGAAAAAATGCAGATTGGGATATTTGGACAGCAGTCGCCCCACCTCCTTCGCCGGAAGCTGGCCCATGTGGATCAGCACGAAGTTGTGATCCGGGTTCGAGGACAGCAGTTCTTCCGTTTCCTCCATGTACTGCTTCGCGCGGTCTTGCGGAAGTGCAGCGAATTCGATGTGCATGACAAACGGCCAGCTCATTTTCCGCGTCAGCGCCAAGGCATTGCGTGTCGCCATGCTTGAAGGCATTTGCCGTTGCTCGGGCGCCCCGCTGCCCTTCCGCGCATGATAAAGCAGGACTTCCGCCATCGCGCGGAACCGGCCGCTGCGTACCTGGACCTCGAAGTCACTATGCCGGCCTTTTGTGCGCACCGAGGGAACGATCCTGCCGGAGTAGCGATCCGACAAATCCACGACTGCCTCAGGACGAGGTCTACCGCGTGTCGCCAGAATGGTCACGTGAACATTGTTCTCATCCATCAGCGATATCACCGTTTCGGCCGCCACGCCCTCATCGATCT
>CAKKQX010000156.1 GCA_919902235.1 Burkholderiales bacterium
ACTTGCCGCAGGCAGGCCTGGCACATCCCGGATGCGCCGCACCAGCACCTGCCCCGCGCGGAATACGCACCAGACCGCAGGAAAATCCGGCGCATCGGGACAAACGTGCGCGGGATCGAATCTGGCGCCGGAAGACGTCACAACTCGCCGCCGAACAATTGCAGCGCACTGCGATAGCACACGTCCTCGCGCTCCTTCTGCGTCAGCCCTGGCACCGCGTCAAGCCGCTCAACCGGTTGCTCTTCGCCCATGTCAAACGGCGAGTCGGTGCCGATCACCACGCGTTCCGATCCGACCGTATCGATCAGGTGGCGTATCGCCTGCGGGCTATGCGTCAGGGCGTCGAAGTAAAACCGCCTGAGCATTTCAAGGGGATCGGAGCTGGTCACGGCGGCGGTATCCGGGCGCACCTTGTGCCCATGCTCGAAGCGCCCGATCTGGTACGGCAGGAAGCCACCGCCGTGGGCCAGCAGGATTTTGATGTCCTTCAGTTCATCGAGCGCGCCGCTGAACATGAGCTTGCCCACCATGACGGTGGTGTCGAGCGGATTGCCGATGAGGTTGGTCAGGTAGTAGCAATCGAGGCGGCCCCCGGAACCCTGGGTATTGGGATGCGCGAACAGCACCACCTTGAGTTCCTGAATGCGGCGCAGCACCGGACGGAATTTGGGATCTGCAAGCTCTTCGTCGCCGATGGCGGTGCCGATCTCGACCGCCTTGAATCCGTATTCCCTGACCACCCGCTCGAGTTCATCGATGGCGGCCTCCGGGTGCTGCATCGGCAGGGTCGCCATGCCGCGCAGCCTGCCCGGATGGGCGGCGGCCATTTTCGCCACCCCCTCGTTCACGATGCGCGCCGTCTTCAGCGACTGATCGGCGCCGAGGCCGTAGAAAAAAGCCTGCGGACCGGGCGAGATGATCGATATATCGATGCCTTTGCGGTCCATGGACTCGATCTTGGCATCGGCATCGTAGAATTCGGGAATCAGATCGAATCTGACCTTGCCGCGCACGAATTTGCGTTGGTGTCCCTCGCCCTCGATCACGGTTTTGTACAGATCCGGCTGCTCGCGCATGGCCTGAACAATGGTCTCCGGAATGACATGGCTGTGGACGTCGATACGCTTCATTATTGACTTGACTCCTTCGGTTTATGGTTTTCGGTTTTGCCCGCATGCGCGGGGATTTGTCAAATCATGGCGCTAGATCCGGCGCGCCGCCGCTTTGCCGGCGCGGCGCGGCGCGGCTGGCTCGCCGCCATGACCAATTGCGGCGCGTTGGTAGGCGGCAGGTTGAACAGCCCCTGATCGAATAGCGCATTCATTTCCGCCGTCACGACCTGGGAAATTTCTTCCACCGCCGCCGACAGGCGGCGCTCCGACTGCTGGGCCAGCATCAGAATGCGGTGCACGTTG
>CAKKQX010000157.1:0-1536 GCA_919902235.1 Burkholderiales bacterium
CTCGCCTATGTGACCTGGGCGCAGGCGCAGGGCATGGCCGCGAGTGAATTCGTTCCCGTCACCATGCTCATCACCGCGGCGATCTTCGCGCTGGCGAGCCTGCCTGTTTTCGTGTTCCTGCGCGAGCGCGCGGCGCCGGCCACGAACGCAAGCGGCATCGCGCGCGATGCGTTTGCGCGGTTGCGGCAGACGCTGAAGCATGCGCAGCGCTACGCCGACCTGCGGCGCTTTCTGGTGTGTCTGGTTTTCTATCAGGCCGGCATACAGGCGGTGATCGCGCTGGCGGCGATTTATGCCCAGCAGGTGATGGGCTTCACCACGCGCGATACGATATTCCTGATTCTGGTGGTGAACATCACCGCTGCGCTCGGTGCGTTTGCCTTCGGTCAGATCCAGGACCGGCTCGGCCACGTGCGCACCATCGTGCTCACGCTCATCGGCTGGATCGCCGCCGTGCTGCTCGCGTACCTGGCGCAGGGTCCGGCGCTGTTCTGGGTGGCGGCCAACCTGGTCGGCTTGTGCTTGGGCTCCAGCCAGTCGGCGGGGCGCGCGCTGGTCGGCTATCTCAGCCCGCCCGGGCGCAGCGCGGAATTTTTCGGGCTGTGGGGGCTGGCGGTGAAACTCTCTTCCATTCTGGGGCCCATCACCTACGGGCTGGTCACCTGGCTATCCGGCGGCGATCATCGTCTGGCCATCCTGATCACCGGTGTCTACTTCGTCATCGGCATCGCGATCATCGCCGGTCTGAACACGGCGCGTGGTCGCGCCGCCGCGCTGGCCGCGGACCAGACGCAATGATTTCCCCCCTCTCCCCGCATGCATGGGTATCTACACATCTCCACTATACGGCCCCCTCACCCCGCTTGCGGGGACAAGGGAACACTTGAAGCGAAGCAGAGGCGGGGGAGAGGGGCGGGCATTTGCAAGAACAGCGCACGTGTTATAAGTTCACATCAAAAATACCGACCTCAGGGCAGGAGACCGTATGACAGACGTGCAACGCGAAATCATCAGTGGCCCGGCGGCGTGGATAGGGCCGAAAATTCAGCACGATCCGTCGTGGATTTATCATCTCGACGCCGCGAGCATTGCGGAGATCGACGTCGCACTGGCCCATGCCAAGCGCAGCGGCGCGCGCATTCCCTTCGCGGCCGAGGCGTTTCCGCTGCCGCGCTTCGCTGCTGAACTCGAGAAGATACTTGAGCAAATCGAAAACGGCCGCGGCTTCATGCTGATGCGTGGCATCCCGCGCGAGCGCTACAGCGATGAGGAATGCGAATTGCTCTACTGGGGGCTGGGTGCGCATCTGGGCAATCCGGTGTCGCAGAATGCGCGCGGACATCTTCTGGGGCACGTGCGCGACGAGGGCCGGATGCACGCCGATCCCAATGCCCGCGGTTATCAAACCAGCGAGCGCATGGATTTTCATACCGATATGCTGCCGGTGGACGTGCTGGGGCTGTTTTGCATGCGCGGCGCAAAATCCGGCGGCGCGAGCAAGCTGGTGAGCGCGCTCACCATACACAATGTGCTGCA
>CAKKQX010000157.1:1636-9716 GCA_919902235.1 Burkholderiales bacterium
CTGATGCTCACCATGGATTTTCAGGAAGGCGATATCCAGCTCATCAACAACCACATCATGCTGCACGCGCGCGAAGCCTACGAGGACTACGACGAGCCCGGGCGCCAGCGCCATCTGCTGCGCATGTGGATCGCCGTCGACGACGCGCGGCGCCGGCCGCTCGCCGCTGCGCTCGCCGGCCGCTACCGCTGGGTGTGTGAGGGCGGCATTCCGCCCAAGACCCAGGTCGCGGCATAAGCAGCGGCACAAGCCGTGGCAGATATCGCGCTGATCAGCCGCCCGCATCGCCCTTGACTCCGCCGCCGGCCTGGAGCGTTTACATCGTGCGCTGCGCCGACGGTACGTTCTACACCGGCATTGCGCGCGATGTCGCGCGCCGCGTGACGGAACACAACGCCGGCAACAAACTTGCCGCCAATTACACCCGCGCCCGGCGTCCGGTCGCGCTGATCTACCAGGAAACGGCGGCGACGCGCTCCGCTGCAAGCAAGCGCGAATACGCGATCAAGCTGCTGAGCCGGCAACAAAAGGCAGCGCTGATCGCAACGGCGGCAGGCGCGCGCAAGCGAAAAGCAAAAGTGGTGACTGGCAAAGCTCCCCGCACCCGCTTGCGCGGGATGGCAAATAAATAGTCCCTCTCTCCCGCCTGGGCGGGAGAGAGCTGGAGAGAGGGTGGGGAAACAAACTCAAGGCGCCCGACAAACGCCTCTTGGCGCAGGGGATCAGGCGGAGTTTCATTTGAGAGCGGCTCGTGGTGAGCCAGACGCAGTGACCCGTAATCCCGGGTTGCGCCGTGCCGCGCGCTCAGCGCTTGCGCAGGTACGCCGGCCGCGCCGCTGCGGGAGGGCCGGCGCGCTCGTCCTTGTGGCGGAAGCTGATGCGGCCTTTGGTGAGGTCGTAAGGCGACATTTCCAGCGTGACGCGATCGCCGGCAAGGATGCGGATGCGATGCTTGCGCATCTTGCCCGAGGCGTAGGCCGTAATTTCAGCGCCGTTTTCGAGTTTCACCCGAAAAATCGTGTTGGGCAGCACCTCGTTCACCACGCCCTCGAACTCGACCATTTCCTCTTTTGCCACTTACGATCTCCCATGGTGGAATACGGCACAACAGCGCCCTGCGCGCAACGGTAACGGTGCGGCGCGCCGGGGCTGATTGCCGGGCTGGCGGCCGTGCGGCCGCCCGCGGTGGATCAGACCGCTTTGAGGTTGACGGCGGAGACTTTGCCGTTCTGGCCGCGCTCGAGTTCAAACGAGACCTGCTGGTTTTCGGCGAGCCCCTGCATGCCCGCGCTCTCGACCGCCGAGATGTGCACGAACACATCCTTGGAGCCGTCCTGTGGTGCGATGAAACCGAAACCCTTGGTGGGGTTGAAAAACTTGACCGTGCCAGTAATAGAAGTAGACATGCTGTTCCTTGAGATAAAACCGTTCCGCGCCCATCGTTGAGCGCGGCATCAAATAGACCAATCGGGGAAGTAGAAGGCATCCGGAACGGATGCGAAGAACCAGCCGACAACCAATTCGAAGGGCGCAGTGTGCGCGCAGCAGCCCGCTTTGGCAAGCAAAGTCTGTGCCGGCGCGACAAAGGTCGGGATCAGTCGGTAGACGCCGGGACTATCCTATTTACCACGTATTCTCTCTCAACCGCGCGCAATATCGGGCATTACGCCGCAACAGCGGTCCATCGGCAGCGTTCTCCCAATTGGCGGGATGGCCCGGATGCGGCAGCAAAGCACATCGCTGCCCGCCCGCGGGATTTTGTTCAATTCCGCTTAATCCAGCTCGTCGTGAGTAAAGAGGTAGTGGTGCTGCAGGCCTTCGTAAGTGCGGCGGCGGATTTCCACCGGCACGTTGTTGAAGGTGTAGGCGACGCGCTCCACCTGCAGCAGCGGATGCCCGGCGCGCAGCTTGAGCGTTTTGGCGGTCTGCGCGTCGGTGGTGCGCGCTGACACGCGCTCTTCCATCCGCAACACCGTCACGCCGCACACCCGCTGGTAGACTGAATAGAGATTCTCACCGGTCGGCTTCAGGTCGCGTTGTTGCAGTTTTGGGAACAGGGCAACGGGCAGAATCAGTTCCATCACGCCGACAGCGGCCTTTGCGCTGCGCGAGATGCAGGCGACGCGGTGCACCAGCGGCGCAATCTTGGGGTCCAGTTGCAGCAGTTCCGCCGTCTCGCGGTCCGCGCGCACCTTGCGCATCGACACGATTTCGCGCGTCGTCGAGATTTTCTCGCGCCTGCTGTTGAAGATATTCGAGTAGCGGAAATGCTGGGTGTGCAGATCGTGGCGTGCGACGAAAGTGCCTTTGCCCTGGTGGCGGATGAGCACGCCCGCCGCGGTGAGTTCGCCCACGCCGGCGCGCACCGTCGAGATGGCGACACCGAAACGTTCTGCCAGCGCGGACTCGGTGGGCAGGCGTTCGCCGGGCTTCCATTCGCCCTCGGCAAGGCACTGCAGGATGTGCCGCCGCACCTCACGGTAGAGCGGGGTATCCGAGCCGATCGGGTTAAGCTTGATTTTGCGACGGTCTTTCACTTCATCCTTCCGCTGCGGTGTTTTACGCAAGCCGCAGTATATACGGCGCTTGTGCAGTCGGCACCGCAGCACCTGGAAGCAACGGGTTGACGCGATCGGCAAATGCCCATTATCATACCAATCATTGTAATCATATATATGAATAGTGTGCTCACCGCATATTGACGTCACCGGTTGTCGCCGGGATTAAAGCCGGCGCGTACCGCCAACCCCACGGAGGAAACATGAAAATCACCAAGGTCGAGACGTTCCAGGTCAGCGTGCCCAGCAAGGGCGACTACAAGATGGCGCGCGGCACGCATGACTCGCTGCGCTCCCTGGTAGTGCGTATCCACACCGACGAGGGCATCGTCGGCTGCGGCGAGGCGCATCAGGGCGTTGCCGGTTATTCGCCGGAGACCACGGGCACCATGGATTCGGTCGTTTCCCAGGTTTACGGTCCGCTGCTGGTCGGGCGCGAGCTGGCGGCGGTCGAGCAGCTTTCGGCAGAACTGGGCATCGCGCGCCGCGGCAACCTGTTCGCGCGTTGCGCGGTGGAAATGGCGTTGTTCGACGCGCTGGGCCGCGCCCGTGGTCTGTCGGTGGCGGCCATGCTGGGCGGTCCCGTGCGTACCCGGCTGGAACTCTCGGGCAGCATAGGCATTGATGAACCCGCGGTGATGGCGGAGAAAGCCGCCACCATGGTTGCCGCAGGCTATCGCACGATCAAGGTCAAGGTCGGCATGCCCGACATCGCAGCCGACCTCGATCGGGTGCGCGCGGTGCGCAAGGCGGTCGGCGATGCCGTGGCGATACGCCTTGATGCGAATTCCGGGTACTCTCCGGCAGACGCGCTCACCTTCATCCGCGGCCTGGAGGATCTCGCAATCGAATACCTCGAGCAGCCGGTAGCGGCAGAACACATAGACGCCATGGCCAAGCTCACGCGCCTCGGTATCGTGCCCATTCTCGCCGACGAGAGCGTGCACACCCCCGAGGACGCCTACCGCTTCATTTCCGCCGGCGCGACCGACGCCATCAAGATCAAGATCAGCAAGGTCGGCGGCTACATTCCGGCACGCAAAATTATCGACATCGCCGAGTCGGCGGGCATCAAGCTGGTCATCGGTCAGGGCATCTGCTCCAGCCTGGAGGCGGCGGCGGAAGTGCACCTCGCCTGCGCTTATCCCCATGTGCATCCCGTCGCGGAAATGGTCGGCCCCACCAAGCTCAAGGGTGATCTGGTCGAGCCGCCGCTGGATCTGGGCAGCGGCTACCTCGAACTGCCGGAAGGCCCCGGCTTGGGCGTCGAACTTTCATTGAAGGCGCTCAAGCAATACACCATAGGCGCGGCCAGGCCGGCGTCGGTGGTGGCGTAAGCACGGCGGCGCCGAACAACAAGAACAGCGGCGCCGGTTTAAGGCACCGGGAACCGCGGGCGCGACCCGGTCCGCGGCCCATAGACAAGGAGGAGGTCCCATGCAAAAGCGCAAGCTTGCTGCAGCATTTCTGTTCACAGCCGGTATTTTCTTTTCTCACGCCGCCGCGCCGGCGTACCCCGAGCGCCCGGTCCGGCTGATCGCGCTCAATCCGCCGGGCGGCGTGAGCGACACCATCGCGCGCGCCGTCGGCGAGCGGCTTGCCGAGCGCTGGAAGCAGGGCGTGGTCGTCGACAATCGCGTCGGCGCGGGCGGCATCATCGGTTCGGAAATTGCCGCCAAAGCGCAGCCCGACGGTTACACGCTGCTGCTGGGATTCGTCGGCAGCCTCGCTATCAATCCCGGTTTGTACAAGAAGCTGCCCTACGATCCGGTCAAGGATTTCGCGCCCATCAGCCTTGCGGGACGTTCGCCCATTGTGGTGGTGGTCAATCCGTCGCTGCCGGTGAAGTCAATCAAGGAGCTCATCAGCCTAGCCCAGGCGCAGCCGCGCAAAATTGCCTATTCCTCCTCCGGCAGCGGCAACGGCAATCATCTGGCAACCGAACTTTTCGCCACCATGGCGGGCATCGATCTGCTCCACGTGCCGTACAAAGGTGGACCGCCGGCGCTGACCGCAACCATACAGGGCGAGACCGCGATGATGTTCGCCAACTCGACCTTCGCCGTGGCGCAGGTGCGGGCAAAACGCGTGCGCGCGATCGCGGTCACCACCGACAAGCGTCTGGCGCTGCTGCCGGATGTGCCCACGGTGGCGGAATCCGGACTGCCGGATTTCGTCGTCACCACCTGGTTCGGCATCCTGGCGCCTGCCGGTACGCCGGGCGCGCTGATCCGCAAGCTCAATGCCGACATCGTCGAAGCCCTCGGCCATGCCACGGTTGTGGGAAAGCTTGACCGCGCAGGCCTGATCGCCGCGCCCACCACGCCGGAAGAATTCAGCGCGCTGATCAAATCCGAAATCGTGCGCTGGGACAAAGTAATCAAGCAAACAGGCGCCAAAGCCGACTGAGTTTCAGCCGCACAAACTGAAAGCCTCTGGCAGAATTGCCGGAGGCTTTTTTGCGTGCTGACGTGATAGTTTTCGGGAGAAGCCTCTTGAACGTGTCGAAAAAACCGCATTGTTTCGACACATTCCGACAATATGTCGATCGCATCGACATCGGTGTTGACTAAAATAGTTAATAAAAACAAATACCTATGAAAAAAGACCCCAATCAACCTAATTCGCAGCCCGCAAGCCCGGAGCAGCCCGCGTCCACGGTCGAAAAGAAGTGTCCATTCTGTCCGCCGCCACCCGACCGCATCCTGATCGAACGCCCGCTCGCCTTCGTCAAACGCGACGCGCATCCGCTCACCACAGGACACGCGCTGGTCATCCCGCGGCGCCACGTTGCGTGTTTTTTTGACACCACAGCGGAAGAACGCCAGGCCATGCTTGAACTGCTCGATGAAGCCAAGGCGCTGCTCGACCGCGAACACCGGCCCGACGCCTACAACATCGGTATCAACAATGGTACGGCCGCGGGCCAGTCGGTGATGCACGTGCACCTGCACGTCATTCCGCGCTACCTCGGCGACACCGGCGATCCACGCGGCGGCATCCGCATGATCATTCCGGAGCGGGCGAAATACTGGAAGAAATAGCCCTTCAGTACATTTTCCGTCGCCAGATTTGCGAACGTTCAGGCGGTTTTCTTGGCCCACTTGCTGGCGCTTCCGGCTGTCCAGTCATTCATGTCAGCTGGCCGGGTTGATTCCGAACGCGGAATCAACCCGGGGGCCGTGCCCTGTCTCCTGCAGATCAGCGCAGTTCGTACCAGACGCCGCGCCCGAAACCGCGAGCCTGCTCGAACGGCTTGCCTGAATGTGGAATAAAATCGACGGCT
The DNA here is from genome assembly GCA_919902235.1 of Burkholderiales bacterium. Taxonomy (GTDB): domain Bacteria; phylum Pseudomonadota; class Gammaproteobacteria; order Burkholderiales; family SG8-41; genus CAKKQX01. Next base: position 7,481 of record CAKKQX010000157.1, read on the forward strand.
ATTCCACAAACCACCTGTCATGAGCAACGCATCTCGGTCGATCGTCAACAAAGCCCTGCTACCCGAGGCATCGCGGCACACAAGCCGTTGGATTGGAAAAATGCACATTTTCTGAATGGAGAACACATGCGCTATCTCATCCTCGGCCTCATTCTTTTCCTCGGTGCGCACTCGGTGCGCATCTTTGCGGAGGACTGGCGCACGCGCACCATCGCGCGCCTGGGTCCTTACGGCTGGAAGGGCGTTTATACGCTGGTGTCGATTGCGGGATTCGCGCTGCTGGTATGGGGCTACGGGCAGGCGCGGCTTACTTCGGGTGTGCTCTACGATCCGCCGCTATTGATGCGCCACGTCGCCTCGCTGCTGATGCTGGTTTCCTTTGTGCTGGTGGCGGCCGCTTATGTGCCGGGCAATCACATCAAGGCGGCGCTCGGGCATCCTATGGTGGCGGGGGTCAAGCTGTGGGCCTTCGCGCATCTGTTGTCCAACGGCGGTATGGCCGACGTGATGCTGTTCGGCGCGTTTCTGGCCTGGGCCATCGTCGATTTCATCGTCGCGCGCAGGCGCGACCGCGCCGCGGGAACGCGTTATGCGGTCGGCAGCGGCGCGCGCACGCTGCTCACCGCGATTGCCGGCGCTGTGGCGTGGGCGGTGTTCGCCTGGTGGGCGCACCTGTGGCTGATCGGGGTGAGGCCGTTGGGCTGAGGACAATCGGGGCGGATGGCGGGGAAAGGGAAAGCTGTATTAAGCTGCGGTTTTTCAGCCACTCATGGAGAAGTCAATCATGGCCAAAGGATACTGGGTTGTTTGTTATCACGCGATCAACAATCCCGAGGGATTTGCGGCGTACGTGAAAATCGCGCCGGCCGCGGTGCAGGCTGCGGGCGGGCGTTTCGTGGCGCGTGGCATGCCGGCCAAGACTTATGAAAAGGGAATGAATCAGCGCGTGACCCTGATCGAGTTCGACAGCCTGGCGCAGGCGCTCGCCGCGCACGAAACCCCGGCTTATCAGGAGGCGCTCAGGGTGCTGGGCGACGCGGTTGAGCGCGACATGCGCATCGTTGAGGGAATGGCTTAGCGTGACTGGGGGGGTAGTGCTTTGACAGTGGCAGGCCTGTCGCGTCGGCGCCGAATGGCCAGTGCCGCGCGCGTTTCGCCCCGCATGATGCTGGCTGCTCTGGCGCTGATCGTTGCCGGCTGCGCGCCGCTGCCGCAGTACACCAGTCTTCGCGTCGAGCAGCGGCCGTCGCCCAATTTCAGCGAGCGGCGGCCGAATTTCGTGATTCTGCACCATACCAGCGGCCACAGCACGGCGCGCGCGCTGTCCACGCTGGCCGACCCGGCGAGCGAAGTCAGCGCGCATTACCTGATAGCGCGCGACGGCAAAATTTATTATCTGGTGGATGAGTTGAAGCGTGCCTGGCACGCCGGTGCCTCGTACTGGGGCGGTAACCGCGATCTCAATTCGGCGTCTATCGGCATCGAACTCGACAACAGCGGCGTAGAGCCTTATGCCGAGGCACAGATCGCGGCACTGCTCGAACTGCTTGCCGATCTCCAGGCGCGCCACGGCATTCCGACCGCGAATTTCCTGGGGCACGGCGATGTCGCGCCGGGGCGCAAGGTCGATCCCGGCGCGCAGTTTCCATGGCGGCGGCTGGCCGAACACGGCTTCGGTGTGTGGTGCGAGCCACCGGATGGGGTGACGTCGGCGGCCGCGGCGCCGGGCGCGGACGGCATCACGCTGCTGAGCGCGTTCGGCTACGACGTTGAGAATTCCCCCGCGGCCGTCGCCGCCTTCCGGCGCCACTTCGGGCTATCCGCTGCCGCGGAACAAACACCGGAACTGACCGGGCAGGAACTCGCGCTGTTGCAGTGCCTGCTGGCGCGCCGGCACGGCCCCTGACCGCGCGCCGGCAATTTCTGTAGAATCGCGCGTTCGAAATCAGATCAGGAAAGGGATGCGGCAGTGGGCTTTATTACAGATTTGTTGAAAGAAATTCCGGCGGCGGCCCAATATCAGGCGGCACTGCTGGAGATGGAAAATGAAAACGCGCGCCTCAAGGCGGAGAACGCCGGGCTGAAAGAGGAACTCGCGCAGTTCATCAACAACTGGGAGACGCTGGACTGGGACGCGGTGCGCACCCTTGTTTATCTCTCGCAGCACGAGCGCGCGCATGCGCACGAGATTGCCGGCGCTTACCAGATCCACATCCAGATCGCGGAGTCGTACCTG
>CAKKQX010000158.1 GCA_919902235.1 Burkholderiales bacterium
GCATCTTCATTTTCCCTCCCACGGCGCAAAGCCGATGGGCCGCTTTTTCTTCGGATCGAGCGGCGTCATGAGTTCGCGGATGGCATCAAACACGACCTTGAATTGCGCGTCGTACTTTTTCTCGAGGGCGGCAAGCTTGCGGGCAAGCGCCACGTTCGAGGCGAGCATCTGCCGCAGGCGCACGAAGGCGCGCATGATTTCCACGTTGACCATGACGGCGCGCTTGCTGCGCAGTACGCTGGAGAGCATGGACACGCCCTGCTCGGTGAAAGCGTAGGGGAGATATTTTCTATGTTGTCCGCGCCCGGTCTTTAAGGTCACAATTTGTGACCTTAAACGCGCAGACTCCTCAGCGGTAAGCTGAAACATGAAATCCTCGGGAAAGCGATCGAGATTGCGCTTGACGGCCTGATTCAGGGCTTTCGCCTCCACCTCATATAGGTCCGCGAGATCGTAATCCATCATGACGCGCTGCCCACGAATGAGCAGGATACGGTTCTGGATAGCATCAATCGGAATCAACACAGATTTACTCAACGCATTCCTCCTTGCGAATTCAATGTCGCAATGCGTGACCTTGAACAGCTAATTTACTTGAGGTGCCATTTTGGCATATCGCGCCAACAACCATCTGGTCTCTCCGAATTTGAAATCACGATTTGTGATTTCAAATTTGGCGCAGTAATAAACAGGACGCACACCTTTTTCTACCCCCTGCTCGACTTTCTTCAACCGCCCGCGCACGCATGGCAGCATCATCCCATCCCCATCCCAGCCTTCCCCTTGAAGGGGCAGGTGAGAACTGTGCCCGGAGGCGGGCAATGAATAGAATCGTCTTGAAGCGTAATTTACTGTGTCCACACCTCCCCTGGCTGCAACGCTGATTTCCGGCAACAGTCTTCAGTCGAGTCTGGTGTCGAGCCCGGACTCGGCCATTTCCGCCGCGCGCAGCAGCGCCTTGGCCTTGCTCTGGGTCTCCTGCCATTCGGCATCGGGCTGGGAATCGGCAACGATCCCGCCGCCGGCCTGCACGTGCAGCATGCCGTCCTTGACCACCGCGGTGCGCAGCGCGATGGCGACGTCCATGTTGCCGTGAAAACCGAGGTAGCCCACGGCCCCGGCGTAAATGCCGCGCTTGACAGGCTCCAGCTCATCGATGATTTCCATGGCGCGCACCTTGGGCGCGCCCGACACGGTGCCTGCGGGAAAGGTTGCGCGCAGCACATCGATTGCGTTGAGCCCCGGCTTGAGCTTGGCTTCCACATTGGACACGATATGCATCACGTGCGAATAACGTTCGATCACCATCTGCTCGGTCACGCGCACCGTGCCGGTCTGCGCGACTCTGCCGGCATCGTTGCGGCCAAGATCGACCAGCATGATGTGCTCGGCGCGCTCCTTGGCGTCCGCCAGCAGTTCTTCGGCGAGCGCGGCGTCCTCCGCCGGTGTGGCGCCGCGCTTGCGCGTGCCGGCGATCGGACGCACGGTGACGACATCGCCTTCAAGCCGCACCAGAATCTCGGGCGAGGCGCCGACGACATGAAAATCGGCGAAGTCGAAATAGAACATGTAGGGCGAAGGATTCAGCGTGCGCAGCGCGCGATACAGCGCCAGCGGCGTCGCATGAAGACGCTTGGACATGCGCTGCGACGGCACCACCTGCATGATGTCGCCTTCAAAGATGTAGCGCTTTGCGCGCTCCACCGCGGCGTGATACTGCTGCTCGCCAAAACCCGAAACCGCGGGCTCGGATACCGCCGCGCTGTCCGCCGCGTTGTCCGCCGGAATGGCAACCGGATCGCGCAACTTCCCGAGCAACTCCGCCAGCCGGCTCCTGGCGTTGTGGTAAGCACCGGGCTGATCCGGCTTTGCATAGACCACCAGCGAGAGCTTGCCCGAGAGGTTATCGACGATGGCAATTTCCTCGGAAACCAGCAGCAGGATGTCAGGCGTGCCGAGTTGATCGGGTTTGCTGGTGCCGGCCAGCCGCTTTTCGATATAACGCACGGTGTCGTAGCCGAAATAGCCGACCAACCCGCCGCAAAAGCGCGGCAGGCGCGCATCCTCAGCGACTTTGAAGCGCGACAAATATGCGTCGATAAATTCGAGGGGGTCGTTTTCGACGGATTGGCTGACGGCCTGCCTGCCGCAGAATTCGGCGCAGTTATGGCCGCGCACTTCGATGCGCGTTTCGGCAGCCAGGCCGATGAAGGAATAGCGGCCGAAACGCTCGCCGCCGACGACGGACTCGAGCAAATAGGAATAAGGCCGGTTGGCAAGCTTGAGGTAGATGGAAAGCGGGGTATCGAGATCGGCAAAGGTCTCGAGCACCAGCGGGATGCGGTTATAGCCCGCTGCGGCGAGCCGGTTGAATTCAGCTTCGGTCATCAGTCACTCCACCAATACGGATACGGGTAAACAACAGCGGCGCGCCGATACGAAACCGGCGCTCTGGAACGAATTAACGGCGCCAGCGACGCCACTGTTCCCAGGCGAGAACCGCCTGTCTGCGTATTCCGTGTTCCGCGCGGAGCATGACCAATTATCCCTTTTGAATCAACTGTGTAGCATCAAATAACGACTCTACTATAGCATCAATGTCGAGCTCGCGCACATCCTGCCCTTCGTTATAACCGTACGTGACGCAAAACACCGGACAGCCCGCGGCGCGCGCCGCCTGTGCGTCATTCAGCGAATCGCCGATCATCAGCATGGCGCTTGCCACTATGCCGAACCCGCTGCACGCGTGCAACAGCGGCAGCGGATCGGGCTTTTTTTTCGGCAGCGTATCTCCGGCCACCACCATTGAGAAGTAAGCGGAAAGCTGCATGTGATCGAGCAGCGGCAGCGTGAAGCGTTCCGATTTGTTGGTGACGCATGCCAGTGGAAATCCCTGTTCGCGCATGCGCTCGAGTCCCGCGATCACGCCGGGGTAAAGCACGGTATGTTTGCCGTTGACGGCAGCATAGCAGCGTTCGTAAATCGGCAGCGCTGTTTCGAACAAGCCCGCATCTGCCGCGCCGTCCAGCGAACCCGTGAGCGCACGCTCGACCAGTCTGGGAATACCTTTGCCGACGAAAGTGCGGATCAGGGACTCGTCGAGCGCGGGCCTGCCCAGTTCCGCGAGCATCATGTTGGCCGCCGCCGCGAGATCGGGGATGGTGTCGAGCAGCGTGCCGTCGAGATCGATCATGACGGCTTTGACGCGCAGGGGGAACTTGACGCTCACGGGGTCTCCGAAAATAACCGTTGGGAAAACAGCGGACTAAATTTTGGCGAGTTCGGCGCGCATCGCACCGATTGCCGACTTGTAGTCTTTGGTGCCGAAAATGGCCGAACCGGCGACAAAGGTATCGGCGCCGGCGCGCGCGATTTCGGCAATATTATCGACTTTCACGCCGCCATCGATCTCAAGCCAGACATCGCGGCCGCTGGCAGCGATTTTGCCGCGCGCGGCGCGCAGTTTGTTGAGCGCCTCAGGAATGAATTTCTGGCCGCCGAAGCCGGGGTTGACCGACATGATCAGCACCAGATCGATTTTATCGAGCACATGATCAAGGTAAGTCAGCGGCGTGGCGGGGTTGAAAACCAGCCCCGCCCGGCATCCTTGATCCTTGATCAGCGCGATGGTGCGATCGATATGATCAGAGGCTTCCGGATGAAACGAGATGATATCGGCGCCGGCCTTGGCGAAATCGGGAATGATGCGGTCGACCGGTTTCACCATCAAATGCACGTCAATCAGCGCTTTGGTGAGCGGACGGATTGCTTCGCACACCAGCGGCCCCACTGTCAGATTGGGCACGTAATGGTTGTCCATCACGTCGAAATGCACCAGATCGGCGCCGGCGGCGACGACGTTCTGCACCGCTTCTCCGAGCCTGGCGAAATCGGCGGAAAGTATGCTGGGCGCGATCCTGTAAATCATGCGTTTTATTTTAATAACACCAGATGCGACGCGGGCATTTTACCCGTTTCCCGGCAGCGAAGTGTAAGGTTTTCCTTGCTTAAAATGCGGCCGCATGCATGATTTTGCGGCTTGCCTGCCGCCGGAAATTCGTGTGAAATGACTCCATGCCCGAAAACAAATACGAGATCAAGGTCGCAACGCGCACCGCTTTCATCCCCGAGCAATCGGACACTGATGGCGGGCGCTACGTGTTCGCCTATACCATCACGATCACCAACAACGGCAACGCCTCCGCGCAACTCATCAGCCGCCACTGGATCATCACCGATGCCAATAACCAGGTGCAGGAAGTGAAGGGCCTGGGCGTGGTTGGCGAACAGCCGTACCTGCGGCCAAACGAGAGTTTCGAGTATACGAGCGGCACCGCGATAGCGACACCGGTCGGCACCATGCGCGGCAGCTACCAGATGGTGGCCGAAGACGGGGTCAAGTTCGATGCGGCCATCCCCGAATTCACCCTCAGCATGCCGAGGGTGCTGCATTAGGCGAAACCTTGGGTGCTGAATCCGGGTCGCACGGCGCCCCTGATGCGCCCGGCAGCGCAGTTCGGCGTCACGCATCCATGCATCGTCGCGCATCATGAGCCTCCGGCTCAGCTATACCCTGCTCGCGCCCTTCTACGATCTTGTTGCCAAACCTGCGTTTGCGAAAGCCCGCGCAACAAACCTGCAACAACTGCCGCGCGACGGCCCATGCGAAGTTTTTCTGAACGGTATCGGCACGGGTCTTGATCTGCCGTTCGTTCCCGCCTGCCACCGCTACACCGGTCTCGACATCACGCGCGCGATGCTCGAACGCGCGCTGCCACGCGCTGAAGGCCTCGACATCAGGTGGGTACAGGGCGACAGCCAGGCGCTGCCGTTCAAAGACGCCTGCTTCGACTACGCCGTGCTGCACCTGATCCTGGCAGTGGTGCCCGATGCCGCGAAAGCGCTGCAGGAAACGGCCCGGGTAATGAAGGCCGGCGGCATGATTCTGATTTTCGACAAATTTCTGCGACCGGGGGCGCGTGCGCCGCTGCGCCGGCTGCTCAGCCCACTGGCCGCGAACATCGCCACCCGCACCGACGTCGTATTTGAACAGGCGCTGGAAAAAGTCCCGGGACTGCGGGTGGCGCATGACGAACCCGCGCTTGCCGGCGGCTGGTTCCGCTTTATCCGGCTGCAGAAAGGCGCAACCTGATGATCCGGCGTTTCCTGAATTAACGCTTGTCCGTTTCTGAGTGCGAATTGCCACCGGATTTTTTACGCGGCCAGGTCCACCACACGATAAAAACAAGGATCAGCAACGCGATCCCGGCCTCGAGCAATAACCAGAACAAGGGGCCCTCCCACATAAGCCGGCTATAATCCGCCGATTGAAGATGTCTTACTTTAACGAATCGATACCTAAAATCCAGCTGCGTGGAGCGCGCTGGGTGTTTTGCTGCGCAGTACTATGGCTCGCCGGTTGCCAGACCCCGGCCCCGGCGCCGCCTCAACCCGCCGTCCCACCCGCTCCTGCGCCAACACCGGCACCGGCACCGATTACAAAACCCGCCCCGGGTCCGGACAAACCTGCGCCCCTTGGCGCCGGCAGTGCGGCGGCGCTCGCGCGCGCGGCGTGGGAAAATCTTCCCGACTGGCGTGCAGAGGATCCGGCGTCCGCCTGGGACGCATTTCTCACAAGCTGCAGCGCGCTCAAAAACCAGGAAGCCTGGCGCGATGTGTGCGCGGCGGCCCTGCAAATCAATAATCCCGACCGCGACACTGCGCGCAGTTTCTTCGAGTCTAATTTTACGCCGTACCGGCTCTCGAATCCCGCCGGCGGCCACGAAGGCCTGATCACCGGCTATTACGAGCCCCTGCTGCGCGGCAGCCGCAAACCGTCCGGGCGTTATCGCCATCCGCTGTACGGCGCGCCCGACGATCTGCTGGTGATCGATCTCACCGAACAGCATCCAGAACTGAAGGGCATGCACATGCGCGGTCGAATCGAGGGACGGCGCGTCGTGCCCTACTACGACCGCGCCCAGATCGAAGCTGGCAAAGCCGCGGTACGCGGCCGGGAAATCGCGTGGGTCGATGACGCCATCGATCTTTTTTTCCTGCAAATCCAGGGTTCCGGACGCATACAGCTGGATGACGGCGAAATCATGCGCGTCGGTTTTGCCGACCAGAACGGGCATCCTTACCGCTCCATCGGACGCCTGCTGGCCGAGCGCGGCGAGTTGCCGCTCGAACGCGCCTCCATGCAGGGCATCAAGGCATGGGCGCGGCAGAATCCGGCGAAACTCCATGAGTTGCTGAACCACAATCCGCGTTATGTATTTTTCCGCGAGCTGCCGGCCGGGCTGCCGGGCCCGCTCGGTGCGCTGGGCGTGCCGCTGAGCGCGCGCAGGAGCGTGGCGATCGATCCGCGTTTTGTGCCGCTGGGTGCGCCGGTTTATCTTGCGACGACCTGGCCCAACAGCGCCCGACCGCTCCACCGTCTCATGCTGGCGCAGGATACCGGCAGCGCAATCCGCGGTGCGGTGCGCGCGGATTTCTTCTGGGGTTTCGGTGAAGAAGCGGCGCGTGAAGCAGGAAGCATGAAACAGCCTTTGCGGATGTGGGTGCTGCTGCCGAACGGTTTCCCCGTTCCCTCTGATAATCAGCAACTGCGCTAGCGCAACGCGTTCTGCGGCTGTGCAGCGCCGTAGCTGACGCTGATCAACACGCGGCTTTTCACCGCCCGGCCGTCCTTGCGCGCCGGCGTAAAGCGTATCTCGGAAAATGCGGCGCGCGCCGCCTCCTCGAAATATCCCGCCGGCTCGGCCTCCACCACCGATACCTCATTTACGAGGCCGTTATCATCGATCAACAGCAACACCGTCACTTTACCGCTTACTTCCCCGCGTAACGCGTGCTCCGGATAAGCCAGACGGATCGGCTCCAGCAGCGCGGGATAAACATCAAGCTGGCGCGCGGGATAATAAACAGGGTCGGGAATCGGCGGTAATGTCGGACCGGAAGCAGGCGCGGCGGGAATTTCCGGCGCCATCGGCGGACCGGGGGATTGCTCGGCGACGGTTGATCGCGGCACGCCGGGAAGATCCCGTCCGGCCGTGTCTTCGACAACCCGTGTTACGGCATTATCCGCGGCAGGCGCCGACACCGATGCGGAAGATGTCCGGGACAGCGTAAGCGGGACGGACGGCGCCGCCGGCTCCAGTCTCGCAGAGATCGCAGTATAGGGCCGCGCTGCGGCGCGGCGGGTTGCCTCGACCTTTATGCCCGCCGCAAGCCATGAGTGGATGAGCGCGGAGATGGCGATCGCCACTGTCAGGCGCAACCGCGCACCGGCATTGTGCCTTCGGAATACGGGCAAAATTGCGACGGACATGCCGACTTAAACGCCGCGCCGCCCCGTCTGTTGACCGGGGACGGCCCGTTGCCGCCATCCTACTTTGACGGGGCCGAGTTCAGTGCCTGCTCGATTTTATCGGCCGGGATGTAACCGCCGATCTGCTGGCCATTGGCAAGATAAATGGCAGGGGTGCCACGGATGCCGAAACGACGCATGAGCTGGATATTTTTCTCGATCGGCGTATCGCAAGTTCTGCTGCCGTTCGCCACCACGGCTTTCGTCATGACATCGTCCCATGCCTTGACGCGGTCCTTGGCGCACCACACCGCTTTCGATTTTTCAACCGAATCGGCCGACAGGATGGGCAGCAGGAAAGTATAGACCGTCACATCGGTGATCTTGGCGAGCTCCCGGTGCAGTTGCTTGCAATAACCGCAATTCGGGTCCTCGAACGTGTAAAGCGTGCGCTTGCCATTGCCGTGCACGCGCTTGAGCGCCTGGTCGAGCGAGCCGTTCAGGGTTTTCGCCACCGTCTGGCCGGCGCTGTTTTGCGTCAGATTGCGCGGCGGCAAAGTGCGCACATCGTAGAGATTGCCGGCAAGAAAATACTCGACATTGTCGTTGGTGTAGACGACTTCACCGTCGAGCACCACCTCGTAAAGCCCGGCAAATGGCGCTTTGGTCACGCTGTCCACCATCATCGTCGGGAACTTGGTCTGCAACAGCTGTCTGACCTTGGTCTCGTCGGCATTGGCGCCACCGGCGGCGAGTCCCCATACCATCAGCAGGCATGCTGCGAATCTTTTCGACATCATTCTCGACATGAACCTATCCTTGAAAAATGAAAACCCGGCGGCGTTAACCTTAACTCAATCAAGCGACAGCCTGCCGCACCAGCAGGTTCTTCAGCTGCGGCTGCCAGTTGACCAGCCTGAGTCCCATATTGCGCGCCCGAGCTAGCCAGACCGCATCGTTGTTGAAAAGTTTCTGCAACGTGTCAGTCATCAACTGCATGGCCAGAATATCCTCTTTGCGCGCCCGCTCGTAGCGCCGTAACAATGCGTAATCGCCGCAATCGGACTGGGCGCCGCGCCCGCTTAAAACCCGCGCCAGTTCGCGCGCGTCGCGAAAGCCGAGATTAACGCCCTGCCCGGCAAGGGGGTGCACGCTGTGCGCGGCATCTCCCACCAGGGCGATTCTGGATTTTACAATATTTTCAACATGTTGCATACGAAGTGGGAAAGCGGCCGGCAGTGTGACCGGCTGCAATTCGCCCACGGTCCGACAACTGGCAAGACCAACTGCATCGGCCAGCTCGCGCGGCGTGAGCGCGAGCAGCTCGCGAGCGCGCGGCTCCACGGTCGACCACACCATGGACACATGATTGTCCGCAAGCGGCAGCAATGCCAGCACACCGTCGCGACGGAACCACTGATAAGCAATGCCTTGATGCGGCCTCCCGGCGGCAAAATTGGCAACCACACCCAGCTGACCGTAATCGCGCGGCCTGGCGACGATGCCCGCCTGGGTGCGCAGCCAGGAGCCGGCGCCGTCGGCGCCCACCAGGAGGCGTGCCGTCAGTTCGGTACCGTCTTCCAGCGTCAATCCCGCATGATCCTCGTTCCAGCGCACGGCGCCGCAACGCGCGGGGCTGAACACCTGAACGTGCCCGGAATCCCGCAGCCGCTGCCATGCCGCTTGCTGCAGCAAGCTGTTCCCGGCAATGAACGCCAGTTCGCGCAAACCGGCGTCATAAGCGCTGAAATCAAGCCGCGAGCTGTCATCGTCCCCGTAAATCTGCATGGCCTCGACCCGGGCCAGGCGTTCTTGCGGCAGCGTTTGCCATATGCCGCACGCGCTCAGAAAATCCGCGCTGCCGGGACTGATGGCATAGACGCGGTTATCCCGCGTGCCTTCTGCGGCAGGCGTTATCGGAGGATCGGGCTCAACCACGGCGACACTCAGATCTGCGGAGCGCAACGCCAGCGCGAGACTTGCGCCCACCAGCCCGCCGCCGACGATAATGATGTCAAAATTACGGGGCATGTGAATTAGTTCGATGGGCGCGGCGGCTGCAACATGTCGCCCTCATGTACTGTAATGATGTCCCCTTGCAGCGTGCCGAAGCCGGATTTGCCTGCGTGCTCAAAACGCAGCCATTTATTCACAGCATTTACTTTGTGTTGCGCAACGCAAGGGGGTTTTCATATATTCGAATCAAGGTAGCATGTGCACTCCGGGCTTGCAACTATTGGATTATTAACACTTATCTGCCAATCCGCCGAATGAACTATCTTGACAAGACCAGCCTCGCTCTTTAGACTGCGCCGCTTCCTGTGGCGAGTTAGCTCAGCGGTTAGAGCAGCGGAATCATAATCCGTTGGTCCGGGGTTCAAATCCCTGACTCGCCACCACTCCTTATTAGTATCATTAGGATTATCCTCAGCTTTGTGAAAGTTCCGATCCACGCCGGATTAGGCGATTGAAGTATTTGATTATGTTGTGTTATTGTTAATTGATGCGTACCTTCCTTGGCGGATTGGTGTTGACCTTCGCGCTGACTTTACCCAGTCACGCCCAATTAACGCGCGTCCTGCCCGCCAATGGCAAACTCGGCGTCACCGGCACGCAACGTTCACTCCCGGCGGTTCAGATCAATCAGCAAGTGTTGCGTCTCGCACCCGGCGGGCGCATCACCGACCGCAACAACCGTTCTATCGTGCATGCGCATCTGCCTGCGCAGGCAACAGTGCTTTACACCCTGGATAACCGGGGTGATATCTCGCGCATCTTCATACTGACCCCCGAAGAAGTGGTCCGGATCCAGCAAGCCGGGGGGAAATAGCCGTGATCGGGAAGGTCTATATCAAAACCTTCGGCTGCCAGATGAACGAGTATGACTCGGACAAGATGGCGGATATCCTGCGCGTGGCGCGCGGCATGGAAAAAACCGACGATCCGGCGCAGGCCGAGCTGATTCTTTTCAACACCTGTTCAGTGCGCGAAAAAGCCCAGGAAAAAGTGTTTCACGACCTCGGGCGGGTCAGACAATTCAAACGCGCCAATCCGCAAGTCCTGATCGGTGTCGGCGGCTGCGTCGCCAGTCAGGAAGGCGCCGCCATTGTCGCGCGCGCGCCCTATGTCGATCTGGTGTTCGGCCCGCAGACGCTGCATCGTCTGCCACAGATGATAGAAGCGCGGCGCGCCAGCGGCAAGCCGCAGGTGGATATAACCTTCCCCGAAATCGAAAAATTCGACAACCTGCCACCGGCCAGGGTGGAAGGTCACACCGCTTATGTCTCCATCATGGAGGGGTGCAGCAAATACTGCTCGTTCTGCGTGGTGCCATACACGCGCGGCGAAGAAGTATCGCGCCCGCTTGAAGACGTGCTGACCGAGGTGGCTGAACTCGCGCAACAGGGCACCAAGGAAATCACTCTGCTCGGTCAGAACGTGAATGCGTATCGAGGGCGCGCAGATGATGGCGAAACGGCGGACTTCGCACTGCTGCTGGAATACGTCGCCGAAATTCCGGGCATAGCGCGCGTCCGTTACACCACATCGCATCCCAAGGAATTCACGCGGCGGCTGATCGAAGCCCACGCCAGAATACCCAAGCTTGTCGGCCACGTGCATCTGCCGGTGCAGTCGGGCTCGGACCGCGTTCTTGCGGCGATGAAACGCGGCTACACCGTGCTCGAATACAAATCGATTGTCCGCGGGCTGCGCGAGATGCGGCCGGATATTTCAATATCATCCGACTTTATCGTCGGCTTTCCCGGGGAAACTGACGTCGATTTCGCGCTCACCATGAAGCTCATCGACGAGGTGGGTTTCGATTCGGGCTTCAGTTTCATCTACAGCCGCCGCCCCGGTACGCCGGCAGCGGAATTTGCCGACGACACGGCTCACGATGTGAAGATCGCGCGCCTGCAGCAACTTCAATCGCACATCGAGGCGCAGGCGCGAGCGATAAGCTGCGCCATGGTCGGCACCCGGCAGCGCGTGCTTGTCGGCGGCAGGGCAAAGCGGAATTCGGATGAACTCGCCGGCCGCACCGACAATAACCGGGTGGTCAATTTCCGCGGGGCACCGCGGCTGCTTGGCGAATTCGTCGACGTTACCATCACGGCCGCACTGCCGCATTCGCTGCGCGGGGAAATCGTCGCCACAGTCCATTGAAGCCCGTCGAGATCAGTTTTACCCCGGTTGACAATCAGCGGCTCGCCAATCTGTGCGGAGCACTCGATGAAAATCTGCGCCAGATCGAAGCGGCGCTCGACATCGGCATCGCGCGCCGCGGCGAACGTTTTGCGCTGACCGGCGCGCCCGGGCAGACCAAAATCGCCGCCAAGGTACTGCATAATTTTTATCAGCAAGCGGGAAATACATTGTCGCTGGAAGACGTGCAGCTGGGCCTGATCGAAGCCGCCAATCCGCGGCAGGCCGCGGCCGCAGCCGGCGAATCGCCGATGCTTATTACTCGGCGTCAGGATCTTCACGGTCGCACGCTGCGCCAGACGCATTATCTGCAAAACATCCAGACGCATGACATAACCTTCAGCATAGGGCCGGCCGGCACCGGCAAAACCTATCTTGCGGTCGCCTGCGCGATCGACGCCCTGGAACGCGACAATGTGAAACGCATCGTGCTGGTGCGCCCGGCAGTCGAAGCGGGGGAACGTCTGGGGTTTCTGCCCGGCGACATGGCGCAGAAAGTCGATCCCTATCTGCGCCCCCTTTACGACGCGCTCTACGATTTGATGGGTTACGAGAAAGTCACCCGGATGTTCGAACGCGGCGCGATCGAAATCGCGCCGCTTGCCTTCATGCGTGGCCGCACCCTCAATCATTCATTCGTCATTCTCGACGAGGCGCAGAACACCACTCCGGAGCAGATGAAAATGTTCCTGACGCGCATCGGCTTCGGCAGCAAGGCAGTGATTACCGGCGACGTTACCCAGATCGACCTTGCGCGCGGACAGAAAAGCGGACTGGTCGAGGCGCGTGAAGTGCTGAAAAAGGTGCGCGGCATCGCGTTCACATTCTTCGAGAGCGAGGATGTGGTACGCCATCCCCTGGTGCAGCGCATCGTCAACGCCTACGAAAATTACTCCTCCCGCAATCCGGCAGCGGGGCGGAAAACCATTCTGAAAAATGAAAGCGAATAATTTGACCCGCTGTGGATTAGCGCAGGATGGCAGGCCGCGAACGGCGGGCCGCGCCCCCAAACTTCGTTTCACCGCGCAATTCGGAACTGCTGCGCGCAATCTGCCTTCGCGCGCGCAGTTGCGCAAATGGGCACATGCCGCGCTTGAAAACGATGCCCGCGTCACGGTTCGCATCGTCGGCCAGGCAGAGGGCCGGGCGCTCAACCGCAATTACCGCGGCAGGGATTATGCCACCAATGTATTGACGTTCGTGCTCCAGGACTCCCCCCCATTCGTGGGCGATCTTGCGCTGTGTGCGCCGGTCGTCGCGCGCGAAGCCCGCGCCCAGGGCAAGAACGTGGCGGCGCACTATGCGCACCTGGTGGTGCATGGCATGCTGCATCTGCAGGGGTATGATCATGAACGCGATGCCGACGCACATATTATGGAAAAACTCGAATCGAAAATCGTCACCAATCTCGGCTATTCTGCCCCTTACGCAAAGGATCAAGGCGGAAAGATGAAGGTGCGAGAATGAAAATGGGCATCCCCCCTGCTCCAAGAGTTCGTCAACACCGCGCCCTTCTTTTCCCAACTGTCGCTGTTTGACCACATGGACGATCCCAATCCCAACACCAGGCCTTCACTTCTGGAGCGGCTCTCGGCGCTTATCATGCGCGAGCCCGAGGACCGCGAGCAGCTGATCAATCTGCTGCGTTCTGCGTACGAACGCAATCTGCTCGACGCCGATGCTCTGGCCATGATCGAAGGGGTAATGCAGGTTTCCGAAATGCGGGCGCGCGACATCATGGTGCCGCGTTCCCAAATGGATGTGATCGATATCAATGAATCGCCCGGCCAGTTCATCCCGATGGTGATACAGACCGCGCATTCGCGTTTCCCGGTAATCGGCACCAACCGGGACGACGTGATCGGCATTCTCCTGGCCAAGGACCTGCTGCGCTACTATGCCGGCGAGGAAGAATTCAACGTGCGCGAAATGTTGCGGCCTGCGGTATTCATTCCCGAGGCCAAGCCGCTCAACGTGCTGCTCAAGGAATTCCGCAAGAACCGCAACCACATTGCCATTGTCGTCGACGAATACGGCGGCGTCTCCGGCCTGATCACTATCGAGGACGTGCTGGAGCAGATCGTCGGCGACATCGAAGACGAGTACGATTTTGACGATATCGAGGACAACATTGTCCAGGAAAAAGGCGGCCAGTACCGCGTCAAGGCGCTCACCGAGATCGCCGATTTCAACTCCGTGTTCGGCACGGCTTATGACGATGAGGAATTCGACACCATAGGCGGCGTAGTGCTGCAACGTTTCGGCCGCGTACCAAAGCGCGGCGAACAGATCGGTCTCGACAATCTGACGTTCAAGGTTCTGCGCGCCGACAGCCGCAGGCTGCACTTACTGCAAGTGTCGAAGAAAAACGACAAGCAATGAGCGAAAAGCACAGGGTGATGGACGACGACGCAATAAAAGGGTCGCCGAACTTCACCAGCCGGGTTTCGCTCATCATCCATCGCTCATCATTCATCATCGCTTTTCTGCTCGGCGCCGTAACCGTTCTGGGCTTCGCGCCGTTTTCGCTGTCTGCGCTGCCCATCGTCACGCTCGTGCTCATGCTGCGCCTGTGGCAGAAACAGGCGGCACCGCGACAGGCGGCGCTCAGCGGATTCGCGTTCGGTCTTGGCCTGTTTCTGTGCGGCGTATCCTGGGTCTACGTCAGCCTGCATGACTTCGGCGCCATGCCGGCGCCGCTCGCCGCCATCGCAACACTGCTGTTCTGCGCTTTCCTCTCATTGTTTCCCGCGTTTGCCGGGTATCTTTGCGCCAAAGCGCCCCTGTCCAGCGGTTTCAAACTCGCGCTGTTCATGCCCGCCGTGTGGGTGCTGCTCGAATGGACCCGCAGCTGGGTGTTTACCGGCTTTCCCTGGCTCGCCATCGGTTATTCCCAGGTGCCCGCAGGCCCGCTTGCCGGTTACGCGCCGGTACTGGGCATCTACGGCGTCACACTGGCCACAGTCGCGACGGCCGGATTGATTGTCGTGCTGTGGTCGCGCATTGCGGGCAATGGCCAAGGTGGGAAAGTGGAGCCGGAGGAAACAACTGGCCAGCGCGGTTCCCGCTGGCTTCTCATCCCGCATCCCTCAGCCCTCATGCTGCTTGCTCTTTGGCTGGGTGGATGGGCTTTGAAGCAAGTCGAGTGGACACAACCCCACGGCGCACCCGTTTCGGTCAGCCTGCTTCAGGGCAATATTTCGCAAGACATGAAATGGCGGGAAGACAGCATCAGGGCCACGCTGGATTCCTATCTCTCACTGATTGAGGCCAGCGACAGCAGACTCATTATTCTGCCGGAGACCGCCCTTCCCCTGTTCCTGCACGATGTGCCGGCCGATTACCTTGAGCGCGTGGCCGCGCACGCCAGGAAAAACCACGGCGACATCCTGATCGGCGTGCCGGAAAAAATGAAAAGCGGCGATTATTACAACAGCGTGCTTTCGTTCGGCAGCACGACTACGCAAACCTACCGCAAATCGCACTTGGTGCCATTCGGCGAATTCATTCCCCTGCGCCCGCTGCTCGGCTGGATCGTCAGCGTGCTGGCCATTCCGCTGCAGGACTTTTCGCGCGGCGCAGACCATCAGCAGCCGCTGCAAGTCGCCGGTCAGCGCGTCGCGGTCAATATCTGCTACGAGGACGTGTTCGGCGAGGAAATCATCCGCCAGCTGCCGCAGGCGACGTTGCTCGCCAATGTCAGCAATGTCGCATGGTTCGGCCGCTCGATCGCCCCGCAGCAGCATTTGCAAATCTCCCAGGCGCGGGCGCTGGAAACCGGCCGCACCATGCTGCGCGCGACCAACACCGGCGTTACCGCGATCATCGACCCGCACGGTCGCATTGTGCGCAGTGCCCCTGAGTTTTCCGCCACCACCGTCACCCACACTGTTCAGGGTTATCAGGGCGCTACGCCCTACGTACTCTGGGGCAACTATGGCGTGCTCGGGCTGGCGCTGCTGTTACTGGCTGCCGCGTTTGGCTGCACACGGCTGGCGGCACGCCGCCAGGGGTAGTCGCTGTCCGCCGCCCGTTAATGCGGTTTCCGGCTTGCCGGCAAAGCCTGTAAAATCCGCGTTTTCAAGCAATTGCCGCAACATGATCACTTTCCAGCAGATTATTCTCACGCTTAACCAGTACTGGGACCGGCACGGCTGCATCCTGCTGCAGCCCTATGACATGGAAGTCGGCGCGGGCACCTTCCATACCGCGACCTTTCTGCGCGCTATCGGGCCGGAACCGTGGAAAGCCGCCTACGTGCAGCCGTCGCGGCGACCCAAGGCCGGACGCTACGGCGAGAACCCCAATCGCCTGCAGCATTACTACCAGTACCAAGTGGTGATGAAGCCCTCGCCCGACGATCTCCAGGATCTTTACCTGGATTCGCTCAGGGAACTGGGCGTCGACTCCAAGGCAAACGACATCCGCTTTGTCGAGGACGACTGGGAATCGCCGACGCTGGGGGCCTGGGGTCTGGGCTGGGAAGTCTGGCTCAACGGCATGGAAGTCACGCAGTACACCTACTTCCAGCAGGTCGGCGGGCTCGATTGCAAACCGGTGCTGGGCGAGCTCACCTACGGTCTGGAGCGCCTGGCGATGTATCTGCAGGGAAAAGAAAACGTGTTCGATCTGGTGTGGGTCGACGGCGTCACTTATCGCGATGTCTATCACCAGAACGAAGTCGAGCAGTCCAGATACAATTTCGAACTTGCCGACGTCAGCTGGCTGCTGCAGTTGTTTACCGATTGCGAAGCGCAGGCCAAACGCCTGGTCGAAGCGGGACTGGTATTGCCGGCCTATGAGATGGTCATGAAGTGCTCCCATACCTTCAACCTGCTCGATGCGCGCGGCGCGATCTCGGTGACCGAGCGCGCCGCCTACATCGGCCGCGTGCGGGTGCTGTCGCGTTTGATTGCGCAGGCCTATTACGCCTCGCGCGAAGCGCTCGGCTTCCCGATGCGCCACGACAAAGTGGCGGCGTGAGATGAAAATAAAATGAAAGATACGCTGCTCATCGAGCTGCTGACCGAGGAACTGCCGCCGAAGGCGCTGCTGCGCATATCGCAAACGCTCTCCGCTGCCTTGCTGCAGGATCTGCGCCAGGACACGCTGGCGGGGCAGGACAGCATCGCGACCGCTTATGCGACGCCGCGCCGTCTCGCCGTATCGATCACGCACGTGCTGGACAAGGGGTCGGACCAGGCGCTGGAAATCTCCGGCCCCTCGGTCAAGGCAGGCCTGGGCGCCGATGGAAAACCGACGCAAGCGCTTGCCGGTTTCGCGAAAAAGAACGGCGTGAGCGTCGATGATCTGGTGCAAATCGACGCGCCCAAGGGAAAAATCTTCGCCTGCCGCAAGTCGGCCGCAGGCGCGCACCTGGAAACCAATCTTGCGCTGAAAATCGAAGCAGCGCTCAAACGCCTGCCCATCCCCAAGGTCATGCGCTGGGGCGACGGCGACGCCCAGTTCGTGCGTCCGGTGCACGGCCTGGTCATGCTGCACGGCGCGCATGTCGTCCCGGGCAAGGTGCTCGGGCTTGAAAGCACCAACCACACGCAGGGGCATCGCTTCCTCAGCTCCGGTCCGATCATCATAAAGCACGCCGACGACTACGAGCGCATCCTGCGCGAAGAAGGCAGGGTCGTGGCAAGTTTTGAGGTGCGGCGCAGCGAAATCGTCAAAAAACTCGGCAAAGTGGCGGGCCAGGACGCAACGCTCATCGACGATGATGCCCTGCTCGATGAAGTGACTGCACTGGTCGAAGCGCCGACCGTATACGAAGGCCAATTCAGCGCCGAGTTTCTCGACGTGCCGCAGGAATGCCTGATTTTGTCGATGAAACAGCACCAGAAGTATTTCCCGCTGTTCGACAAGACGACCGGCAGGCTGCTGCCGCGTTTCCTGGTCGTGTCCAACATCAAAACCAGCGATGCATCAAATATCATCCGCGGCAACGAGCGCGTGCTGCGCGCGCGGTTGTCCGACGCCAAATTCTTCTACGACCAGGACCGCAAACTGCGGCTGGAGGAGCGCGTTCCGCAACTCGCGCAGGTCGTTTATCACAACAAACTGGGCAGTCAGTTCGAGCGCGTCGAGCGCATCCGGCTGCTGGCCGGAAAAATCGCGCGCATGCTCGGCGCCGATCCCCTGCTGGCCGAGCGCGCCGCATGGTTGTCCAAAGCCGACCTCATCACCGGCATGGTGGGCGAGTTCCCTGAATTGCAAGGCGTCATGGGCCGTTATTACGCTTTGCATGACAACGAGCCGCAGGCGGTGGCCGACGCGGTCGGCGCCCATTACCAGCCGCGCTTTGCCGGCGACCGGCTGCCTGAAGGCACGCTGGCCTGTGCGGTGGCGCTTGCCGACAAGCTCGATACGCTCGCCGGCCTGTTCGGCATCGGGCAACAGCCCAGCGGGGAAAAAGATCCCTTCGGCTTGCGGCGGGCGGCGCTCGGAGTATTGCGCATCCTCGTTGAGCATTCGCTCCCGCTTTCGCTGCATGAACTCGTGAATGCGGCATTCGCAGGTTACGCCGGACGCGTGGGCGGTGCGCACACTGATCTTGAGACATTCATCTTCGATCGCTTCGCCGGCTACCTCAAAGAACGCGGGTATTCCACGCTCGAAGTTGACTCGGTGTTGTGCATGAATCCAGTGCGGATCAATCTGGTTCCACAACAGTTGGACGCGGTTCGCGCGTTTTTGATGCTGCCGGAAGCAGAAAGCCTGGCTGCCGCCAACAAACGGGTAGCCAACATTCTCAGGCAGGCACAGGGGAAAGGGGAGTCTTTCCAGGACGCCGAAGCGAGTATGCTCAAAGATCCTGCGGAACGCGCACTGTTTGACGCGCTCAAGATAACCTCGACAGCAGCCGCTTCGCTTTTCAAGCAGGGCGATTTCACCGGTTACCTGAAATCCTTCGCCGTTCTGAAGTCTCCGGTCGATGCTTTTTTCGACTCCGTCATGGTTATGGTGGACGACCCTGGATTGAGGCAGAATCGCCTTGCGCTGCTCTCCGACTTGCGCACGGCAATGAACCAGGTAGCCGATATATCAAGGCTCGCCGCATGAATCAAAGCACCAGGCTTTTACACCTCTCGCCTCCCGCCTCTCACCTCTCATGAAACTCATCATCCTCGACCGCGACGGCGTCATCAACCACGACAGCGCGGCCTATATCAAAAGCCCGGGGGAATGGAAACCCATTCCCGGCAGCCTGGAGGCAATCGCGCTGCTCAACCAGGCTGGTTGCCATGTGGTGGTGGCGACCAACCAGTCGGGAGTGGGACGCGGCCTGTTTGAAATGGCGACGCTCAATGCCATTCACGACAAGATGCACCGCGCGCTCGGTCTGGTCGGCGGCCGCGTCGACGCCATATTCTTTTGTCCGCACGCGCAGGACGCCGGCTGCGCCTGCCGCAAACCCAAAACCGGCCTGTTCGAGGACATCGCGCGGCGCTTCAAAACCAATCTGCGCGACGTGCCGAGCATAGGCGATTCCCTGCGCGATCTTCAGGCCGCGGCCGCGGTCGGCGCGCAACCGATACTGGTGCTTACCGGCAAGGGCGAGAAAACCAGGCGCGACGGCGGCCTGCCGCCCGGCACGCAGGTTTTCACCGACCTGGCCGAAGCCGTGAAATCGCTTATTCAATGAAACCGGGCATTGCCGTCCGGTCCTGTCTGTTCGCCCTGTTCCAGACCGTCATCACCCCGCTTTTCGCGGTCATCGCGCTTGGCACCTTTCCATTCGCGCCGCTGACCCGCTACCGCATCATCTCCACTTGGGCGCGGATCAACATCGCCGCGGTGCGTATTCTCTGCGGCATACGCTATCGCGTGATCGGCAGCGAGCATATCCCGCGCGAGCCCTGCATCATTCTGTCCAAGCACCAGTCGGCGTGGGAAACCCTGGCTTATCAGGTGATCTTCCCGCCGCAGGTGTGGGTGCTCAAGCGCGAGTTGTTGTGGGTGCCGTTCTTCGGCTGGGGACTGGCGATGCTCTCGCCGATCGCCATCGACCGCCGCGCCGGTACGCGCGCGCTGAAACAGACGCTCGCTCAGGGCCGCGAGCGGCTCAAGCAGGGTTTCTCGATCGTGATGTTCCCTGAAGGCACGCGCATCGCGCCCGGCAAGCGCGGCAAGTACCACCCTGGCGGCGCCTGGCTGGCGGTTAAAACCGCGGCGCCGGTGCTGCCGGTTGCGCACAATGCCGGGGAGTTCTGGCGCCGCAATGCCTTTCTGAAGCATCCCGGGCTGATCACGGTCAGCATAGGCGCGCCGATCTCCCCGCACAATGTGAGCGCCGAGCACCTCAACTGGCAGGTCGAGCACTGGATCGAGTCCGAAATGCAGCGCATCGGCACCCATGCCTCCTGAAGCCGCCGGACTGGAGCTGCCGCCCGAATGGCGTGAAAGCGCGGCGCCATCGTCGTTTTGTATCGACCTTGGCGGCGTGTGCGTGACTTATCGCGTGAAACGCCGCCGGCGCCGCGGCGCCATTACCCTCACCATCGATGAGCGCGGCCTGCGCGTCGGCGCGCCGTGGCGCGCCAGCCACGACGCAATCGAGCAACTGCTGCACCGGCATGCCCATTGGGTTTTGAAGAAGCTCGCCGATTGGCAACAGCGCAGCGCGCCGCTTCTGCACTGGCGGGACGGAGAATCGCTCATGCTGCTGGGGAAACCGCTAAGATTGACGCTGCTGCCGGATCATCGGCAGATCGGCGCTGATGAGGACCGGCTGGTGCTCGGTAATGCGGCGGCGACACCACCAGCAATTGCGCAGGCTGTCGCCGGCTGGCTGCGACAGCAGGCGCTGCCCTGCTTTCGGCAGCGAATCGCGCATTTTCACTCGCAGATCGGCGTCGCCGCACCGGAAGTCCGTTTATCCAACGCCCGCGGCCGCTGGGGCAGCTGCCACAGCAACGGGCGCATCCGTCTGAACTGGCGGCTGATCCAAATGCCCATGTATCTAATTGATTACGTGGTCGCCCACGAACTCGCGCATCTCAGGGAAATGAACCATTCGCCGCGCTTCTGGCAAACGGTGGCGCGCATGGTGCCGGACTATGCGGCGCGAAGGATGGAAATCAAGACCGGCGGCTACCGCTACCTGCTGGTCTAAGACCAACCGCGAACGAACTGCGGGCGGCGCCATGCCCGATGCGGCCTGTGCTAATATTCGAGCCGTTCCACTTGCTGCGATTGACCCACATCATGCGCGTCCTCGCTTTTCTTCTGCCCGCTGTTCTCGTTGCCGCGCTCGGCGCCTGCGGCTACAAGGGGCCGCTTTATCTGCCGAAACCCAAGCCTGAAACCCAATCAGCCGAACCTGCGCCAGCGCAGGATCGGCAGAAAAGCGGCGTGCCGGACCCGTCCAGGCCGTGACGTATTTCAGTTATAAAAACCGGGAACTGCACGCCGAGGCCGTTCCGCTGAACCGCATTGCAGAACAGCACGGCACGCCGTGCTTTGTTTATTCACGCGCGGCTCTGACCGACGCCTACCGCGCGTTCGACACAGCCTTCCGCGACCGCGCTCACCTCGTCTGCTATGCGGTCAAGGCCAATTCCAACCTCGCCATCCTCAACCTGTTCGCGCGCCTGGGCAGCGGCTTCGACATCGTGTCCGGAGGAGAACTGGCGCGGGTGCTGGGTGCCGGCGGCGACCCGTGCAAAATCGTGTTTTCCGGGGTCGGCAAGTCGGCCGAAGAGATGCGCCAGGCGCTGGCGGCCGACATCCTGTGCTTTAACGTCGAGTCCGAAAGCGAACTGCACCGGCTTGACCGTGTCGCCGGCGAACTGGGCAAGGTCGCCCCCATCAGCCTGCGCGTCAATCCCGATGTCGATGCCGGCACCCATCCCTACATTGCCACCGGACTCAGGCAGAACAAGTTTGGCGTGGCCTATGATGACGCGCCCGCGCTGTACCGTCGGGCGCGCAAGCTGCAGCATATCCGGATCGAGGGCATCGACTGCCATATCGGATCGCAGCTGACCGAGATTGCACCGTTTGCGGCGGCGCTCGAAAAGATCCTCGATCTGCTCGACCGTCTGGAGCGGGAAGGCATCGCAATCTCCCACCTGGATCTGGGCGGCGGTCTGGGCATTCGCTACCGCGATGAAGCGCCGCCGGCACTCGACGATTATGCGCATACCCTGACCGGGCTTATCGGCAAACGCCCGCAGAAACTACTGCTTGAACCCGGCCGGCTGCTCACCGGCAATGCCGGCATCCTGCTGACCCGCGTCGAATATCTGAAACACGGCGAGGAAAAAAACTTTGCCATCGTCGATGCGGCGATGAACGATCTGATGCGGCCGGCGCTTTATGACGCCTGGCACGACGTGCTTCCCGTCACCGCCTGTACACCGGGGGGGAAGTCCTATGACATCGTCGGGCCGGTGTGCGAAAGCGGCGACTTCCTGGCGCGCGAACGACAGCTGGCGGTAAGCGAAGGCGATCTGCTAGCCATCATGTCGGCGGGCGCTTACGGCATGAGCATGAGTTCGAACTACAACACCCGTCCCCGGGCAGCGGAAGTGATGGTCGACGGTAATTCGTCACACCTTGTCCGGGAACGCGAAAGCGTCGCCGAACTTATGGCCCGGGAAATTCTGCTGCCTTGACTGTACGTTACCGCATCTTTTTGGCAACGACGGCAACCGTTTTTGGCGGCACCGATCGTACTTTTTGCTGTTGCGGCAAACACACAGGCAATATTCCAACGTCAAAAAACCTTTACAAAGGTGTTGCAATTTTTTTTCACTGTGACATAGAATTGGCGCACCGAGCATGACTTTCCTGATTTTTCAGGAAAAACGACGAAGCAGCGATGCAAGTTGTTTGGAGTTATGCAAGGGAGTGCGGAACCAACACCGCACTAGAACGATGCCTAAGTTAACTTTAAGGAGACTATGATGGCAGCGAAGAAAAAAGCAAAGAAAAAAGTAGCTAAGAAGAAAGCAGCCAAGAAGTAGTTGTTGTTTGCGTAAATTGCGGGAGCTGGGTAACCGGCTCCCGTTTTTATTTGTAACGCCTTAATTGTTGTACCGCTTGTTATGCCGCTGGCCATTCCCGCGCCGCTTCACCTCCCCAGGCATCATCAGCATTCCCCTTAAGCCATTGCCCCGCATCAGGGGTGTCTATTTAATATCAATTAAATCAATTAGTTAAATTGATTTTTGCGCAGCATGCCTGGTTTGCCGAATAGATATGGCCCGCCTTGGGTTTTGCCAGACCGAAACGCGTCTTGCGGGCGCAAGCGTATCACTGCGACAGTTCGCGTACTTAAAAACGCGCGCGCAATGAATATTAAGCGCGACTGGATATATCAGGGATTGAGTTGGCGATATACCGCTGTTGCCACGCGCAGCAACTCGGCCTTCTCGACTTCGCCGGATAGCGCATAACCGAGTTTGTTATCCAGCCAGTAGAACACACCGACCTTATTTTCCTGGGCGAAGCGAAATGCGGTCTCGCGCGTTTCATCGGGGTTGCTGCGTACGTAAAGCGTCAGCCGCTGGCCTTTGCCGTCCTGATACATGAACTGCGCGACAGGACCGCGGTCGCCCGGCAACAGCCGTCCGCCGACCAGCGTGTAGCCGATTCCGCCAAGGTGGGGAACCTTGAGTTGCGCGCCAAGCCGCTTGGAAAGCCAGTTGACGAGGTGCGTTTCCTGATCGGCGCCGACTTCGACCGGATGCCGCACCTCAGGACTGTAAACGACATGCGCGACCGCCGCGCGGCGCGCCCAAGCGGTCGTTTCGGCGGCGCGCCCGCTGTTGAATGCCTGCAAGTGCCAGCCAATCACGCCACCGGCTGCAATCCAGGCCACTACTGCCGCATAACGCAGCGATGACCGTAACCAGCGCGTACGGCGCGCCTGAAAAAGCCGCCGGGGTACGGGCTCCTCGAGCACCGGATCGAACAGCGCGCGCAGTTCTTCGTTCTGCCGGCGGTAAACCACCAGTCTTTCCGCATCTTCCGGATGGCTGGCCAGATAAACCTCGACATCGGCGCGGCGTGCCTCCGGCAGGGTGCCGTCAACATAGGCGTGCAAATCGAACTCGGTGACGGAAAGTGTGCTCACCTGACTACTCTCAAAGTGGCGGCTTCCGGCAATCCCGTCATGCTGCGGCGCAGGCGTTCGCGCCCCCGCGACAATCGGGACATCACGGTGCCGACCGGAATGCCGAGCGTCTTTGCCGTTTCTTGATAGGACAATTGCTCCAGGCTGATCAACAGCAGCACTTCGCGCTGCTCTTCGGGAAGGCCGCGCAACGCCTTGTCCAGATCGCGAATTTCCAGCGCATCGGACTGCGGCACGGACTCCTGCAGATCCATTGCATCGCCATCCAGCGAAACAAACCTGTCCGCGGCGTGCCGTCGGACCTGATTAACGAACAAGTTGTGCATGATGGTAAAAAGCCAGGCCCGTAAATCACTGCCGTCCCGCCATAAATGCAGCTTGTTCCAAGCCCGCTCCAGCGTATCCTGCACCAGGTCGTCCGCGGCAGCACGTTCCCCCGTCAGCGCCCGCGCATAGCGGCGCAGCCGGGGGATATACTGCGTGACCTGAGTTGCGAACTGTTCCAATGCCTTGGCCTCGTTTATCGCCTGCAAACCGTATACAGCCCCGGCGCGGTTATTATTCCTGTTTTCCTGACGGCGGCACAGCGGCCACGCCAAAGATTTCTTTCTGCAAGCCCCACTTCGCCGCCAGCGTTTCGGTGGCGTTGAGAATTTCCTCGGCGCGCGCCGGATGATTGTAAGCCATTCCAGCCAGGCGCTTCAGCGCCTCACCACTCCCGAAATCGAGTCCCGTCATGTGGATCAGCTCGGATGCATCGCTGCCGACGATTTCCGCCCCCAGCAGGTGGCCCGTGTCGGTATCCGCAACGATGCGCACGAAACCGCGCGCATCGCCCTGCCCCAGCGCGGCCGGATTGGCCGTAAACGCGGAAAACCCGATGGCGGGTTCCAGCCCCAGCGCTTCCGCCTGATCTTCGTTGAGTCCGATTCGCGCCAATTCCAGCGCGGAATAGATGACTTCGGGCACGGCCCGGCTGTCACGCCGACACGATTGCGGCGCAACGATATTGCCGACGGCAACCGCGGCCTCGGCCAGGGCATGGTTCGAGGTCATGGCGCGATTCGCCACATCACCGATGGCGTAAACCGCTTGCGCCGCAGTCCGCTGATAATCATCGACCCGGATAAATCCTGCGTCGTCCACTTCAACGCCGGCAGCCGGCAGGTCCAGACCGGCAGTATGCGGCCGGCGGCCGGCGCCCAGCAATACCCAGTCGACCGTCTCCCGGCTGCCGTCAGGGAGCGTCAACACCACCTTGTCGGCGCCGGTGTCGGCGTGCACGACGCGGCTCGCGGTGCGCGCGCCGATACCGTACTCGGCCAACGCTTCCAGCAGTACTTTGCGCGCCGGCACGCTGAAACGGCTGTGCGCAAGCGGTACCTGCTGCATAAGCCATACCACCTCCTGGCCCAGCATGCCGAGGATGAAAGCGAATTCGCTGCCGATGACCCCGGAGCCGATGACCGCAATGCGCTTGCCTGCGGGCACGCGACGGTCGAACAAGTCATCGGTCGTAAGGATGCGATCACGGCACAGCGGCAGATTGGGCGGCACAAAAGGCGTCGAGCCTGTGGCGATGATGACATGACCGGCGGCGATCCGCCGTGATCCGGCCACCGTCAGCGTGTTGCGGTCTGCGAATTGCGCGGCGCCCTGCAGCAGGGTCACGCCGAGACGCTTCAGGTAATCGACATAGCTCTCGCGCACGCTGGCGACAACCGCATGCTGATGACGCCAGGCTTGCGCCAAATCGCCGTGCAGCGCGCCCTCGATACCGCGCGCCGCATGTCCGCGGCTGGCGGCAACCAGCCGGGCGCTGTGATACCAGGCTTTTTTTGGCACGCAGCCGCGATTCAGGCAGCAGCCGCCCCAATCACCCTTCTCGACGATCACGACCTTCAGCCCGCGCAGCGCAGCAAGCACTGCAGCACGGTAGCCGCCGGGGCCGGAACCAATGACAGCGAGATCGAATCTGCTCATAGCATCAAACCCTGCAGTGAACAGGCATCATGCCAGTACGCGCACCAGCAGCGACAGCCCCATCACCACCAGCAGCACGCTCACGAAACGCAATACCGCTTCACGCGAAACACGTCCGTGGATACGATTGCCCGCCCACAGGCCTGCGAGCGCAAAAGGCGCAAGCATGGCAAACCCGACGAGACGGTCGGCGAGCATGAGACCGCCGGCGGTGAACACCAGCGCGCGGATCGACACCGAAAGCAGCACCATATTGGAAAGCGTGGCGCGCAGCGCGTCCTTGTCGGCCAGCCGCCGCGCAAGGTAGATGGCATAAGGCGGCGCGCCGACGCCGAACAGCGTGCCCATGGCGCCGCCGGTGAATCCCGACAGCGGAGCCCACCCCCGGCTCACCATGCGCGAGGGAATGCCCTCGTGCAGCGAAAAAGCGCCGTACGCCAGCAGGAATACTCCCAGTGCGAGCAGCGTCGCGTGGCGCGGCAAGGTGACGAGCAGCGTGACCCCGGCCACCGCGCCGGCGAGCGAAAACGGCGCGAGCCACTTGAGCTCGGATTTGTCCGCGCCGCGCGAAAAGCGGCGGCCCAGCGCCAGCGCAGCGGCAACGTCGAGCAATACCGCCATCGGCAGCACGAAATCGAGGGGAAAGAAATGCGACAGCACGGGGATGGTGAACAACGCTGCACCGAACGCGGTAATGCCGAATATGACGTACGCCGCGGCAACCGTCGCCGCCGCAATCAAGAAAGTCTGGAGATCGAACGCAATAGGCATAAGCGGACATGAAAAAGGCGCCGGACTGCTGATCCGGCGCCTGTGGAGAGTTTGCGCTTGCTGACCGGCTGCGCGCCGCCGCCCGATAAGCGCATTTAACCCGGCATCGCCGTGCCGGCTTATACGATGTTCAGATGCTCAATGCCGGTCATCACGTCTTTTTCCTTGGCATCTTTGCTGTTCAGCTTGATCATCAGGCGCAGTTCGTTGACCGAGTCGGCGTTGCGCAGCCCGTCCTCGTAGCTGATGGCGCCGGCCTCGTAAAGATCGAACAGATGCTGGTCGAAAGTCTGCATGCCGAGTTCGCGCGACTTGGCCATGATGGCCTTGATCTCGTGCACATCGCCCTTGAAGATGAGGTCGGAAATCAGCGGCGAATTGAGCATGATTTCGACCGCGCACGCCCGGCCCTTGCCGTCTTTCTTCGGTATCAGGCGCTGCGACACCAGGGCGCGCATATTGAGCGACAGATCCATCAGCAGCTGGCTGCGGCGCTCTTCGGGGAAAAAGTTGATGATGCGGTCGAGCGCCTGGTTGGCGCTGTTGGCGTGCAGCGTCGCCATGCACAGGTGGCCGGTTTCCGCAAAGGCAATCGCGTAATCCATGGTCTCGCGGTCGCGAATCTCGCCGATCAGGATCACGTCGGGCGCCTGGCGCAGCGTATTTTTGAGCGCGGCATGCCAGGAATCGGTGTCAACGCCGACTTCGCGCTGGGTGATGAGGCAGTTCTTGTGCTCGTGCACGAACTCGATCGGATCCTCGATGGTGATGATGTGACCGTAACTGTTCTCGTTGCGATAGCCCACCATGGCGGCGAGCGTCGTCGATTTGCCTGAACCGGTTGCGCCGACCATGATGACCAGCCCGCGCTTGGACATCACCACGTCCTGCAGCACCGGGGGCAGGCCGAGTTCCTCGAATTTGGGTATAGCGGATACGATGGTCCGCAGCACCATGCCCACGCGGTTCTGCTGAATGAAGGCGCTGACCCGAAAACGGCCGATGTCAGCCGGGTTGATCGCAAAATTACATTCCTTGGTCGCCTCAAATTCGGCAGCCTGCCGGTCGTTCATGATGCCGCGGGCGAGATCGGAAGTATGCTGCGGGGTGAGCTGCTGGTTCGCAACCGGCATCATCTTGCCGTCGAGTTTGATCGCCGGCGGGAAGCCGGCGGTGATGAAGAGGTCGGATGCCTTTTTTGCCACCATTGCCCGCAACAGGTCATGCATGAATTTAACTGCCTGGTCTCTTTCCATGGCTCACCTTTCGAAATAAAGATTGCGGCGGTTCATCGGTTACCCCGGGAACAAATCCTTGTTCATCGCTTTGGTCCGCGCCTCAGCCGACGAAATGACGTTGCGCTTGACCAGATCCTGCAGGTTCTGGTCGAGCGTCTGCATGCCCAGCTGAGCCCCGGTCTGGATCGACGAATACATCTGCGCCACCTTGGCTTCGCGGATCAGGTTGCGGATCGCCGGTGTGCCGATCATGATCTCATGCGCCGCAACCCGTCCGTTACCGTCCTTGGTCTTGAGCAGCGCCTGCGAAATCACCGCGCGCAGCGATTCCGAAAGCATGGCGCGCATCATTTCTTTTTCCTCCGCCGGAAACACGTCGATGATGCGGTCGATGGTTTTGGCGGCAGAACTGGTGTGCAGCGTGCCAAACACCAGGTGCCCGGTTTCGGCCGCGGTCATTGCCAGGCGTATGGTTTCCAGATCGCGCATCTCGCCGACCAGGATCACGTCGGGATCCTCGCGCAGCGCACTGCGCAGGGCGTTGTTGAACGACAATGTGTGCGGGCCGACCTCGCGCTGGTTGATCAGGCATTTCTTGGACTCGTGCACGAACTCAATGGGATCCTCCACTGTGAGGATGTGGCCGTGCTCGTTTTCGTTCTTGTGATTGACCATGGCCGCCAGCGTGGTCGATTTGCCGGAACCGGTGGGACCGGTCACCAGCACCACGCCGCGCGGCTGGTCGGCAAGCTGCTCGAATACCTTGGGCGCCTTGAGCTCTTCCAGCGACAGAATCTTGGAGGGAATGGTCCGCATCACCGCCGCGGCGCCGCGCTGCTGCACAAAAGCGTTGACGCGGAAGCGCGCGAGATTGGGAATGGCGAACGAAAAGTCGCATTCCAGGTTTTCCTCATAAAACTTGCGCTGGCCGTCGTTCATAATGTCGTACACCATGGCGTGCACGTCCTTGTGTTCCAGCGGCGGAAGATTGATACGCCGGATGTCGCCATGAACGCGGATCATCGGCGGCAGGCCAGCCGAGAGGTGCAGATCGGAGGCTTTATTCTTGACGACGAAGGCCAGCAGCTCGGAGATGTCCACTATAATTACTCCGTTATATTGAGAAGCGCCGTGAGGAGCGCGGATTAACGGATTGATTTTACACCGAACATCCCCCTGAGGCGCACCAAAATTATGACAACAATCGCCGTCAACTTGCAAGCCGTGCATGAGCGCATCGCGCGGGCGGCGCGGGCGGCGGGACGGCCCGCTGCCAATGTCAGGCTGATTGCGGTCGGCAAGACCTTCCCCGCCGAGAAAATCGCCGCGGCCCATGCCCAGGGCCAACGTGCGTTTGGCGAGAACTACGTGCAGGAGGCCGTGGAAAAAATAACCCGGCTCGCCCATTTGCCCCTGGAGTGGCACTTCATCGGCCCCATCCAGAGCAACAAGACGCGCGCCATCGCCGAGCATTTCCAGTGGGTGCACAGCATCGACCGGGAGAAAATCGCGGTGCGGCTCAACGCCGCGCGGCCGCCGGCCCTGCCGCCGCTCGACGTCTGCATCCAGATCAACGTCAGCGGCGAAGGCAGCAAAAGCGGCGCGGCACCGGGCGCGGAACTCGCGCTCGCACGCGCCATCGCCGCCCTGCCCCGCCTCAGGCTGCGCGGCCTGATGACGATTCCCGAGCCGACACCGGACAGCGCGCTGCAGCGGCGCCGCTTTGCGCTGTTGCGCGAGCTAAAGGACCAACTCGCTGTCGCCGGCATCGTGCTCGATACGCTGTCCATGGGCATGTCGGACGATCTGGAAGCCGCGATTGCCGAAGGCGCGACCATGGTCCGCGTGGGCACGGCGATTTTCGGCAAAAGATCTGCTAATTAGCCGCCAAGACGCCAAGACGCCAAGAAAAACACAAAGACATGAACCAACTTACGTATAAAGATTGCAAGGGTCTTTAGATATGACACCACTAAAGTGTATGCTTGAAGAAAATACCGTTTGCCGTCTTCCGCTTTGCTTGGCGTCTTGGCGCCTTGGCGGCTAAATCAAGGTTTTTATGAACATCACATTCATCGGTGGCGGCAACATGGCGACGGCCATGATCGGCGGTCTGTTGCAGCAGGGCTGGCAGGCCGCCGCCATCCGCGTCGTCGAAATCGACGCCGGCGTGCGCGCGCGCATCGGACGCGAGTTGGGCGTTGCGACAGATGCCGACCCCGCGGCGGGCATCGCCGGCGCCGACTGTGTCGTGCTTGCAATCAAACCGCAGCAGATGCGTAGCGCCGCGCAGGCATTGCGTGCCGTGCTGACATCCCAGCTGATCATCACCATCGCCGCCGGCATCCGTTGCGTTGACCTGTCGCGCTGGCTCGGCGGCTATCCGCGCATCGTGCGCGTGATGCCCAACACGCCGGCCCTGGTGCTGTCGGGCATTTCCGGCCTGTATGCCATGCCTGCGGTCGCTGCCGCGGAGCGCGCGCGCGCAGAATCGGTGCTGAACGCCGTCGGCAGGACGCTGTGGCTGGAGCGCGAGGAACAGATGGATGCCCTCACCGCGGTATCCGGCAGCGGACCGGCTTATGTCTTTTACTTCATCGAAGCTCTGCAGCAGGCTGCGGCCGAACTCGGCTTCGGCACCGGGCAA
This sequence comes from Burkholderiales bacterium, assembly GCA_919902235.1. Taxonomy (GTDB): domain Bacteria; phylum Pseudomonadota; class Gammaproteobacteria; order Burkholderiales; family SG8-41; genus CAKKQX01. The sequence goes on from CAKKQX010000158.1 coordinate 30,249, forward strand.
GCGCGGCAGCTGGCGCTCGACACTTTCGCCGGCGCGGTAAAAATGGCCGCACTAAGCAACGATGATGCGGCGACGCTGCGCACCCGCGTAACCTCCAGGGGCGGCACCACCGAACGGGCGCTCGAAGTACTGGAGTCGGATATGGTCAAACAGGCCGTCATACGCGCAGTAAAAGCGGCCGCCGCTCGCTCGCGCGAGCTGGGCGATGAGCTGGGCACGGACTGAATGCTGACCGGCGCGCTCATTTTTCTGGTTCAAACCGCGCTGGGGCTGTTCATCACCGCCTTGTTGCTGCGTTTTTATCTGCAATGGGCGCGCGCGCCCTATCGTAATCCCCTGTCCGATTTCCTCAATGCGCTCACCGATTTCGCAGTGCGTCCGGCGCGGCGCATCATTCCCGGGTTATGGGGCCTTGATCTTGCAACGCTGGCCCTGGCCTGGATCGCCCAACTGCTGGAGCTGCTCATCGTGCTTGGAATCAAGGGCTATGCGCTGGGGTCTGTTGGCGGCAGCGCACTGGCGGCGCTGGTGATGCTGTCCACAGTGATGATGGTCAAGCTCGGTTTGTATATCGTGATCGTAGCAGTGCTGATCCAGGCGGTGCTCTCCTGGGTCAACCCCTATAGCCCCCTGGCACCGCTGCTCAACAGCCTGACCAAGCCGTTGCTGCGCATATTTCAGAAACTGATTCCGCCGATCGGCAATGTCGATCTGTCCCCGTTATTCGTGATCATCATCTGCCAACTGCTGCTGATCGTGCCGGTGGCCCACTTCGAAACGACGCTGTGGCGACTGTTTTCATGATCGACGAAACCGCTTGGTGCCGCTTCAACGCCGCTGCACGCCGCCTGACGCTCAATGTCCACGTTCAGCCCAACTCGAAAACGAGCGGCATCGCCGGACTGCATGGCAACGCGCTGAAAATCAGGATTGCCGCGCCGGCCGTGGACGACAAGGCAAACGCCGCGCTGGTCGATTTCCTGCATCGCCTCCTTGATTTGCCGACATCGCGAATCAGCATCCGTCACGGCGCGAAGGGCAGGCGCAAGATTGTCGAGATCGCCGGGGCCGGGGGCGCGACGCACGCGCTGATCAGGGCCGCCGTGGCAAGCTGACTGTTGCTCAATCCGGATCGGAATCCGTGCTGTCGGCGTCGTTGCCGCCTGTGGCGCGCAGCATGAACGCCTTGACCAAAAGCGCGACCGCTATCCAGCCCCCCAGCGCGGCAAGCGGCAACGCCACGAGCAGCGGCCAGGCGAGTGCAAGCGCCGCAAACGCCAGCAGTACCACGCCCACACCGGTCATCAATCCCGCTTCCGCCGGCCCCAGAATGCGGCGGTTGGTGATGGCGGCGCCGACGGTATTGCTTATGCGCAACGCGCCGGCGGCGGCGCGACCGGCGCTGCCGCTGCGGAGCCTGCGATGTGGCCGCGGCGCGGAATTGGCCGCACGCACCCGGTTGCGCGCGGCCAGCACGATTTCGGTGGCATTGGCAATATCTTCTTCGTACATTTCCTGCATCGCCCCGGCAAAATTGCGATCTTCGACTGCGACATCCAGCTCGTAATTGCCCATCCAGCTTGCAAGGTTGAGATTGCTCGAGCCCACCCGCGCCCAGCGGCCGTCGGCCACCGCGGTCTTCGCATGCAACATTGCTCCGTTCCACTCGAATACGCGGATGCCGGCTTCGAGCAGCGGTCGGTAGCCCGAACGCGACAGCGCAGAAAGCACCGGCAGATCGCTCGCGCCCGGCACCAGCAAACGCACATCGACGCCGTCGAGCGCCGCGGCCCGCAGCGCCTGCACATAGGGCGAGACACCGACAAAATAGGCATCGGTGAGCCATAATGTCTCGCGCGCCATGGCGGCGATGAGCTGATCGAGGCGGTAGAGGCCGGCGATGCTGGGCGCCGTCGCGAGTACGCGCAGGGCCACATCGCCGGCTGCGGCATCCATCCCGAGATCGGCCAGTTCCTCTCCGGGAACAGGCGTACCCGTCTCTGCCCATATTTGGGCGAATGCACGCACGATATCGGCAACCGCCGGTCCGCGTATTTCAACTCCGGTGTCGCGCCACGGCCCGATGCCGCGCGCGGCGTCGCCGTTCCATTTGTGACTGGCGCACAAACCGCTGACGAAACCGACGCAGCCGTCAACCGCCACCATCTTGCGGTGATCGCGCGAGAACCAGCCGAACGGACTTTCGAGGCGCGGCGGATTAAAGCAGCGCACCGTGCCGCCGGCATTGATGACGGGTTGCCACAGCCGCGCCGGCGCGCCGCCCAGCGCGCCCATCCAGTCGTAAATCACCCGCACGCGCACTCCGGCGCGCGCGCGGTCGGCAAGCGCAGCGGCGAATTCGCGCCCCACGATGTCGTCGGTGACGATGTAATTCTCGAAATAGACCGTGCGCCGGGCGCTGCCTATCGCCTGCAGCCATGCCGGGTAGTTTTCCGCGGCGTCTTTCAGGATGCGTACGCTGTTGCCGGCAACCAGCGGCGCGCCGGCGGCGCGCGACAGCACCTGCTCCGCAAACAGGCGTGCCGGCGAAGTGCGGTTGCGCTCAGGCTGCGCCGGCCGGGAATCGCGCATTATGTGATGCTAAATTTAATAATAAAAACAACAAGTTAATTAATTTCGCCGGGCAAATACGCCGCATCTTTTACATCAGAACGATGTCGAACTGTTCCTGGTTATAGACGCTTTCGACCTGCAGCGACACCGGTTTGCCGATGAAATCGGACAGCATGGCGAGACCCTGCGACTCCTCATCCAGAAACATGTCGATCACCTGCTGCGAGGCGAGAATGCGAAATTCGCGTGCATTGAACTGGCGCGACTCGCGCAACAGTTCGCGCAGGATCTTGTAGCACACCGTCTGCGCGGTCTTCAGTTCGCCACGGCCCTCGCACACTGGACACGGCTCGCACAGAACGTGCGCGAGACTTTCGCGCGTGCGCTTGCGCGTCATCTCGACCAGCCCCAGCTGCGTGAAGCCGTTGACCGTCATGCGCGTGCGATCGCGCGCCAGCGCTTTCCTGAACTCGCTCAACACCGCGTTCTTGTGTTCTTCGGTGTCCATGTCGATGAAATCGACGATAATGATGCCGCCCAGGTTGCGCAGCCTGAGCTGGCGCGCGATCACCTGCGCCGCCTCCAGGTTGGTCTTGAAAATGGTGTCGTCGAAACTGCGTCCGCCAACGAAGCCGCCGGTATTGACGTCGACCGTGGTAAGCGCCTCGGTTTGATCAATTATGAGATAGCCGCCCGACTTGAGATCAACACGGCGCGCCAGCGCTTTCTCGATTTCGTCCTCGACGCCGTAGAGGTCGAACAGCGGGCGCTCGCCCTGGTAATGCTCAATGCGCTGCGACACGTTCGGCGTGAACTCCTGCGCGAATTCGCGCATTCCCTGGAAGGATTCGCGCGAATCGATGAGGATGCGCGCGGTTTCGTCGTGCACGAAGTCGCGCAGTACCCGCAGACTCAAATTGAGATCCTGGTAGAGCGGGGTCAGCGGCGCGGCGGCTCGCGCTTTTTCCCGGATGTCCCGCCACAGCTTGCGCAGATATTCGATGTCCAGAGTCAGCTCGCGGTCGGACGCTGTTTCCGCCATGGTGCGGATGATGAAGCCACCCTTCTCTTCAGGCGGCAGCAACTGCTGCAGCTTCTCGCGCAGATGCTGACGCTCTTCCTCGTCCTCAATGCGCTGCGAGATGCCGATGTGCGATTCCTGCGGCAAATAGACCAGAAAACGGCCGGCGATGCTGATCTGGGTCGAAAGCCGCGCGCCTTTGGTGCCGAGCGGATCCTTGACCACCTGCACCATCAGGTTCTGGCCCTCGGCGAGCAACTTTTCGATCGGCGTGCTCGGCGCGCCGTTGTGGCGGTTGCCCCAGATGTCGGCAACGTGCAGAAACGCCGCCCGCTCGCCCCCGATGTCGATGAACGCCGACTGCATGCCCGGCAGCACACGCACCACGCGCCCCATGTAAACGTTGCCGACCAGCCCCCGCGCCGAAATGCGCTCGATATGCAGTTCCTGCGTCACGCCGTGCTCGATCACGGCGACGCGCGTCTCCTGGGGGGTGACATTGATGAGAATTTCCTCGGTCATGCGGGTTTCCGGAGGAAAATTCAGAAAATTTCGATGCCGAACTTCTTCAGCAGTTCCGCCGTTTCGGCGAGAGGCAGTCCCATGATGCCCGAATAGCTGCCTTCTATGCGCGTCACGAACGCGGCGGCGCGCCCCTGGATGGCATAGGCGCCGGCCTTGTCGAGTGGCTCGCCGCTGGCGGCATAAATACGGACTTCAGCGGCGGAAAGTTCGCGGAACCGTACCGCTGAAACCGAAACCCGGGTCTCCAGCTGGTCCCTGCGCCTCAGCGCAACAGCGGTGATCACCCTGTGCTCGCGGCCGGAAAGCAAACTCAGCATCTGCGCCGCATGTTCAGCGTCGGCGGGCTTGCCGATGATCCCGCCCTCGAACTCCACCGTGGTGTCGGCGGCGAGCACGGGATTTTGCAGCATCAAACCGCGATGGCCCACCACGCGCGCCGCGATTTCAGCCTTGTTGCCCGCCATGCGCAGCACATAAGCGTCGGCGGCTTCGTCCGGCAGCGGCGATTCATCGACGTCGGAGCCCCGCCGCGCATCTTCACGCAACAGCATCAGTTCGAAATTGACGCCGATCTGCTTCAGCAGTTCGCGACGGCGCGGACTGCGGGATGCAAGGTAAATGCGTTTGTCGCTCATTTTCGTTATCGGGTTTGAGAATGGAACTGCATTTCGGCCGGCATGCAATCCTTCCTCAATCCCCTGTCCTCAATCCTGATCACCCGCGATGGTAGGGATGATTGTGCAGTATCGAAACCGCCCGGTACAACTGCTCGGCAAGCACGACGCGCGCCAGCCCGTGCGGCAAAGTCAAAGACGATAGCGACCATAACATATCCGCTTCCTTCTTCAATGCGGCTGCCGTGCCGTCCGCGCTGCCGATGATGAAAGCCACATCCCGCGCATCCCGCTGCCAACGCGCAATGTTATCCGCAAGCTGCCGCGTAGAAAAGCTTTTGCCGCGCTCGTCGAGAACCACCCGGCTGCAGCCCGCAGGCAGCGCAGCGAGAATCCGCTTGTGCTCGGCGGCAAGCATGCGTTCTATGCCCTGCGCTGCGGCCGCACCGCTGCCCCGGTTTTCCGGCTTGATTTCCCTCAGCACCAGCCGTGCTTCACGCGGCATGCGTTTGGCGTAATCATCGAAGCCGGCGGCTATCCATGCCGGCATGCGGTGGCCGACCGCCACGACATGGAGCTTCATGAGCGGGGGCGGTTATGAAACAACCTTGCTGCTGACGCGGCGCCGCGTCGGACGTGCGGGAGGCGCCCACAACTCCTCGAGATTATAGTACTGGCGGATTGCGGGCTGCATGATATGAACGATCACACTGCCCAAGTCGACCAGTATCCAATCGCCGGTCTGCTCACCTTCCACGCCGTAGACTTTTGTACCCAGCGCTTTGAGCTTTTCCTGCACATTATTGGAGAGCGCCTTGCCCTGACGTGCGGAATCGGCGCTTGCGATAACGATCGTGTCGAACAGCGATGTCATCTTTTTGACGTTCAGCACCAAAATGTCGTGGCCCTTGATGTCTTCCAGCGCGGCCACTACGGCTTTTACCTGTTTATCGATGCTTATCAACTCCTTACAAATATAGTCTGTTGGACTGAATATAATCGAGAACGACGTCGGGCAGCAAATAGCGCGGGCTGGCGCCGGCGCGCACCGCATCGCGAATCAGCGTCGCCGCAATATCCAGCGCGGCGATCGGCCTCACCAAAATGCCGCCGGCGGGCGCGAGATGCACGGCCAGGGGTTGCTGCATGAGCCGCGCCGAATACTCCTTCGCCAGCGGCTGCGGCATGCGCTCCTGCCATGCGCTGACCGGGAATCCCGGGCGGTGCGCAACGACGATATGGGCAAGATCGAATAATTCATGCCAGCGGCTCCACGTCGCCAGCTCCAGAAACGCATCGGCACCCATCAACAGGCACAATGGCCGGGATGCACCGAATTCGCCGCGCAGTTCGGCAAGGGTGTCGACGGTATAGCCCGGGCCGGCGCGCTTCACCTCCCGCTCATCGGCCACAAACATCGCGTTATCGCCAATTGCAAGCCTGACCATCGCCAGACGCTCGGCTGCGGACGCGCCGGGCGCGCTGCGGTGTGGCGGTGTGCCACTTGGCACGAAGCGCGCCTGTTCGAGCTTGAGCGCATTACCGAGTTCCTGCGCCAGGCGCAGGTGGCCGAAGTGGATAGGGTCAAACGTGCCGCCAAGAATGCCGATGGGTGCGGAGGTGTTCACGATCGGGCAAACGGTAAGCAGTGGGCGGTCAGCCGTAAAAAGCAGTTACGTCTCTTCCGCGCACCGCTCACTGCTCACTGCTCTCTTGAGTCTTCACAACACCAGTCGGCGGATGTCGGACAGCACGGAGCCAAGGAAGGAAATAAAGCGGGCGCCCTGTGCGCCGTCGATCACGCGGTGATCGTACGACAGTGACAGCGGTAGCATCAGCCGCGGAGCAAAGTCTTTTCCGTTCCACACCGGCTTCGTCGCCGCCCTGCCCACGCCGAGTATCGCCACCTCGGGCGCGTTGATGATGGGTGTGAACATCGTGCCACCGAGACCGCCCAGGCTGGAAATCGAAAAACAGCCCCCTTGCAGATCGGCCGGCGCTATTTTCCCGGCGCGCATGCGCCCGCTCACCGCACCCAGTTCCCTGGCAAGCTCAAGCAGGCCCTTGTTGTCGACATCACGCAGCACCGGCACCACCAGGCCGTTCGGCGTGTCGACCGCGACGCCGACGTGGTAGTACTGCTTGAGGATCAGGTTCTCCCCATCCGGCGACAGCGAGGCATTGAATTCTGGATGCTGCTTCAGCGCCACCACCACCGCTTTCAGCAAAAAACCGAGCATGGTGAATTTGATGCCACTTTTTTTCGCTTCCTCGGCCTGCGATTTGCGGAATGCCTCAAGCTCGGTGATGTCGGCTTCATCATGCTGCGTGATGTGCGGGATGCTCACCCAGTTGCGGTGCAGGTTGGCACCAGACAATTTCTTGATGCGCGGCAGCGGCCGTACCTGCACGGCCCCAAATTTTGCGAAATCGATCTGCGGCAAAGGCGGCAGGTTAAAGCCCAACCCGCCACCCGCCGCTCCGCTTCCTGCTTCCCCGCGCGGTTTCGACAACTCCGCCTTGACGTAAGCCTGCACGTCTTCCTTGAGAATGCGGCTCTTGGGTCCACTGCCCTTGACGCGCGCGAGGTCCGCACCGAATTCGCGTGCGACACGGCGCACCGCTGGACTGGCGTGGGCTTTGTCCAGGCCCGTCCCGATGTGCACCTGCGCTTCTGCGGACACGACTCTCTGCGCCTGCATGGCAAGCGGAGATTGCGGTTGGGAGCTGGCGGCAGCCGGCGCGGGCGTTTTGGCAGGAGCGGGGGCGGTAGCGACGGACTGCGGGATCGCAGCGGACGCCGGTTTCGGGACTGCCGCAGCGGGCGCATCCTGCGCCTCCAGCGTCATCACCAGCACGCCTTCCGACACCTTGTCGCCGACCTTGACTTTCAACTCCTTCACCACGCCGGCAGCGGGGGAAGGCACTTCCATTGTCGCCTTGTCGGATTCGAGCGTAATCAGCGAATCCTCTGCGCTGACGTTGTCGCCCGGCTTGACCAGCACCTCAATGACCGGGATGTTCTTGTAGTCGCCGATATCCGGAACTTTTACTTCGACCAGGTTGCTCATGTTTGATCCACGTTTTACGCGGTTGCTGGATTGGGTTTTTCCGGATCGATGCCGTATTTGCGGATCGCTTCGGCAACTTTCGCGCGCGGCAGCGCTTCCTGGTCGGCAAGCGCTTTCATCGCCGCGACCGCGACGTAGTAGCGGTCGACCTCGAAGAACTTGCGCAGCTGCCGGCGCGTGTCGGAGCGGCCAAAACCGTCGGTGCCGAGCACCAGGTAATTATGCGTCGGCAGGAAGGCGCGGATCTGTTCGGCAAAGATCTTCATGTAATCGGTCGCCGCCACCACCGGGCCCGGACGGTCCCTGAGGCATTGTTCGACATAGCTGCGTCTCGGTTCAGCTTCGGGATGCAGCATGTTCCAGCGCTGCGCCTCCAGTCCATCGCGGCGCAGCTCGTTGAAGCTGGTAACGCTCCAGATGTCGGCGGCGATGCCGAAGTCCTTCTGCAGCATCTCGGCTCCGGCAATCACCTCGCGCAGTATCGTGCCGCTGCCCAGCAGCTGCACCCGGGGCTGGTTTTTCTTCGCCTTGCCTTCGCCGAACAGATACATCCCCCTGAGTATGCCTTTCTCGACCCCCTCCGGCATCGCCGGATGCGGGTAGTTCTCGTTCATCACGGTGATGTAGTAATAGACGTCTTCCTGCTCCTGGTACATGCGGCGCAGTCCGTCCTGGATGATCACCGCCAGTTCGTAAGCAAAGGTTGGATCATAGGAAATGCAGTTGGGAATGGTCGAAGCCAGCACATGGCTGTGGCCGTCCTCGTGCTGCAGGCCCTCGCCGTTCAAGGTAGTGCGCCCGGCGGTGCCGCCGAGCAGGAAGCCGCGCGCGCGCATGTCGCCGGCCGCCCACGCCAGATCGCCGATGCGCTGAAAACCGAACATCGAATAAAAAATATAGAACGGGATCATCGGCACGCCGTTGCTGCTGTAGGACGTGGCGGCGGCGATCCACGACGACATCGCACCGGGTTCGTTGATACCCTCCTGCAGAACCTGACCTTTTTGATCTTCCTTGTAGAACATCAGCTGGTCGGCATCCTGCGGCGTGTAGAGCTGACCGACGTGGGAATAGATGCCGAGTTGGCGGAACATGCCCTCCATGCCGAAAGTGCGCGATTCGTCAGGCACGATGGGCACCACGAATTTGCCGAGCTTCTTGTCGCGGATGATGGTGTTGAGTATGCGCACGAACGCCATGGTGGTCGAGATCTCGCGCTCCTCGGTGCTCTTCAACTGCGCCTCGAATGCCGACAGTGGCGGCACCTCGAGCGGCGTTGCTTTGCGCCTGCGCACCGGTAGCGATCCGCCCATCGCCTGCATGCGTTCGTGCAGGTACTTCATTTCCGGCGCATCCTCGGGCGGGCGGTAGAACGGCACTTCCCCGAGCTTGTCGTCGGGGATCGGCAGGTTGAAGCGGTCGCGGAAGGCCTTAATTGACGCCGTGCCCATTTTCTTCTGCTGGTGGGTGATGTTCTGGCCTTCACCCGCTTCGCCCATGCCGTAGCCTTTAACGGTCTTGGCCAGAATCACCGTGGGCTGGCCCTTGTGTTGCATCGCCGCCGCGTAGGCCGCGTAAATCTTGTGCGGATCGTGGCCGCCGCGGTTCAGGCGCCAGATGTCGTCGTCAGACATGCTGGAAACCATGTCCAGCAGCTCGGGATACTTGCCGAAAAAGTGCTTGCGCACGAAGGCGCCATCGTGGGCCTTGAAAGCCTGGTATTCGCCGTCGACCGCCTCTTCCATGCGTTTGAGCAATAATCCGGACTTGTCGCGCATGAACAGTGGATCCCAGTACGAGCCCCAGATCACCTTGATCACGTTCCAGCCGGCGCCACGGAAATCGCCTTCGAGTTCCTGGATGATCTTGCCGTTGCCACGCACCGGGCCGTCGAGGCGCTGCAGATTGCAATTAATGACGAAAATCAGGTTGTCCAGCTTCTCACGCCCGGCGAGAGAAATGGCGCCCAGCGATTCGGGTTCGTCCATCTCGCCATCGCCCATAAACGCCCAGACCTTGCGCCCCTGGGCCTCGACAATGCCGCGGTCCTTCAGATAGCGCATGAAGCGCGCCTGATAAATCGCCATCAACGGACCCAGGCCCATCGATACTGTCGGGAACTGCCAGAAATCCGGCATCAACCAGGGGTGCGGATACGACGAAAGCCCCTTGCCGTCCACTTCCTGGCGGAAGTGATTGAGCTGATCTTCGGTGATGCGGCCCTCAAGGTAGGCGCGGGCATACACACCCGGCGCGGAATGACCCTGTATATAGACCAGATCACCGGCAAAATTCTCGTTTGTGGCGCGAAAGAAATGATTAAAGCCGACGTCATACAAGGTGGCCGCCGAAGCGAAGCTTGCAATGTGGCCGCCCAGTTCCGAGGACTCCTTGTTGGCACGCACCACCGTCGCCATCGCATTCCAGCGCACCAGCGAACGCAATTTGTGTTCGAGTTCCGCATCCCCCGGCGAGCGCTGCTCGCGGGAGGGCGGAATAGTGTTGATATATGCCGTATTGGCGTTGTATGGGATGTAGGCGCCGGAGCGGCGTGCCTTGTTAACGAGCTGTTCGAGCAGGAAATGCGCTCGATCCGGCCCTTCTTGCTCGAGTACCGATTCCAGCGCGTCCAGCCATTCCCGTGTTTCCTGCGGATCAGCGTCAGGAAGGATGTCTTTCATATCCATTACGGCCACCTTTTTGGGGTTTTTTCTTGGCAGTCGGGTACTTGTGGCACCGACGGCCGGGGGAGACTGGGATTATAACATCGCGGTGTTGTCCTTCGGCCCCCTGACGATATTTCACCGCGCAAACGAAGCCTGCGCGCAGCGTCCTACTCAGCCCGACCGGAATGCCCGCTTATTTACCCTGGAACTTTGCCGGTCGCTTCTCACAGAACGCACGCATGCCTTCCTCCTGATCCGCGGTCGCAAAGGCAAGTGCAAACGCAGCGGTCTCGAGCACGCAGGCATTAGCGATATCCAGATCCTGGCCGCGTTGCGCCGCCTGTTTCGCAAGACGCACCGCTACGGGTCCCTTTCCCGCGATCGTGCGTGCCATGTCCAGCCCCCGCTCCATGAGCACAGCAGCAGCATGGACGTGATTGACGAGGCCGATGCGCAGCGCTTCCTCGGCCTTGACCTGGCGCGCGGTGGTCAACAACTCCAGCGCCATCGCACGCCCCACCAGCCGGGTCAGGCGTTGGGTGCCGCCGAAACCGGGCGGAATGCCGAGGTTGACTTCCGGCTGACCGAACACGGCGTTTTCCGCCGCGAGTATCCAGTCGCAGCTCATGGCCAGTTCGCAGCCGCCGCCCAGCGCATAGCCGTTTACCAGCGCGATCACCGGAACCGGCAGTGCCTCCAGCGCGTGCATGACTCGCATGCCCTTGGCGGAGAATGCACGTGCTTCTTCCGTCGAATAATCCCGCATCTCGCCGATATCGGCGCCGGCGACAAAAGCCTTGTCACCCGCTCCGGTGACGAGCAATACGCGCGCCGCCGGTTCCGTCGCGATCAGCGCGGCCGCTTGCGCCAGTTCGTCCAGCATCGCCGAATTAAGCGCGTTCAGGGCCTGCGGTCGGTTGAGCGTGAGCAGATAGATGCCGGCTTCGGGTTGCTCGAGAAGAATGGTCTGAAAATTCATGTCAAAATCCTGTTCAGCCGCCAAAAAACACCGGCATACCCGGATTATCCGCCAAGCGGACGGTTCAGCGGCGCTTGGCGCCGGTTTGCACTTTTACGTACGCCCCCGGGGCGTCCTCGATGGCCTTGAGTTTGCCTTTGCCCGGAGTTCTGGCGTCGACTTTGCCGCCACCATGTTTCGCCGCCCACTGTGCCCAGTCAGTCCACCATGATCCAGCATGCTGTTGGGCATTTTTCAGCCAATCGTCGGGGCTTGCCGCAAGTTTTTCGTTGACCCTCCGGGGGGTGGCTGGTAGCCTAAATGCGCTTG
>CAKKQX010000159.1 GCA_919902235.1 Burkholderiales bacterium
GTACCTGGCGAGCGTTTCCTGGGTGCGCTGTTTCAAGTCTTTCCGGGCCATCGCTTGCAGAAAGTCCGTTTTCCGCACTAGGGGGCAGAACTGGCGGTTGCCGGGCAGGTTGTCGACGACGCGAAATTTCGCGTTCCTGGCGCCTCCCGCGAAACCGAACTGCAGTTTGTCGTCGAGCGCAGGGACGTAAGCGGCTTTCGGCGGGGCCGCGGCCGCAAGTTCGTTACCCGTCAGCCACTCGTACAGATAGCCCGCGCGGCGAGCGAAACGGGATTCAGGTTGTGCCGCCAGCCAGGCGTCCAGCTCGGCCCGTCCAGCGCCGGCGAAAAGCAGGGCGAGCACTTCGAGGTTGATACCCTCATAGCGAAGCGCGAACTGCAGATCACCTGTCAAGGTGTGCGAGGGACGGTACCTGGACTCGAATCGCATGAGTTCGACGTCCCCCGTGTTTGTCGTCTGCCTGCCGTTTACGGACGAGTCAATGAGGGCAAAACGCGCCAGCGGCCGGGCAGGCAAGTGGTATGTCTGAATCAGCCGGTCGTAGCCGATAGGTTCAGTTGCCATTTATTCTCCGAAATACGCCTGGCGATTCTGATATTTGGCCGCGATTTGAAAGTTTATTCGAAAATCGACCGCGCGGTCAATTTTCATAAGAAACATTCCCTTGCGGTCTATTTTCTGTGCCGCCCGGCGATTTTCGAACGAGCAACAGCCAGGCGGGCCCACCTAGGCTGTTTCAGGCCTCTCTGGCTGTAGCCTTATTTCTTCGCTGCGGTCTGCAGGACGTTTCGCAGATCGACGACCACCGCTGCCGTGTCCAGGATGCTGCCAACGTACCGGTAGCGAACGACGCCGTCCGGATCGGCGAGGAATGTGAGCGGCGGGTGGTCGACCAGTCCGCGCCCGAGCTGCTTGATCTTGAGGCCGAAGCCGTCCCAGACGGTCTGGAGGTCTTCGCTGCGCCCGGTGAGAAAGACAGTCGTAGAAAGATCCGCGCCGCGCCGCAGCGCATAGGCTTTCAGGATCTCCGGCGTGTCGATCTCGGGGTCTACGGTTACGAAGACCGCCGACAGGTCGCGCAGGCCTGCCTCTCCAGCTCGCTTCTGCACCCCGCTCACCGAATCAAAA
>CAKKQX010000160.1 GCA_919902235.1 Burkholderiales bacterium
CCAGCAATCTCGTCGCCTCGGTGAGCAGTGTGTCCGCTCTCCTCACCGTACGCGAGCCTTTGCGCGTCGTGCCGGAGTCGCTGAACCTGAGCAACGGCGCGTTCCGCTTCGAGATTACCGGCCTCCCGGCACAAGGCCGCGTGGTCCTGCAGGTTTCACCCGACCTGGTCAATTGGCGACCGATCCTTGCTAACCCGACTTGGCGGATTCAGCCTGTGGTTGAAGTTTTTTCGCGACGCAAGCGTTTGAGTTGCAATGGAGGCGTGTCTCCCAAATGCGCAAAAGGGGCTGTAGTGAAGACCTGCCCTATTCCCAAGCGCGCGCGGATGTGCATAATCCAAAGTCGTTATGTTTTTGCGCTACACGACGCGAAAGAAAAACGGCAAGGAACATCGTTACTACAGTCTGGTGGAAAACCGCCGCCTCGTCGGCGGCCGGGTGGTCCAACGGCACGCGCTTTACCTGGGCGAGATCAATGACAGCCAGCAGGAGGCCTGGCGCAAGACCATCGAGATTTTTGAGGAGGGCCAGGCCCGCCCGCGCACGGTGGCGTTGTTTCCCGAGGATCGCTGCGGCGCGGTGGCCGATCCGGACATCGTGCGGATTCGGCTCAGTCAACTTTCGTTGCACCGGCCCCGGCAGTGGGGCGCTTGCTGGCTGGCCAGTCAACTCTGGGAGCAAGTGGGGCTGAACCGGTTTTGGGCCGCGCGCCTGCCGCCCAGCCGCAAGGGCACGCGCTGGGATTGGGTGCTGCAAGTTCTGGTGACCTATCGGCTGCTGGATCCGGGCAGCGAATGGCGCTTGTACCGGCATTGGTTCGAGCACAGCGCGATGGCCGATCTGCTGGGCGCGGACCTGGCGCTGGCCGACATTCACAAGCTCTATGAATGTCACGAGCACTTGCTGGAGCACAAAAAGGATTTGTTCACGCATCTGACCCAACAATGGAAGGATTTGTTCAACGCCCGCTTCGAGGTTCTCCTCTACGATCTGACCAGCACGTATTTTGAAAGTGATCCGCCCTTTCCCGAAGGCGACAAACGCCGCCACGGTTACAGCCGGGACAAGCGCCCGGATTGCGTGCAGGTGGTCATCGCGCTGATCGTCACGCCGGAAGGCTTTCCGCTGGCCTACGAAGTCCTGGCCGGCAACACCAGCGACAAGACCACGCTGGCGGATTTCCTGAAGAAGATTGAAGCGCAATACGGCCAGGCCGAGCGCCTCTGGGTGATGGACCGGGGCATTCCCACCGAGCCAGTGCTGGCGCAAATGCGCGCCGCCCAACCGCCCGTGCAGTATCTGGTGGGCACGCCGCGCGGCCGCTTGAGCCAGTATGAAAAACAATTGACCGAAGTTCCCTGGCAAGTGGCGCGCGAGGGCGTGTCGGTCAAGCTGCTGGCCGACGGTCAGGAGTTATACGTGCTGGCCGAAAGCAAAGACCGCGTAAACAAGGAACGGGCGATGCGCCGCCGCCAGCTCAAAGGACTCTGGCAGCGGCTCAAGGAATTGCAGTCCATGAAACTCAAGCGCGACGAGTTGCTCAAGAAACTGGGCGCCGCGCTGCACGACTATCCGGCCGGCGCGCGGCTGGTCCAAACCAGCGTGGCGCCAGAGACCGCCAAACTTTCCTTCACCCTGCGCAAAGACAAACTGCGGGCGGCGCGCCAACGGGAAGGTCGCTATTTATTGCGCAGCAATATCACCAGCGGACGTTGCGCCGAAGAACTGTGGCAATTTTACATTCAACTCACCGAAGTGGAAGCCGCCTTCAAAAATCTCAAAGACGATCTGGCCTTGCGTCCAATTTACCATCAACTGGAACATCGGATCGAAGCGCACATTTTCATTTCCTTTCAGGCCTACTGCCTGCACGTGACCTTGCGCCGGCGCTTGCGCGACCTGGCCCCCGGCCTGACCCCGCGGTCGGTGCTGGAGAAGTTCGCCACGATGCAAAGGCTCGACGTGCATCTGCCCACGACCGATGAGCGCACGGTGGTCTTGAACCGTTACACGCAACCGGAAACCGACGTGCAAGTGCTCTTGCAGCGATTGAAGCTCGAATTACCCGCCCAGCCGCCGCCCAAAATCACCGGTCCAAAGCCGCCAGCCAAACCGGTTCTGTAGTGAAGACCTGGAAAATGCGCGCGTTGATTTTCAAGCACTTGTGCAATTTACTCCCTCGAATCCGCCAAGTCGGGCTAACCGAGATTTCATGGATGCGAAGCGGTTTTCAGTTTTTTTCGCTACCGGTTTGACGTAACCCGCTGGACGGCAAGGCGCGGCTTTTCGAAATTCTGCCATTGGAAGCAAGTGGAGACCTACCCCCTTCCCTCGCGCTCCGCCGCCCTGATACACTGCCGCCCAACGACATGTTTTTGCGCTATAACACTCGCAAGAAAGACGGCAAAGTGCATCGCTACTGGAGCATCGCCGAGAACCGCCGGCTGCGCGCCGGGCACACCACCCAACGCACCGCTCTGTACCTCGGCGAGATCAATGACACGCAGCAAGCGGCCTGGCGCAAAAATCTGGACGCGCTCAACGAAACCACGCAGCTCACCGAACAAGTCTGCCTCTTCCCCGAAGACCGGGAGATTCCGCCCGAGGTCCTCAATGGACTCCAAGTCAAGTTATCCGAACTGACGCTCCAACATCCGCGCGTCTTTGGCGATTGCTGGCTGGCGTGTCGGCTCTGGGATGAGTTGCACCTCGGCCCCTTCTGGCGCGAACGCTTGCCCGACGGCAAGGCCGAAGTGCCGTGGTATAAAGTGCTCGAACTGCTCGCCGTCCGGCAACTGGTCGCCCCCGGCAGCAAATGGCATTTGCACCGGCACTGGTTTGTGGCCAGCGCGATGGACCAGTTGCTCGACGAGGACTTCGCCGTGGCCGCCAAGAACCGGCTCTACGAATGTCTCGACCGCCTGGACGCGCACCGCGCCGCGCTCTTCACGCATTTGCAGGCGCGCTGGAAAGATCTCTTCGGGGCCACCTACGACCTGCTGCTCTACGATTTGACCAGCACTTATTTCGAAGGCGAAATGGCGCAAGCCCCCAAAGCCAAACATGGTTACAGCCGCGACCAGCGTGGCGATTGTCGGCAAGTGGTCATCGCCGTGGTCTTGAGTCCCGAAGGCTTCCCGCTGGCCTATGAAATCATGCCCGGCAACACCAGCGACAAAACCACGCTCAAATTATTTCTGGAAAAAATTCAGGCGCAGTATGGCACGGCCAAACGCATCTGGATCATGGACCGGGGCATTCCCACCGAGGAAACTTTGAAAGCCATGCGCCAGAGCGATCCGCCCGTTTCCTATCTGGTCGGCACGCCGCGCGCCCGCTGGGAGCAGTTCAAGGAGGAGTTCGAAAAACAGCCCTGGCAAAAACTGCGCGCGACCGTGGAAGTCAAACTGCTGGCCCACGGCGAGGAAGTTTATGTCCTGGTTAAGAGCCAGGGCCGGCGCGCCAAAGAAATCGCCATCCGCCGCCGCAAACTCGCCAAGCTCCTGCGCACCCTGCGGGCGCTGCGGCGCACCCGGCAACGACCGTGGAAACGCGACACGCTCCTGCACAAACTGGGGGCCGCGCACAAGGCGGCCGGCGGGGCGTGGGGCTTCGTCCAAATCACCCTGCCCAAGGCGCGCGCAGCGGTCAACCGCGACACCTTTAAGTTCGAGTTGCTGCACGACAAACTCAAAGACGCCGAAGCGCGCGACGGTCACTACTTGCTGCGTGCCTTTCGGGCCGGCGACCAGGCGGGGCCGCTGTGGGAAACGTATCTGCAACTGACGGAAATCGAAGCCGCCTTCAAAACCTTCAAGAGCGATCTGCGCTTGCGCCCGATCCGGCATCATATTGAACCGCGCATCGAGGCGCACATCCTGGTGTGCTTTCTGGCCTACTGCCTGCACGTGACCTTGCGCAAGCGGCTGGCCGCGCATGCGCCGGGGCTGACGCCACGGGCAGTGCTGGAGACGTTGTCCGGCATCCTGATGCTCGACGTCCATCTGCCGCTGGCCGACGGACGGGAGTTGGTGCTGCCGCGCTACACGCAGCCCGAGCCAGAACAGCGGCTGGTCTTGGAGAAACTGGGTTGGGAGTTACCGGCCCAACCGCCGCCGCGCATCCGCTCGCCACAGCCCCCCGCGACCGTCCAAGGCCGCGAGACGAAGTCAAAAATGTAGTGGAGACCTTTTGAAACGTTGGCCTGCAAACCAACGGCTTATAACTCCGCCCGCCCCCAACCATGAAATTTCGGTTAGCACCGTTGGCCAACAAGAACTCGACGACTTTCTGGTGTCCGGCTCGCACCGCGAGGTAGAGTGGCGTGTCGCCGGCCAGCTTTGCTTTCGGGACGGAACTTTCCTTGGTAAAATCACCGCTTTGAATTCGGGCATGGGGATTCGCCCGGCGAGAAACCAGGATTTCAACTATGGGCAGTTC
>CAKKQX010000161.1 GCA_919902235.1 Burkholderiales bacterium
GAACTGCGCCGGAAATTCCGCCTGCCGCGCCGCACGCGACACGCTGATGCGCCCGGACTCCAGCGGTTCGCGCAGCACTTCGAGCACCCTGCGCTCGAATTCCGGCAGCTCGTCCAGAAACAGCACCCCGTGCATGGCCATGGAAATTTCGCCCGGCCGCGGATTGCTGCCACCGCCGACCAGCGCCACGCCGGACGCGGTGTGATCCGGCGCGCGGTACGGACGTTTTTTCCAATTGGCAATATCGAAACCGCGGCTGCCCAGCGATTGCATCGCGGCGGAAGCGAGCGCCTCCTGCTGCGACATCGGCGGCAATATGCCGGGCAGTCGCGCAGCAAGCATGGTCTTGCCGGTGCCGGGGGGGCCGACCATGACGATACTGTGACCGCCCGCCGCGACAATTTCCAGCGCGCGCTTGGCATGGACCTGGCCTTTGACATCCAGCATGTCGGGATAGACATGTGTGGCAGGCGCCGGTTTTGCGACGTGCCGCGCAAGCAGCTCGCGCCCGGCAAGATGGGCGCACACCTGCAGCAGCGAGCGCGCTGCGTAGACTTGTGCGTCCTCGACCAACGCAGCTTCCGGCGCATTGTCCTGTGGCAGCACGAAACTGCGCCGCTCGCGCGCAGTGCCCAGCGCCATGGCCAGCGCGCCACGCACCGGACGCAGCGCACCGGTCAGCGCCAACTCGCCGGCAAATTCGTAATCGCCCAGCCTGTCGGCCGGGATCTGCCCCGATGCCGCGAGTATGCCGAGCGCGATCGGCAAATCGAAGCGCCCGGATTCCTTGGGCAAGTCGGCGGGCGCCAGATTGACAGTGATGCGACGCGCGGGAAAATCAAACCGCGCATTCTGCAGCGCTGCGCGCACCCGCTCCCTGGCCTCTTTCACCTCGGCTTCGGGCAGCCCGACGATGGTAAAACTCGGCAAGCCGTTGGCGAGATGCACTTCCACCGTGACTGGCGGCGCATCCATGCCCGCCAGGGCACGGCTATGAAGCACGGCGAGGGACATGTTGGGTTCATGAAAAGGCCGGAATGGGAAGATTAACGTCCGAGCCCCGGCCGCTGCCGACACGAAAAAACAGGGAATGAAGAATGAAGCGCCGCAAACGCGGCTAGACTCAGTCTTACGCCTTCACTTTTGATTCGATTTCGGCCAGCTTTGATTCAAGTTGCGTAATTTTTTCACGGGCGCGCGCCAGCACCTGGCGCTGCACGTCGAATTCCTCGCGCGTCACCAGATCAAGACGGCCGAATAATGCGCCAAGCATGGCACGCATGTTTTTTTCGAGATCAGCAGCCGGGCTTTGCGCCATGACCGTCCTGATCTTTTCATTGATATCGTCGAGCAGTTTGTGATCCATGGTCTCTGATGTCCGGCAGGAAGCGAAAAGTGTAGCAAATTTTCCACACCGGTCGTGCGCGCCGGGATAATCGTCGCCAAAAAGAAACATCCTTCAAGGTTTGGTGCACTGCCTGGTATACAAAAAGGCTGGGCGCACTATGGTAGTGCGCCCGCCCTGCTCAACGTGCCAAAACAGTGCGGCCGGTCTTTTACCGGCACTCGGCATTCACTATAACTTAATGATTTTAAATGATATTTAATCTGGCATGGTCCATGCTCAATCTAGCTGCGCAATATTGCACATTTGTTAACCAGAAAAGGGGCAAACATGTTCAGAAAAACCATGATGGCAGGTGCTGTTGCAACAGCCCTGCTCACACCCAACTTCGCCGCGGCTGCGGAGTCGCCGCACACGCTGACCGGCAACGTCGGGTTATACAGCCAATACATTTTCCGCGGCGTAACCCAAACCTTCGGCGATCCGGCCTTACAGGGCGGTTTCGATTATAGCCACTCAAGCGGGCTTTATGCCGGCACCTGGGCGTCGAATATCAGCTGGCTGACGGACGCAGGGGCTTACACAAGTTCCAGCCTGGAGTGGGACTTCTACGGCGGCTTCCGCGGCGCGTTCGGCAAATCCGACTTCGGCTACGACGTGGGCCTGCTCTATTACTATTACCCGGGTAACGTGACTCCCGGTTTCACCAAGGCTGATACTCTGGAAGCCTACGGCGCGCTTACCTGGAAGTGGCTGAGCGCCAAGTACTCCTACAGCCTCAACAACAAGACCTTCGGCGTTGCCGACAGCAGAGGCACCTGGTACCTGGACCTCACCGCCAGCGTGCCGCTGGGCAAAACCGGCCTCACCGGCATCGCCCACTGGGGCAAGCAGAAGTTCGAGGGCAGTCCGGGCGGGGTATCGAACGACACCTTCGCGTCCTTCGAGGACTATAAAATCGGCCTGAACTATGCGCTACCCAAGGACTTCACCGTGGGCGTCTTTTACACCGGCACGAACATGGACACCGCGCAAGAGGGGTTCTACACCGCCAACAATCGCTTTCTCGGCAAGGATACCTTCACAGTGTTCCTGCAAAAAACCTTCTAAAACCTAAGTATGGGGCTGGTCCTCTCGGCCCCTTTTCCACGGGGAAACGCAATGAAACTGGTTACCGCAATCATCAAGCCGTTCAAGCTTGACGAGGTGCGCGAGGCGCTGTCCGCCATCGGCGTGACAGGCATCACCGTCACCGAAGTCAAGGGTTTCGGCCGTCAAAAGGGCCACACCGAGCTTTACCGCGGCGCGGAGTATGTAGTGGACTTTCTGCCCAAAGTGAAAATCGAGGCCGCAATCAAGAGCGACATGCTCGAACAGGTGATCGAAGCCATAGAAAAATCAGCCAACACCGGCAAGATCGGCGACGGCAAGATTTTCGTCTTCGAGCTCGAGCAGGTCATCCGCATCCGCACCGGCGAGACCGGCGCGGAAGCCCTATAGGGAGAACGGCATGAAAAAATTATTCGCCATTTTTGCGTTGTTTGGCGCACTGGGTCTCGCTGGCCTGCCCGCGCACGCGCAGGACAAGCCCGCAGAGAAGCCGGCCGCCACCGCACCTGCCGCCGCCGTTACACCGGCAGCACCCGCCGCTGCGCCTGCTGCGGCACCCGCACCGGCGCCCAAGCCCAACAAGGGTGACACCACCTGGATGTCCATAGCCACCATCCTGGTAATTCTGATGATCATTCCGGGACTGGCGCTGTTCTACGGCGGCCTGGTGCGCTCGAAGAACATGCTGTCGGTGCTGATGCAGGTGTTTGCCACCTTCTCGCTGATCGCGGTGCTGTGGGCGATCTACGGCTACAGCCTGGCGTTCACCGGCGGCAATCCGTTCTTCGGCAGCTTTGACAAGCTGTTCCTGAGCGGCGTGACCCCCGATTCGGTGGGCGCCACGTTCTCCAAGGGCGTTGTCATCCCCGAGTTCTCGTTCATCGCCTTCCAGCTTACTTTTGCCGCCATCACCCCGGCGTTGATCGTGGGCGCTTTCGCGGAACGCATGAAGTTCAGCGCGGTGCTGCTGTTCATGGCGCTGTGGTTTACTTTCTCCTACATTCCGATGGCACACATGGTGTGGTACTGGGACGGCCCCGATGCGATCACCAACGAAAAAACGCTGGAAACCGTGACGGCCGCCGCCGGCTGGCTGTGGGCCAAGGGCGCGCTCGATTTCGCGGGCGGTACCGTGGTGCACATCAACGCGGGCGTTGCCGGCTTGGTGGCCGCCTACCTGATCGGCAAGCGCATCGGTTACGGCAAGGAAGCCCTGACGCCGCACAACCTGACGCTGACCATGGTCGGCGCCTCGCTGCTGTGGGTGGGCTGGTTCGGATTCAACGCCGGCTCCAACCTGGAGTCGAACGGGCTGACAGCGCTTGTCATCCTCAACACCATACTCGCCACTGCCACCGCCACCCTCTCCTGGCTGTTCCTGGAATGGATGTTCAAAGGCAGGCCCTCGATGCTGGGCGGCGCCTCGGGTGCGGTTGCGGGCCTGGTTGCAATCACCCCGGCTTGCGGATTCGTGGGTGCAATGGGCGCGATCATCATCGGCCTCGTCGCCGGCGCGATCTGCCTGTGGGCGTGCAATGTGCTCAAGAAACTGCTGGGCGCGGACGATGCGCTCGATGTCTTCGGCATACACGGCGTGGGCGGCGTCATCGGCGCGTTGCTGACGGGCGTCTTCGCGGCGCCCTCGCTGGGCGGCAGTGGCATCTATGATTACATTAAGGATGCAGCGTCCCCCGACTACTCGATCATGGGCCAGGTCACTATCCAGGCGATCGGCGTAGGCACCACGATCATTTGGTGCGCGGTAGTGTCCCTGATCGCCCTGAAAATCGTCGACATCATCGTCGGCCTGCGCGTCAGTGAAGAAGTGGAGCGCGAAGGCCTCGACGTCAACGAGCACGGCGAAACCGCGTATCACATGTAATCCTCCGACAAGTGTGCAGTTTGCCGGGCGCCTCCGCGGCGCCCGTTTTTTTGCGCCGCCCGCGCGCTTCTCTGCACCGCCCCGCCGCATCGGCTACAATGCTGAACCCCTTTGCGAGGCGCCCATGACCGTCCCACGTCTTACTACCGCCCTCAGCGGACCGCTGCTTGATCTCGAGCGCGAGTTGCTCAGGGCCATGCCCGTCATCGAACACTGGCTGCGCGGCAAATGGCAGGACGTTGCAACGCCGTTCTACGCGTCGGTGGACCTGCGTAACAGCGGTTTCAAGCTGGCTCCCGTCGACACCAATCTGTTTCCGGGCGGATTCAACAATCTCAACCCCGATTTTCACCCGCTGTGCGTGCAGGCGGCGATGTCCGCTGTCGAGAAAGTCTGCCCCGATGCACGCGGCGTGCTGCTGATTCCGGAAAACCACACGCGCAACCAGTTTTATCTGCAAAATGTGGCCACCCTGCAGACCATCCTGCGCCATGCCGGCATGAGCGTGCGCATCGGCAGCCTGCTCCCCGATATCACCGCGCCGACCGAACTCGACCTGCCCGACGGCGGCAAGCTCAGGCTCGAACCGCTGGTGCGCAAAGGCAACCGACTGTCGGTGGAGGGCTTCGATCCCTGCGTCGTGCTGCTCAACAACGATTTATCGAGCGGCATTCCCGGCATTCTCAGGAATCTGGAGCAGGAACTGCTGCCGCCATTGCATGCCGGCTGGGCTACCCGCCGCAAATCGAACCATTTCGAGGCCTACCGCCAGGTCGCCGAAGAATTCGCGCAACTGCTCAAAATCGATCCCTGGCTGATCAACCCCTATTTCGAAAAGTGCGGCAAGATCAATTTTCAGGAGCGCAAAGGCGAGGAATGCCTGGAAGGGTACGTCGCCGAAATCCTCGACAACGTGCGCGCCAAGTACAAGGAATACGGCGTCACCCAGGACCCGTTCGTGATCGTCAAGGCCGATGCCGGCACTTACGGCATGGGCATCATGACGGTGAAAGACCCATCGGAAGTCAAGGGACTGAACCGCAAACAGCGCAACAAGATGGCGGTGGTCAAGGAAGGCCTGCAAGTGCAGGAAGTGCTGGTGCAGGAGGGGGTCTATACCTTTGAAGCCGTCAATGATGCAGTGGCCGAACCCGTGGTCTACATGATTGATCACTTTGTGGTCGGCGGCTTCTACCGCGTGCATACCGAGCGCGGCCAGGACCAGAACCTCAACGCGCCGGGCATGCATTTTTCGCCGCTGGCGTTCGCCGAGCCCTGTTCGTCGCCCAACCCAGACGATCCGGGCTGCCCGCCCAACCGTTTTTATGCCTACGGCGTGATCGCGCGCCTGGCATTGCTCGCCGCGGCAATCGAGCTCGAACAAACCCAAAATGCCTTCGAAGACTCGGCGCAATTGCAATCTGCCACTGCTTCGTGAAAATCGCCTTCATCGTCGATCCGCTCGACACTTTCAAGATTTACAAGGACAGTACTTTCGCCATGATGCGCGAAGCGGCAACGCGCGGCCACGAACTGTACGCCATGGAGCAGCAGGATCTGCTGTGGCGCGGAAACGCGGTATTCGGCAACAGCCGCGGGCTGCATCTCACCGGCGATGACAAGCAGTGGTATCGCATAGAGGATGCGGTGGAAACGCCTTTGCAGCATTTCGACGCGGTGCTCATGCGCAAGGATCCGCCCTTTGACATGGAATATGTCTACAGCACTTATCTGCTGGAACTGGCCGAAGCGCAGGGCGCGAAAATATTCAACCGGCCGCGCGCGATTCGCGATTACAACGAAAAAATGGCGATCGCGCGCTTCCCGCAGTTCATCGCGCCGTCTCTGGTGACCCGCCGCATGGAGGCCATCCGCGGCTTTCTCGCCGAGCATCGCGACATCATTCTCAAGCCGCTTGACGGCATGGGCGGCGTTTCGGTGTTCCGCGTGCGCGCGGACGATCCCAATCTCAACGTCATCATGGAAACGCTCACCCAAGAGGGCCGCCGCAGCGTAATGGCGCAGCGCTTCATCCCCGAGATCCGCGACGGCGACAAACGGGTTCTGGTGATCGGCGGAAAACCCGTGCCGTATTGCCTGGCGCGCATCCCGAAGCCGGGTGAAACGCGCGGCAACCTGGCCGCAGGCGGCAGCGGCGTAGCGCGCGAACTGAGTGAGCACGACAAGGAAATTGCATCCACGCTGGGGCCGACATTGCAGGCTGACGGTCTGCTGCTGGTCGGCCTGGACGTAATCGGCGACTATCTGACCGAAGTCAACGTCACCAGCCCCACCTGTTTCCAGGAAATCGCCCAGCAGACCGGCTTCAATGTCGCCGGCATGTTGATCGACACTCTCGAGAAGTCACTTTAGCCTTTCGTTCCAACCGGGTGAGCGCAGATGATTGTTGCAGCGCAAAAGCGTAGAATATTGCGCTTTCATGACATGTTCGCCGGGCCAACTCCATGATAGGCATTCTGATCATCACTCACGGCACGCTGGGCGAGAGCCTGATCCATTGCGCCAGCCATGTGCTCAACAAACGCCCGCCGCGCCTCAAGCAGCTCGGCGTCACTGCACAGGACGATCCGCTGCTGCTGTTACCCCAAGCGCGGGCGCTGGTCAAGGAACTCGACGACGGCGACGGGGTGCTGATTTTATCGGACATTTACGGCGGCTCACCCTCCAACATGGCCGTCAAGCTGCTGATTCCGGGAAAAGTGGAAGGCGTCGCCGGCGTCAGCCTGCCGATGCTGATCCGCGCCCTGACTTACCGCGACAAGTCGCTGCAAACCATAGTCACCAAGGCCGTGAGCGGGGGCTGTGAAGGGGTCGTGCGAATTCCCGTGCTCGCTGCCGTTCATAATGCTGCAACAGGAAATTGAGATCATCAACAAGCTTGGGCTTCACGCCCGGGCTTCGGCCAAGCTGACGCAGGTCGCGGGCCAGTTCAAGAGCAACGTGTGGGCGAGCCGTAACGGCAAGCGGGTTAACGCCAAAAGCATCATGGGTGTGATGATGCTGGCCGCCGCCAAAGGCTCTAAAATCGTCATTGAAACCGACGGTCCCGACGAAAAACAGGCATTGCAGGCGTTACAAGCGCTGTTCGCCGACTGTTTCGGCGAAGGCGAATAAAAAACAAACTGTGAGGTGTCGGGGTGGAGGGTGAGGCGTAAAGCCTGCCCGAAGGGCTTTTTTTCATTCCCGATACCTGACCCTTTACTGCTTACAACGCGAGCACATGAGTTTTACCATTCACGGCATCGGCGTTTCGGGCGGCATCGCCATCGGGCACGCGCACCTTGTTTCGCATGCCAGGCTCGAAGTCGCCCATTATCTGGTGCCGCCATACCAGGTGTCCGAGGAGTCGGCACGCTTCGATTCCGCCGTGCGCACGGTGCGCGCAGAGTTTGAAACGCTGCACGCGAACGTGCCCGCGGCCGCGCCGGCCGAATTTGCCGCATTCATCAACCTGCACCTGATGATCCTCAACGATTCGACGCTCTCGGTCGTCCCGCGAACGATCATCGAAAACGAGCAGTGCAATGCCGAGTGGGCACTAAAGGTGCAAATGGATGCGCTGCTCGCGCAATTCGACGAGATCGAGGATGGTTATCTGCGGGAGCGCAAGACCGACGTGATCCAGGTCGTCGAGCGCGTGATGAAAGCGCTGTCCGGCCAGCCCGGCTACGTGCCGCCACCGTCGACCGATGCCGAACAGGATCTCATCCTGGTGGCGCACGATCTGTCGCCGGCCGATGTGGTGCAGTTCAAACAGCACCAGTTTGCCAGTTTCATCACCGATCTGGGCGGCACCACCTCGCATACTGCGGTCGTCGCACGCAGTCTCAACATCCCTTCAATCGTGGCGCTGCACCGCGCGCGCCAGCTGATACGTGAAAGCGAGCTGCTGATCATCGATGGCACGCAGGGCGTGGTTATCGTTGATCCCGATCAGCAGGTACTGGCGGAATACCGGCTGCGCCAGCACCAGTTCGATATCGAGCGGCAAAAACTCAAACGCCTGAAAAACACCCGCGCCACCACGCTGGACGGTATTACGGTGGAATTGCACGCCAACATTGAATTGCCGGACGACGTCGCTGAAGCCAGGGAGAACGGCGCGACCGGCATCGGGCTGTTCCGCAGCGAGTTCCTGTTTCTCAACCGCAACGACCTGCCTGACGAGGACGAACAGTTCGAGGCCTATCGCAGGGCAACGCAGGAAATGGATGGCCTGCCGGTGACTATCCGCACTTACGACCTCGGCGCCGACAAGCAGACTGACGATGCACAGCGCATCACCACTAATCCGGCACTGGGACTGCGCGCCATCCGCCTGTGCCTGACCGAACCGCAGCGTTTTCTGATCCAGCTGCGCGCACTGCTGCGCGCCTCGCACTACGGCAAAATCAACATCCTGATTCCGATGCTGATGAACGCTTCCGAAACCGACCAGACGCTGCTGCTGCTCGCCCGCGCGAAGCAAAGCCTGGACGAGGAGGGCATTCCCTATGACTGCGGCATTTTGGTCGGCGGCATGATCGAAGTGCCGGCGGCGGCGCTGGCGCTGGGGCTGTTCACCGGCAAGCTGGATTTTCTGTCGATCGGCACCAATGACCTTATCCAGTACACCCTGGCCATAGACCGCACCGACGACACGGTCGCGCACCTGTATGACCCGCTGCACCCGGCCATCCTGAACCTGCTTGCCCATATCCTGAAAACCGCCGGCAAGGCAAAGGTGCCGGTTGCGCTGTGCGGAGAAATGGCGGGTGACGTGAGTCTGACGCGCCTGCTGCTCGCCTTGGGTCTGCGCCAATTTTCAATGCACTCCGCCCACCTGCCCGACGTGAAGCAGCGCATCCTCAATTCCACTCTCAAGGACATCCAGCCGTTGGCGCGCAAAATGCTGCGCGCCAACGACCCGCGCAAGCTGCAGGCGCTGCTCGACCGCATCAATGCCTGATGCCCGAGCCGGCATTTGACAACCGCCGCATCCCGCGGTAACTTGCAGGCAGTTGTTTAATCGCGCCGATTTGATATCAGCTTGCGGGCGCGTAATAAATCCGGCTAAAGAGATCGCAGTGGAATCTCTAACCCGGTGGCGGCGCAAGCACACCGGGTTTTTTATTGGGCATGACTGGAAGATGATGAGCGGCAGTATTGCAGCTGATTCGGCAGGCGTCGTCACGCCGCGCATTGCCAGTTTCACCGAACCGATCAAACTCAAGTGCGGCGCGGTGATGGACGAGTACGAGCTTGTCTACGAAACCTACGGCACGCTCAATGCAGAGCGTTCGAACGCGGTGCTGGTATGCCACGCGCTGAATGCTTCGCACCACGTCGCCGGGGTCTATGCCGATGCGCCGCAGGACGTCGGCTGGTGGGACAACATGATAGGCCCCGGCAAGCCGGTCGACACCAACCGGTTCTTCGTGATCGGTGTCAATAATCTCGGCGGTTGCCACGGCTCGACCGGGCCCAAGAGCATCAACCCGAAATCCGGCAAACCATGGGGCGGCGCGTTTCCGGTGGTTACCGTCGAAGACTGGGTGGCCACCCAGGCCCAACTCGCCGATCAGCTTGGCATACAGCGCTTCGCTGCGGTCATGGGCGGCAGCCTCGGCGCCATGCAGGCTCTGCAATGGACCATCAGCTATCCCGAACGCCTGCGCCACGCGCTGGTCATTGCCTGCGCGCCCAGCCTGTCGGCGCAGAACATCGCCTTCAATGAAATCGCACGCCAGGCCATCATTACCGATCCCGATTTTCACGGCGGCGACTACTATGCGCACAACACCATGCCCAAGTGCGGGCTGCGCGTCGCGCGCATGGTGGGCCATATCACTTATCTGTCGGACGACGAGATGGCGAACAAGTTCGGACGCCAGTTGAAGCACGGCAAACTCAGCTACTCATTCGACACTGAATTTGAAATTGAGTCTTACCTGCGCTATCAGGGCAACAAATTTGCGGAATACTTCGACGCCAACACTTATCTGCGCATCACCAAGGTGCTCGACTATTTCGACCCGGCAGTAGAACATGGCGGCGATCTTTCTCTGGCGCTGGCCATGGCCAGGGCAAACTTCCTGGTGGTGTCGTTCACCACCGACTGGCGTTTTTCGCCGGAGCGCTCGCGCGAAATTGTGAAGGCGCTGCTCGACAACAGTTGCGCCGTGACCTACGCCGAAATCGACGCGCCGCACGGCCACGACGCCTTCCTGCTCGACGACGCGCGTTATCACCGGCTGGTGGCCGCCTACTTCGACCGCATCGCGCAGGAAACGGCCGCGGCGGGTGGCGCAAAATGAGCAACGACGGCAACGGCATTCAGAGAGCGGATTTCGCCGCTATTGCGCAGTGGGTGCAAGCGGGCGCGCGCGTGCTTGATCTGGGTTGTGGCGACGGCACGCTGCTCAAGTATCTCAAGGCGCAGCGCGGCATCTCCGGCTACGGCGTGGAAATCGATGACGACAGCCTCCTCGCCTGCGTCAAGAACGGCGTCAACACCATCCAGACCGACCTCGAGCGCGGCCTGTCCGATTTCGAAAACAATTCCTTTGACTACGTGATTCTGTCGCAAACCATACAAGCGGTGAAAAACAGCGAAGTCGTCATGAGGGAAATGCTGCGCGTGGGACGCGAGGGCATAGTCACCTTTCCCAATTTCGGCTACTGGAAAAACCGCCTGCAGATCGCGAGGGGGCGCATGCCGGTGTCGGATAATCTGCCTTATGAGTGGTTCAACACGCCTAACGTGCACCTGTGCACCATCGCCGACTTCGAGCGCTTTTGCGGGGAACGCCGCATTCGCATCGTCGAGCGCAAGGTATTGACCCGCGGCAAGGCCGTCACTGTGCTGCCCAATCTGCTCGGCGCGCTGGCCATCTACCATTTCGGCAGTTAGCGCCGGACTTCAGAGCATCAGCCGGCAGCCCCGCGCTTTTCCGTCTGCGCAAGCCGGGTAATCCAGCGCAGCAGCAGCAAGCCCGGAATCGCGATCAATGCGCACATCAGGAAAAAACTCGCCCAGCCCAGCCACTCCGCCAGCCAGCCCGTGGGCGCCGAGGCGAACACCCGCGGCACGCCCACCAGGCTGGAGAGCAGCGCGTACTGCGTGGCGGTGAAACGGCGGTCGGTAAGCGCCGCCATGAAACCGACGAATGCCGCGGTGCCCAGCCCGGCGGTGAGATTTTCGATTGCCACCACCGTCGCCAGCGCGGCGATACTGGGCTGCAGGCCCGCAAGCACGACGAAGCCCAGCGTGGACAGCATCTGCCCCAGACCAAACAGCCACAGCGCGCGGTTCATGCCGATGCGCAGTATCCAGATGCCGCCCAGCGTGCCGCC
Source organism: Burkholderiales bacterium (assembly GCA_919902235.1). Lineage (GTDB taxonomy): Bacteria > Pseudomonadota > Gammaproteobacteria > Burkholderiales > SG8-41 > CAKKQX01. Next base: position 11,694 of record CAKKQX010000161.1, read on the forward strand.
GATAATCGTGGCCCAGAAACCAAACAGTTTTACTACGGTGCCGATTTCGGTTTTGCTGTACCCCAGATCCAGATAGAAAGGCGTGGTCATCGCCGCAGCCATGGTATCGCCCAGCTTGTAGAGCAGGATGAAAGCGAGCGCCAGCCACGCGCCGTCGCGCATGAAATAATCACGGAACGGCAGGACCACCGCTTCCATCAGCGTTTTCGGCCGCCCCTCGGGCAGGGGCGGTTCCGGCGCCAGCAGCGTCACGGCGATGCAGGCGACCATGAACACAGCCATCAGGCGGTACATGGCCGCGAACGCAATCAGGTCGGCAAGAATCAGCCCGCCGCCGCCTGCGAGCAGCATGCCGACGCGGTAGCCGTTGACGTAAAGCGCGGAACCGAGGCCGAGTTCGTTGTCGGTCAGGCTCTCGCGGCGGTAAGCGTCGACCACGATGTCCTGCGAAGCCGAGAAAAAAGCCACCAGCAGCGCGGCCGCCGAGATCCACAACAGGCTGCCCGCCGCAGGATGCGCAAAGCTCAGCGCAAACAAGGCGCCCGCAAGCGCCAGCTGCGTCACCAGCAGCCAGCCGCGGCGGCGGCCGAACAACGGCGGGGCATAGCGGTCGAACAGCGGCGACCACAGGAACTTGAGCGTATACGGCAGTCCGACCAGGGCAAACAAGCCGATGCTGGCGAGATCGACACCGCTGTCCTTGAGCCAGGCCTGGAGCACAGAGCCGGTCAACAGCAAAGGCAGTCCCGAAGCAAAGCCCATCAGCAGCGCCACCAGCATGCGGCCGCTGAAAA
>CAKKQX010000162.1 GCA_919902235.1 Burkholderiales bacterium
GAGCATTTCATAATGGCTGACAGTCGGAACGCTCAATCCCTCTGCCCGACCCTCTGAAATGAACTGGGATCGCAAAGAAGGCGACTGAAGGCAATCATTGCCGCCGCGGTCCTGTTGAAACTTCGGAACTCGAGACTCCTGTGACTGCGGACTCCGGTCGCGAATCATTGAGAGGATTATTGCTTTCCGAACCTACGGAAAAAACCGTGCTATGCGCGAAAGCGTACGGAACGGACCGGATCTTCAGCGTAGGTTGTCAATCAGAATCGTACCACGCACACACGATTGCAATATGCTGGAATTCGATAAGTGCGAATTGTTGATACCCATATTAAAGGAACTATCATGAGACATTCGATGCTGTTAGAGAAGATGATGAAACGCCCGCTGTTGCTCGCGGTTGTTGCGACGTTCGCCGCCGGATGTTCGACCACGGAGCCTGTTGCGCAGGCATGGCGGCCGGCCGAGCCTGTCAGCTACGTCGGTCCCGCCGGCCCCGCCGGCCCTGCTGGCGCCACTGGTGAGCAAGGTGCTACCGGATACAGTGGCGCGCCCGGCGAGGCGATTGCCGGTCCTGCCGGTGCAACCGGTCCTGCCGGTCCCGCAGGCATGCAAGGCCCGGTTGGCGCCACAGGCGAAACAGGCAGGATGGTGGTCGGTCGTGCCGGCGCAGCGGGTCCTGCCGGCCCCACTGGCGCGCAAGGTGCTACCGGGCAGACCGGTGCTCAAGGCGACAGCGTTGCGGGTCCTGCCGGCCCGACGGGACGTGCCGGTCCCGCCGGCATACAAGGCGTAATCGGTAGCACGGGTGCTCAAGGCCCGACTACGGTGGGTCCGACCGGCCCCGCTGGCCCTGCCGGCGTTGCAGGCGCGACAGGCGCTACGGGATTTACGGGCGCCCAGGGCAGCACTGAACTGGCCGGCATCAGCGGCCCGACTGGCGCTACCGGCGTTGCCGGTCCGCAAGGCTCGATCGGTTCGACCGGCGCCCAGGGCCCGCTGGCTGGAGGTAGCAACTGGAGTGCGTACAGGGACTACTCGTTCAGCGTCAACAGTGACGACATTCTGCGCATCGACGGCAACAAGGCGCGGGAGATCGCGGACTACATGAATCAGAATCCGTCCTCCCGGGTCGCAATCGACGGCTCCAACGAGCGTCGCGTCAGTAATGTGCGTGACGCATTGATCGATGCCGGCGTGCCGGCTTACAAGATCCAGACCGGTGCATTCGTCGCCCCGCAGCTTAGGAACAACAGCCAAGTCGCGGTGCTGGTCAGCAACTAGTCCGGGTTCAGCAGTTGGAGTAGCCGAACGGCGCGATCGCAAGATCGCGCCGTTCGTATTTACGGGCTGGAATAAAGGCTGTGCTTTGTGCGATAGCGTACGGAACCGGCCGGGGATTCTGCGTATCGTTGACTATGAATCGTACCGCGCTCTGCGATTTCGATGTCAAGGAACTCGATAACCGAGCTTTTTTCGTCAGCAAAATAAAAGGAACCAGCATGAGATATTCGATACTGTTTGCAGCACTAATAGCCGCGCTCGGATTGAGTGCATGTGAAAAAGCGGTTGTGGTCACGCCAGTGCCCGCTGTGGTCGCAGTTCCGGGCCCGGCTGGACCGCAAGGCGCCACTGGCGCGACGGGTGAGCAGGCGCAGAAGGGCGACACCGGCGCAACCGGAAGCACTGGTGCAACCGGATACACGGGCGCCACTGGCAATACCGGGGCAACCGGGAATACCGGTGCAACCGGATATACGGGCGCAACGGGATCTACCGGGGCTGAAGGTGTCCAGGGCGAACGCGGCAAGACAGGCGGCGACACCGTCGTGATTGTTCCGGGTCGATAGGAATCCCTGATTGAAATCCGGGTAATCGGTTAACGCCGGTTACCCCTATCCCTCCCGCTGGTAAAAGGGGAGGGATGTTTTTTCCCCCTTCTCCGTCTCGGACGCGCGTTGTTGTCAGTCGCCAAGAGCCCGTAGCAAAAAGTGATGACTCTCAGGTCCGGGTCAGGCCAGCTTGTCGGCAAATTGATGATTGACATCGCGGTGATGGGCCTCATCTGCGCGGACGGCGACGATGACGTCGCGCAACCGCGCGTCGGGCGCAAGCTTCCAGTAATCGATGGCGATCCTGGGTGCCGGGACGTTGGCGTGGGTGCCGTTGTCCACGCCGGCCAGATACTCGGTGTAGCTGTAGACCGCTTCCTCCTCGAAGTAACCCGTTACGCGATGCGCGGTCTTGGGCGATAACAGGTAAAGCAGAAAGAAAAAGTTGTAGAAGATGCCTTGAGCCAGCAGGATCAGCAGGCGCTCAAATCCGGAGGGCCGGGCGATGTGTATGAAGGTCATCAGGTGCATGCGTTCGTTCTCCGCTTCTTCCAGGAGCGTGCGGATCCAGCCGCGATCGCCTTCCATGTGACGCAGGGAACGCAGGTGCTGCAAGGCGCCGGCGACCATGCCCGGCACGGCAGCGACCGTTTCCAGCACGACCGCGCGATGGCCATACCGGCGGGCGAAAAAGGCGTCGGCGAAAAACCGCAGAAACCTGGTGAAAGCATAGGCAACCCGGTCGGAAAAATCCTTTGGAGCGTAGTGTCGCTCGAGCGGCGTCGTAACAGACATGCCCATGTCCCTGTGAAATGGAAAAGGCCCGGAATGGGTCACCGTTGCGCGGGTCTGGGTGCTGCAGGTGCTGGTGGGTAAGGCCGCTTCGGGTACGCGCCGATCACTTAAACCAGCGGAGCACCTTCGTCCCACATGACATCGCATCCCTGCCGGGCTGCGGCGGACAGCAACTGAATCAGCGGATAGGCGCGCAACTGGATCCCCACCGCTGGCGGAGTGTCCGCGTCTGCGGCATGCGGCCGAACGCTTTGCCTGTTTTCATCTGCGGGGCCAGCGGCGGCAAGCTCTTGTTTGAGGCGCGCCAGCGCCGAAGGGATGTCGCCAGCGAGCAGGGCGCTCGGCACGGTGCCGCTATGTCCCATCATCTTCAGCAGTATTATCGCGACATCGCCAAACATGGTGATGTCGCTCCACGCCTTGCTGCGAAATGTCACCAGCATCGTTTGGCGATCAGAAGCGAAAATTGCCGGCGCCGAAGAGTCCAATCAATCCGATGACGATCAGATATATGGCGACGATATAGTTCAGCAGCCGGGGAATGACAAGAATGAGAATCCCGGCGATCAGCGATATCAGGGGACCAAGACCCAGGGTGATGTTCATGGATGTGTTCTTTCTTTGTGGAAGTTAAGGCGCGAAGTGTTTCAGTCTTTTTTTGATAATGCACCAAAAGTCAGCGCGCACGCACCGCCTATCAGCAACCAGTTGCGGATGAGGCTGGATTTCATGACGCGTTAACCCCTGACTTGCCTGCGCTGGTGGGAGGAATGTTGCCATGCATCGATTGGCATTTACAGCATTTACCCTGAAATCAATGCCGGCTCTGTACGGACCCGCACATAAGATCGTTGATTTCGAAATATGCGCGACAGCGTACGGAGCGGAGTAGTCGGCGGGAGCAGAATTTCCCTGACAGTGGAAGGCGCGCCACTCGCGCCGTGGGTGGCGAAACAAGGAGAAGCGAAATGTCATTAGGAATGGTGCTCATGATAGTCCTGATTCTGGCGCTGCTTGGCGTGATCCCCAGTTGGCCGCACAGCAGGGAATGGGGTTACGCGCCCGGCGGTGTCGTTGGGTTGCTGCTGGTAGTGGTGCTCATCATGCTGGTGAGCGGCAATCTTTGACGCGATCTTATCGGGTGCAGACGTCATGTCCGGACGCAGCGGCGATGCGAGGAGGGGCGCGATGAAGACCATGGAGTTTTTCGCGTTGTCGACTTTATTGTCGATGGCGGCTTACGGCGGGATTGCAGACGCCCTGAGCGCGTCCGGGCCTTTGCCAGTCAAAACGCCGCTATCGCCATCCAGTGCGGCGACCCCGCCGAAGTTGAATATGCCTGGCGGTGGAACTGTCCCCGATGCGCCGGCCGGCAGTCCGCGGCATCCAAAGTCAACGCCTATGCCGGCACCGGCTTCAACGAATCACTACGCGCATCACCACGCGAACCATTACCCCAGCCCGGCGGCAAATTCTTCCGATTATTGAGCGTTTCATAATGGATGACGGTCGGAACGCTCGATCCCTCTCCCCCGCCCTCTCCCGCCCCAAGGCGGGCGAGGGGGTTTCTTTGAGATG
>CAKKQX010000163.1 GCA_919902235.1 Burkholderiales bacterium
CTAAGTTGCCGGCATTGTAACAGCATCACCGGCGCCCTCCGTGCGCTGCCTGCGGCCGCAGGCGCGCGGGACTATAATTCAAATACAGCGCCGCTGTCATACACGCTGTCATGTACGAGCACCTTCAATCGATAGCGATGATGTCACCTGATCGTATACGTCCCGCGGCGGTTGCCGGAATGTTCTATCCCGGCGACCGGCAAGCGCTCGCGCAAACTTTGGACGCGATGCTCGCCGCCTGCGCGCGGCAGCCCGCCCCGCAGCCGGCACCCAAGGCGATCATCGTGCCGCATGCCGGTTATATTTATTCCGGGCCGGTCGCCGCCAGCGCTTATGCGCTGCTCGGCGCCGCCCGTTCGTCGATCCGCCGCGTGGTGCTGCTCGGTCCTGCGCACCGCGTCGCCGTGCGCGGACTTGCCCTGCCCGCAGCCGGAAAATTCGCGACCCCGCTGGGCACGATCGATGTGGACCGTGATGCGGTTGCAATGCTGCGCAAACTGCCGCAAATAACCGTCAGCGACGAGGCGCATGCGCTGGAACATTCGCTGGAGGTGCATCTGCCTTTTCTACAAACGGTTCTGGAAAAATTCACCCTGGTCCCGCTGGCGGTCGGTCATGCCGATCCGGCAGCGGTGGCCGCAGTGCTGGATGCGCTCTGGGGCGGCCCGGAAACGCTGGTCGTCATCAGCACCGACCTCTCGCACTATCATTCCCATCGTGAGGCTCAACGCATGGATCGCGAGACCGCCGACGCGATACTCGATTCACGCACCGATATCACGCATGAGCAGGCGTGCGGCGCCACGCCCGTAACCGGACTGGCAATCATCGCGCGACGCCGCGGCCTCACGCCGGAACTCGTCGATCTGCGCAATTCGGGCGACACCGCGGGTGACAAAAACCGCGTCGTCGGCTACGGCGCGTTCGCCTACTTTGAAAACGGCCGCCATGCACACTGATGTCGGATCGATACTGCTGCCGATCGCCCGCGCCGCGATTGCCCGCGAACTGGGCAAGCACCATCCGGCGCGGGAGGAAGCGCAATGGCTGCGCGCGCCGGGCGCCTGCTTCATCACGCTCAAGCACGACGGAAAACTGCGCGGCTGCATCGGCACGCTGCGCGCGCACCGCACGCTGCTGGAAGACGTCAAAGCCAATGCCCTCGCCGCGGCATTCCGCGATCCGCGCTTCAAACCGCTGTCGGATAGCGAATTTGCGACGACCGAACTGGAAATCTCCGTGCTGTCGGCGCTCGAGCACATGACTTTCAGCGACGAACAGCAGGCGCTGGCGCAGTTGCGCGTCGGCGTGGACGGCGTGGTTTTCGAATACGGGCACCACAGCAGCACCTTCCTGCCGCAGGTGTGGGAAGACATG
>CAKKQX010000164.1 GCA_919902235.1 Burkholderiales bacterium
CGTCCGACCCCTGCCTTCGGAGGGCAGTACTCTATCCAGCTGAGCTACGGGCGCGTAGGGCGCATTCTAACACGGCCTGCAAATTCAAGGTTTTACCGAATATTGGATTGTCGCTATAATGTGCGCCTTTCGCACTGTTTTTCCCTGCTCCACTTCCACTATTCGCAGAGCCATTCAATGAGCGAAGTTAAAATCGAAGAGCATTCTTCACCGATTAAAACACCGAAACAACTGATCATCGTCGTGGTGCTGGCGTTTGTGGTGCCAATTGCATTGATCGTCATGCTGTCACAGTTGGTCACCGGCAGTGGCGGATTCACCAAGGACAATCCGGGTATGTCGGATGAGGCAATCGCCAAACGGCTGAAGCCGGTGGGCGAGGTGCTGGTGACGGATCCCAGCGCGCCGAAAGTCGAGAAAAGCGGCAAACAGGTGGTGGAAACGGCGTGCGCCGCCTGCCATGCGACTGGCGCGCTCGACGCCCCCAAGATCGGCGACAAAACAGCGTGGGTCAAGCGCATCCAGGCAGGGCTGGATACGATTACCGCAAACGCGATCAAAGGTGTGCGTCAGATGCCTGCGCGCGGCGGCAATCCTGATCTGAGCGACACGGAAATCGCGCGCGCCATTGTCTACATGGCGAACCAGTCCGGTGCCAACTGGCAGGAACCCGAATCGAAACCGGCGCCTGCCGTGAAGCAGGCCATCGTTGCCGCGGCTGCCACAACGGCTGCCGCGTCCGTGTCCCCTCTAAGCGACGCCAGCAAAGGCAAAACGATCTATGAAGCGAACTGCGTCGCGTGCCATGCTGCCGGCGTGGCCGGCGCACCCAAGGCCGGTGACAAGGCGGCGTGGGCGCCTCGCCTCAAGGGCGGCATGGATGCGCTTTACGCAAGTTCCATCAAAGGCAAGAATGCGATGCCGCCCAAGGGCGGCAACCTGTCGCTCGCCGATGCCGATGTCAAAGCCGCAGTCGATTACCTGGCAGGCCTGGCAAAATAGCAGGCATCACCCGGCATTCATAGTTCTACAATAAAGCGGTCTCAACCTTTACAACGCTCCCGCTGACACCGAAAATGCGATATGCGGCGCCCGATACAGCACCGGTGCTGAAAAAACCGAAACCGATGCGAAGAAAGTCATGAAATCCTGTCTGCGTTTTAGTCTCCTGCTGCTGTGTTTCGCCGCATTCGCGGTGCCAGCGCAGAGCTATCCGGCCAAACCGATCCGCTTCATCGTGCCTTACGCCCCCGGCGGCAGCTCGGATGTCATCGCGCGCATTCTCGGTCAGAAGCTGGGCGAAACACTAGGGCAGACATTCGTCGTCGACAACCGCCCGGGCGCCGGCAGCATGATCGGCACTGATATCGTCGCCAAGTCGGTCCCGGACGGCTACACCGTTATCCTCTCCGACATGCCGCACACCATCAATCCCAGTATCTACAGCAAGGTGCCATATGACCCGGTAAAGGATTTCTCGCCGATCACGGTGGTCGGCACCTCGGCGATGTTCCTGTTCGTCAATCTGTCAATGCCGGCGCAGAGCCTCAAAGCTTACATCGCGCTTGCCAAATCACAACCGGGCAAAATCACCATCGGCTCCGGCGGCAACGGCACCACGACGCATTTATCGGCCGAGTTGTTCCAGGGCGGTGCGGGCATCAAGCTCAACCACGTTCCATACAAGGGCGCGGGTCCGGCGCTCGCCGACGTGATCGCGGGGCAAATCCAGTCGACTTTCACCTCCATGGCGACCGCCGCTCCGCACGTCAAGGCCGGCAAGCTGCGCGTGCTCGGCGTCACCAGTGCCAGGCGCCTGCCGTCGCTGCCTGACGTGCCGACCTTCGTGGAAAGCGGCGTCAAAAGCTTCGTCGTGGAACACTGGTGGGGCATCATCGCGCCCGCCGGCGTGCCGAAACCTATTGTCGACAAGCTGCACGTTGAAATCGTGAAAGCCGTGAACTCCTCTGACGTACGCGAACGTTTCGCCGCGCTTGCCGTCGAGCCGACGACCAATACGCCCGAGCAGTTTCGCGCTTTGCTCGCCTCCGATGTCAAGCGCTGGGCTAAAGTGGTGAAAGACGCCGGCGTAAAAGTCAATTAAGAATTTCCCCCGGAAGCAGGATTGGGCGGGATAGGGCATCTATCATGCATAACCGGATCCCCCAGCCCCTTGATGGGTGAAGGAATCTCGAGCATTACGGTCCTGCGTTTTTATGGCCATGCAAAACCCACCGCCCTGTCCGGCTTATTGAGCGTTTCATAATGGATGACAGTCGGAACGCTCAATCCCTCTCCCCGAC
>CAKKQX010000165.1:0-8321 GCA_919902235.1 Burkholderiales bacterium
ACATTGCGCGCCGCGGCATGCTGCGAAATCTGGTCGACGATATAGCGCGCGGTGGTGGGCGTGCCGTCGTAATGCAGGATGGACAGCAGTCGCGTTGGATTCACCTTGGCTTCGTTGACCAGCATGGTCTTCAACTGCGCGTCGCGGTTCTGCTCGATGACGAACACCCACGGATGTGAGGCCACGAAATCGTTGATTTCATCCTGGAACGGGAAGCCGCGCACCCGCAGCGCATTGACATGGATGCCGCGGCCGGCCAGCACGTCGAGCGCTTCCTGCATCGCGGGGCTGGTCGAACCGTAAAAAATCGCGCCGAAGCGTGCCGGTTTCTCCGCCGGATAGAGCAGAGGCTTGGGCACCAGCGTCTTGGCGGTTTCAAATTTGCGCAGCAGCCGCTGCACGTTGTCCACGTAATCCGGCCCGGCCTCGGAGTAGTGCGCATAGCGGTCCTTGGTGGTGCCGCGGGTGAAATAGCCGCCGCGTGCCGGGTGGGTGCCGGGATAGGTGCGGTAGGGCACGCCGTCGCCGTCGACGTCGAGATAGCGGCCGAATTCCCTGCCGGCCTCGAGCATTTCGTAAGTCATGACCTTGCCGCGGTCGTAGACCTGCATGTCGTCCCATTGCAGCGGCGCGCACAGGCGCGTGTTCATGCCGATGTCGAGGTCGGTCATCACGAATACCGGCGTCTGCAGTCGTTCGGCGAGGTCGAAAGCCTTGGCGGTGAACTCGAAACACTCGGTCGGGTCTTCAGGGAACAGCAGCACGTGCTTGGTGTCGCCGTGCGAGGCGTAGGCGCACGACAGGATGTCCGACTGCTGGGTGCGCGTCGGCATTCCGGTCGAAGGTCCGCCGCGCTGCACATCGATCAGCACCACCGGTATTTCCGCGAAATAGGCAAGCCCGATGAATTCCGTCATCAGCGAGATGCCCGGACCGGAAGTCGCGGTGAACGCGCGCGCGCCGTTCCAGCCGGCGCCGATCGCTATACCGACCGAGGCCAGTTCGTCCTCGCCCTGGATGATGGCGTAGCGGGCTTTGCCGGTGGTGGGGTCGGTGCGCAGCTTCTGGCAGTGCTTGATGAAGGCTTCGGCGAGCGAGGATGAGGGTGTGATCGGATACCACGCGCACACTGTTGCGCCACCGTAAACCGCGCCCAGTGCGGCGGCGGTGTTGCCGTCGACGAAAATCTTGTTGCCGACGTTGTTGGCGCGCCTGACCGTGATGCCAAGCGGATGGCTCAGGTGCTGGGTCACGTAATCGCGGCCGAGGCGCAGCGCTTTCACGTTGGACTGCAGCAGCGCTTCCTTGCCCTTGTATTGCTCGGAAAACAGCTTTTCGATTTCGGCGGGATCGATTTCCAGCAGCGCGGACAGCGCGCCGACGTAGACGATATTCTTGAACAACTGGCGCTGCCGCGGGTCGGTGTAGGCCTGGTTGCAAATTTCGGTGAGCGGCATGCCGATCGCGTTCACGTCGACGCGGAATTTCGACTTCGGCAGCGGCTTGGAATTGTCGTAGAACAAATAGCCGCCGGGCTCGATTTCCTTGAGGTCCTGCTCCCAGGTCTGCGGGTTCATCGCGACCATGAGGTCCACGCCGCCGCGCCGGCCCTGGTAGCCGGTTTCATTGACCCTTACCTCATACCACGTTGGCAGGCCCTGGATATTGGAAGGAAAGATGTTGCGCGGCGAAACCGGCACACCCATGCGCAGGATAGCGCGCGCGAACAGCTCGTTGGCGCTGGCCGATCCCGAGCCGTTGATGTTGGCGAACTTGACGACGAAATCGTTGACTGCGTTGATCTGCTTCATGTCGCACCGTCTCCTAGGCGGCCTTGCGCTGTGGTTTGTTGCGGCAGCCCGGTCCGGCGAGCGTCATCTCGATCAGGAATTTCTGCATGTCCCACGCCCCGGTCGGACAGCGCTCGGCGCACAGTCCGCAGTGCAGGCACACATCCTCGTCCTTCGCCATTACGCGCCCGGTCATTTTCAGCACATCCGACACGTACAGCTCCTGCGTCAGATTGAACGCCGGCGCGTAGAGCCGTTCGCGCAAATCCTTTTCCTCGGCGTTGGGGGTGAACGTGATGCAGTCCATCGGGCAGATGTCGACGCAGGCGTCGCACTCAATGCAGAGTTTTTCGTTGAACACAGTCTGCACGTCGCAGTTGAGGCATCTTTGCGCCTCGGCGTAACCGCTCTTGGCGTCGAAACCCAGTTCGACCTCGACCTTGATGTCCCTGAGCGTAATTTTTTTGTCCTGCCACGGCACCTGGTAGCGCAGTTCGTCGGAGATCTGGTTGTCGTAGCTCCACTCGTGGATGCCCATTTTCTGCGACACCAGATTGGTCAGCGGGTCCGGGCGCTGCCGGATGTCCTCGCCCTGGCAGAACTTGTCGATGGACACCGCAGCGTCGTGGCCGTGCGCCACCGCCCAGATGATGTTCTTGGGGCCGAACGCGGCGTCGCCGCCGAAGAACACCCGGGGAAGCGTGGACTGCATGGTGAGCTTGTCCACCACCGGCATGCCCCATTTGTCGAATTCAATGCCGATTTGGCGCTCTATCCACGGGAAGGAATTTTCCTGGCCGATCGCCACCAGCACGTCGTCGCACTCGAACAGCTGATCGGGCTCGCCGGTCGGCACCAGATTGCGGTGGCCTTTTTCGTCGTAGACCGCCTTCACTTTCCCGAAGGTCATGCCGGTCAGCCTGCCATCCTTGTGGACGAAGGTCTTGGGCACCAGGTAATTGAGAATGGGGATGTCTTCGTGCTGGGCGTCTTCTTTTTCCCATGACGAGGCTTTCATTTCCTCGAAGCCGGAGCGCACGATGACTTTCACGTCCTCGCCGCCCAGGCGCCTGGACGAGCGGCAGCAGTCCATCGCAGTATTGCCGCCGCCGAGCACGATCACGCGCTTGCCGATCTTCTCGATATGGCCGAACGAGACGCTGGACAGCCAGTCGATACCGATGTGAATGTTGGCCGCGGCTTCCCTGCGGCCGGGTATCTCCAGATCGCGGCCGCGCGGTGCGCCGGTGCCGACGAATACCGCGTCGTGGTTTTCGGCGAGCAGCGCGCGCAGGCTGTCGATGCGTTTGCCGGCGCGCAGTTCGACGTTGCCGATGTCGAGGACGTAGCTTACTTCCTCGTCGATCACGGCTTCGGGCAGACGGAAGCGCGGCACCTGGGTGCGCATGAAGCCGCCGGCCTGAGGATCGGCTTCGTAAATGACGATTTCGTAGCCCAGCGGCGCAAGATCGCGCGCCACGGTGAGCGTTGCAGGACCGGCGCCGATGCAGGCGATGCGTTTGCCGTTTTTGTGTTTGGGCGCTTTCGGCAGCCGGCTGCGGATATCGTTTTTGTTGTCGGCGGCGACGCGCTTCAGGCGGCAGATCGCCACCGGTTCCGGCTTGGCGGCTTCGCCTGTGGCGGACGGCTTGCGCAGATCCGGATTGCCTTCCTCGACGCGTCCGCGCCGGCATGCGGGCTCGCACGGCCGGTCGCAGGTGCGGCCGAGGATGCCGGGAAAGACATTCGAATTCCAGTTGACCATGTAGGCGTCGTCATAGCGGCCTGCTGCGATCAAGCGGATGTATTCTGGGACGGGGGTGTGGGCTGGGCAGGCCCACTGACAATCTACTACTTTGTGAAAATAGTCGGGTTGCTGAATATCGGTGGGCTTCAATCACTCCTCCAGTAAGCTACGTCTTGTCGTTGTTAACTGCCCAGCGTGCTGGAAGAACTAACGCCCGAGCTTTAAAACGGTTGAATGGCGCCATTAAGGTGGCGCCTATATTACGCCTATGTTGCGGTGGTGAAAAGTACAGCAATTTCAAGCACTAGAGCAGGATTACCGTGAGATTTTCTAGGACTTTCGTGGGAGGTAGGGTGTCCTTCCGCAAATTGCAGACAATTGCGCAGCAGTTCAAGGGACAACGAGGGTAAGCGCTATCAACGCGATACAGGACAATGCACGGCGCCTGCAACTGTCCATTGGAGAATTAATATTTAATAAAAACAATCAGTTACAAAATATCTCTGATGTGCGGACAGTACCGAATTGCCTCTGCCCACCGGTTGTTCGGTGTGTGCAGCCAGTTGTTGATGCATTTTCCCGTATCAGGCGGATGTCTTGTCTGCTTTACCTGTAGCAGGTGTGGTGGGACGCGGCAGGGTGATTTCCAATGGATCGCTTGCGGGGAACGTCGCTTCCAGCGCTTGGCGCGAGGGCGCGATTGATTTGCCCGGTGGTTTTTTACCGTCGCGGGCGGGAGACCGCGGACTATCGTGTAGTTGGGCGTGGTTTTGATTCAAGCTAAATGCCCCTGCTGAAAAAATCGGTGCTTAGTCATGTGAGCCAGCGCAACGCGCATGCCGGTTCACTGTCGAACTTAAGCCAGCAGGTGGGTTTTGATTCGCCCTGGGGCCTGCGGAGGATTAGAATGAACGATTGTCCGAACTAAAGTAAAGGTACACAGCATGAAACCTAAAATTACAATGGCTTGGGAGCAGGTCGGTGCCGTTACCGGCACTCGTTATGACGCGTCACGCTGGAGCGCGGACCGCGCTACGCTTTGGGTCACGCTGTGGTCCGACCGGATGAAGCGGGTCAAGAGCGGCGTCTATCGCTATATCTTGTGCACCGACGAGGATCTCGGGCGCAACGCGGGTGTGCGCCATCATGCCAACGTCCAGGAAGCCATCAAGCGCGGCGTGCCCATGCGCGGATTCCTGGTGTGGCCCAGCAAGAGTCTGAGCGCCCAGGGCAATCGCGGGATAGAGGATGCGGACCCGGCACGGCAATACCAAGTCGAGGTGGAAAGCGACGACGGCAACAGGATCGTGGCCCTGGCCAAAGGCGTGGAGTAAGGCGCGACGGCTTATACCGCGCCTGTCGTCCGTTGATCTGGCTCTATTGACACCGGCAAAGAGACCGGCAGCGAAGCGGGAAGGAGAAATTTGCTGCGTCAGGTATTCTGCGTGTCGGCCGGGGTGGTGTTTGCCGGGCCCGGAGCCTGATCCGCATTGTCCTGCGGTTGCGTATCGTTCTGTCCGATTTTGCGCAGCCGCTTTTCCTCCTGCTTCTTTTTCTTCGCTAATTCCTTCTGGCGTTTTTCGTACTGGTAATTTGGCTTTGCCAAGTTGTCGTCCTTTTTGAAAATACTGCTGTTTAAGCGTGCGGCGCCCGATTTTCCGCATCAAACCCCGTTTGGTGGTGCTGCGTCAAGATGCGGTCCAGTTGATTGGCGAAAGCCTGCCGGTCACCCTGACTGAGTGGGGACGGGCCGCCGGTTACAACGCCGCTGCTGCGCAGCTCATCCATGAATTTGCGAATTGCGAGCTTTTCCTCGATGTTATTCCCGGTAAACAGCCCGCCTCTGGGATCCAGCGCATGGCCGCCGCGCTGAATGACATCCGCGGCAAGCGGAATATCGGCGGTGACAACCAGATCGCCGGATCGCATTTCCTGGGTAATCCTGTTGTCGGCCACGTCGAAGCCGGCGGACACCTGCACCGTCTTGATATGGGGCGAGGGCGGAATCCTTAGCGGCTTGTTGGCGACGAGTGTCAGCGTAACACCCAGCCGGGCGGCTGTGCGAAACAGAATTTCCTTGATGACATTGGGGCAGGCATCGGCATCGACCCAGATCTGCATTGGTTTCCTTTGCGGGTTGTCGCGAGGCTTGCGGGCCCCACGATAACACGCTTGTTTATACCGCTTGGCCCGCAGCGTAACCGCTCGCCCAGGCCCACTGAAAATTGAAGCCGCCAAGATGGCCCGTCACATCCACCACCTCGCCGATGAAGAACAGGCCGGGTAAGGTCTTGGTTTCCATCGTTTTCGATGACAGACCGCCGGTATCGACACCGCCGAGCGTCACTTCTGCCTTATTGTAACCGAGTGTGCCCGAGGGTTGAACCTGCCAATGATGCAGTCCATGCGCCAGAGTCTTGAGTGCGCTATGCGAGAACCGGTTGAGCGGTCTGGCGCTGTCGTGTGCGGCACACCACTGCTGCGCGAAGCGCCGGGGCAAAACCTGCGCGAGCAGGTTGTCGAGTTGCGTACGGCTGGATTGCGCCGCCAGCAGCCAGGTTTCGGCGTCGCGGCCCGGCAGCAGGTCGATTTCGATAAAGTCGCCGCCGCGCCAGTACGACGATATCTGCAGGATCGCCGGGCCGGACAGGCCGCGATGCGTGAGCAGCAGTTTTTCGCGAAAGCGTCCGCCGTTGCATGAGACTTGCGCATCAATGGAAATTCCCGATAGGTCGCCGAAGCGCGCCAGTGTCGCGGGAGCTAAGCTCAGCGGCACCAGCGCCGGACGCGGCGCCACCACCTTCAGGCCGAACTGTTCGGCGAGGCGGTAGCCGAACGGGCCGGCGCCGATCTTGGGCACCGACAGGCCGCCGGTGGCCACGACCAGGGAGGGTGCGCGATACGTGTCCTGGTCCGTCGTCACCACGAAGGTATTGCCTTCACGCGTGACTTCGCGCACTGCGCACGGCATGCGCCACTCAACGCCGCCGCGGTCGCACTCGTTTTTGAGCATGTCTATGATCTGCTGCGAGCTGTCGTCGCAGAACATCTGGCCGAGCGTTTTCTCGTGGTAGGCGATGCCGTGGCGCTCGACCAGCGCAACAAAATCCTGCGGCGTATAGCGCGCCAGCGCCGAGCGGCAGAAGTGCGGGTTTTGCGAGAGGAAATGTTCCGGCGCGCAGTGCAGGTTGGTGAAGTTGCAGCGGCCGCCGCCGGAAATGCGGATTTTTTCACCCAGCTTGTGATAGTGCTCAATCAGCAGCACGCGGCGGCCGCGCCGGCCGGCCTGCGCGGCACACATCATTCCGGCCGCGCCCGCGCCGATGACGATGACGTCCAAAAAGGGGCGGCCTATTTTTTCGGCATGTAGAGGTCGGTAATCGACCCTTCCGCGATTTCCGCGGCAAAAAACACGGTCTCGGACAGCGTCGGATGCGGGTGCACGGTGAGACTGATGTCGGTCGCATCCGCGCCCATTTCCAGCGCCAGCACCGTTTCGGCGATGAGTTCGCCGGCGTTGACCCCAACAATGCCGGCGCCCAGCAAGCGGCGGTTGTCCTTGTCGAACAGCAGTTTGGTCATGCCATCCTCGCGGCCGGTGGCCAGCGCGCGGCCGCTCGCCGCCCATGGGAATACTGCTTTTTCGTATTCGATACCCTGGGCCTGCGCCTGGGTTTCGGTGAGGCCCATCCAGGCGATCTCGGGATCGGTGTAGGCGACCGAGGGAATGGTGCGCGCATCGAAGAACGCCTTGTGTCCGGCAATCACCTCGGCGGCGGTCTTGCCTTCGTGGGTGGCCTTGTGCGCCAGCATGGGCTCGCCGCAGATGTCGCCGATGGCATGGATGTGCGGCACGTTGGTTTTCAACTGCTTGTCGACCGGGATATAACCGCGTTCGTTGACGGTAACGCCCGCCGCTTCGGCCTTGATCTCGCGACCGTTGGGGCGGCGGCCGACCGCCATCAAAATGTAATCGAAAGTGTCGGAGGATGCGCCGCCCTCGCCCACGAAACTTACCTTGAGTCCGGCCTCCTGCGGTTCGATCCTGGTGACCCTGGTTTTGAGCAGGATTTTTTCGTACTGTTTCTCGATTCGCTTGTGCAGCACCTTGACGATGTCCTTGTCGGCGCCGGGAATCAGCGAATCCATCAATTCGACCACCGTGATCTTGCTGCCCAGCGCGGCATACACCGTCGCCATCTCCAGTCCGATAATGCCGCCACCGATCACCAGCAGGCGTTTCGGCACTTCGGGCAGTTCGAGTGCGCCGGTGGAATCGAAAATGCGCTTGTCGTCGTAGGGAAAACCCGGGATGCGCGCGACCGACGAGCCGGCGGCGATGATGCAGTGGTCGAAGGCGACGGTTTTCACGCCCTCGGCCGTCTCTACCCGTACGGTATGCGGTGAGGCGAACTCGCCATTGCCGGTCACGACCTGCACTTTGCGCTGCCTGGCCAGTCCGGCAAGGCCCTTGGTAAGCTTGCCGATCACCGACGCCTTCCATGCGCGCAGCTTGCTGATATCAATTTTCGGCTGACCGAAGCTGACGCCGGCGTGTGCCATTTCGCCGGCCTCGGTGATGACCTTGGCGACGTGCAGCAGCGCCTTCGAGGGGATGCAACCGACATTGAGGCACACGCCGCCGAGCGCGGCGTAGCGCTCGATCAATACGACTTTCTTGCCGAGATCGGCGGCGCGGAACGCCGCAGTATAGCCGCCGGGGCCGGCGCCGAGCACCACCACTTCGGCGTGGATGTCTGCTTTGATGGCGGAAGCGGGCGGCG
>CAKKQX010000165.1:8421-12053 GCA_919902235.1 Burkholderiales bacterium
GCGGGCGGCGGCGCGTTCGCCGCAGGCGGTGCAGCGACGGACGCGGGGGTTTTTGCTGCAGGCGCGGGCGCGGCGGCGTCCTCACCGGCCTCCAGCATGAGCACCAGCGTGCCTTCGGAAACCTTGTCGCCAACCTTGAGCTTGAGTTCTTTCACCACACCGGCCGCGGGTGCGGGAATCTCCATGGTCGCTTTGTCCGATTCCAGCGTAACCAGCGAGTCTTCCTTGTTGACCGCGTCGCCGGGTTTGACCAGCACTTCAATTACCGGAATGCCCTTGTAATCACCGATATCCGGAATCTTGACTTCCATCAGCTTTGCCATCGAAAAACCCTTTTAAGCCACAGGGCCGCAAAGATTGCAGCGCAAAATCTGCCGCGGTTTTTACTCTGTGCCCCGGTGTACTCTGTGTGAGACTAATTCGTTGTTTATTCTCTGATATGACCGTCGCCAAACACGACGTATTTGAGCGAGGTCAGTCCTTCGAGGCCCACCGGGCCGCGTGCGTGCAGTTTGTCGGTCGAGATGCCGATTTCCGCGCCGAGGCCGTATTCGTAGCCGTCGGCAAAACGCGTTGAAGCATTCACCATCACCGAACTCGAGTCGACTTCGCTGATAAAACGCCGCGCGCGCGCGATGTTCTCGGTGACGATGGCATCGGTGTGCTGCGAACCGTAGGTCGCGATGTGTTCGATCGCCTGGTCGAGTCCGGCGACCACGCGCACGGAAAGGATGGCATCGAGATATTCGGTGTGCCAGTCTTCCTCGGTCGCAGTCTTCATCTGCGGCACGATTTTTTGTGCGGCAGCGTCGCCGCGCAGCTCTATGCCTTTTTCGACAAGAATTTTGCACAGTGGCGGCAGAATCTTTTCGGCGATACCCCGTGCCACCAGCAGCGTCTCCATGGTGTTGCAGGTACCGAGGCGCTGGGTCTTGGCGTTGTCGGCGATGCGCAGCGCCTTGACGCAGTCGGCCGCGTCATCGATGTAAACGTGGCACACGCCATGCAGGTGCTTGATCATCGGAATGCGCGATTCGCGCATCAGACGCTCGATCAGGCCCTTGCCGCCGCGCGGCACGATGACGTCCACATAGTCCTGCATGGTGATGAGTTCGCCCACCGCCGCACGGTCGGTGATCTCTATCACTTGCACGGCCGATTCCGGCAATCCGGCCGCCTTGAGTCCTTCATGCACGCAGGCGGCAATCGCCTGGTTGGAGTGTATGGCTTCCGAGCCGCCGCGCAGAATCGCCGCGTTGCCGGATTTCAGGCACAGCGCGGCGGCATCGGCGGTGACGTTGGGGCGTGATTCGTAAATGATGCCGATGACGCCTATGGGCACGCGCATCTGCCCGACCTGGATGCCCGAAGGCAGGTACTTGAGTCCGCTGATTTCGCCCACGGGATCGGGCAGCTTGGCGATCTGCACCAGGCCGTCTGCCATGGAGGCCAGGGTTTTGGCCGTGAGCGTAAGGCGGTCGATCGCCGCAGAATCGAGTTTTTTCCGTTTCGCGGCTTCGACATCGCGCGCGTTGGCCGCCAGCAGCTTTTCCCCCGCGCGCTCTATCGCCCGCGCCATCTCGGTCAGGGCCAGGTTCTTGGTGCGGGTGTCGGCTTTGGCGATGAGCCGCGATGCGGCACGCGCCTGCCTGCCTACGCCGGTCATGTAAGTCTGGACGTCCATGCGGGGGATTTTAACAGTTGCCTGCAGGAAAGGCAGCGGGAATGCCGGTTAGCCGCAGGACGCCGGAACGGCGGGCGTCCGCGGCCGCGCTGTCAGAATAAAACCGGCTGGCCGGCGGGAACTTGCGCGCTGCTTCTGCGTACCGTGCGCGCCGGCGTTATGCCGGTGTTGTTGCGCGCGAACCTCAGGCCCAGTTGCAGCAATTCGTCCCACGCATCGCCGCGAATCAGGCCCTTGACCATGCGGTCGATGGCGGCAGCGTGACGCATGGCTTCGGTGACCTGGAGCAGGGTAAAGCGCTTGAACTGCTGCTGCATCAGGTTCTGGTGCGAGGGGCCCCAGATGCGCGCTTCGCGCAACAGCATCGATACCGGTTTGCCTGAGGCGGCGCCGGTGATGATCTTGCCGATGGCGCGAATTTCTTCGGTCATTGCCCATAGCGCCAGCGGCGGCGCGACGCCTTCACCTTTCAGGCCGTCGAGCATGCGCGCAAGACGCAGCACATCGCCTTCGAGCAGGGTTTCGCCAAGATTGAACACATCGTAGCGCGCGACATCGAGCACGGCGTCGCGCACCTGGTCGAATGCGATGGTACCGGCCGGGAACAGCAGGGCGAGTTTTTGCACCTCCTGGTAGGCGGCGAGCAGATTGCCCTCGACGCGGTCGGCGATGAAGTCCAGCGTTTCGCGGTCAGCTTCCTGGCCCTGCATTTGCAGCCGGCCGGCAAGCCATTGTGGCAGCGCCTTGCGCGACACGATCTTTGCCTCGACCATGACGCCGGCGCGGTCCAGCGCCTCGAACCAGCCGGACTTCTGCGCCCGCCAGTCGACACCGGGCAGGCTGATGAGCGTGATGGTGTCCGCCGGCAGCGCGTCGCAGTAAGCCTGCAGCGCTTCGCTGCCCTCGACTCCGGGTTTGCCGGTGGGAATGCGCAGTTCCAGCAGCTTGCGCGTTGCAAACAGCGATTGCGAACTGCCGGCCAGTGCAAGCTGGTTCCACTTGAAACCGGAATCGACAGTGAGAATTTCGCGCTCGGTGTAGCCGGCTTCGCGCGCCTTGGCACGAACGCGGTCGGCGGCCTCCAGCGCCAGCAGCGGCTCGTCGCCGAACACGACATACAGCGGCTTGATATCGCGGGAAAGATGCTGCTGAATCTGTTCGCTGCTGATTTTCATGCATTGGCCGCCGGTTTTTCCGCGATATTAACCGCGAACGCGGGCGAATACAAAGATGCCGTCATCTGTCCGGGGGAGGGAATGCGCTGCAACGGCCGGGCTGCGGCTGATCGAATACGATTTTACGGGGCCGGGCCCGCTTCAGGATTTTGTCTGGAACTTGGCCGCCTGCAGCCGGCGCATCAGCTGCTGCACGGCATCGGCCTGCATGTCGCGGTAAAGCAGAAGTTCCTCCGATTCTTTCGACAGCGCAGCCTGATCATTGAAAGAGAAGTCGCGCCGCAGCACGATCTCGCTGGTCGGGATGTATTCCGTGGCCTTGCCGTCATACAGCCGGTACGAGACGCGGTAACGCAGCTGGAACTCGCTCACGCGGCCGGTGCCGGAGAGCGAGAGTATGCTTTTCTCGCGCAACTCGTCGATAATCTGCAGCGTAACCTGCGCTTCTTTCTGGCTGTCGGCGATTTTGGTCTGGCTGCCCGCGATCACGGCGCGCTTCAGTTGTACCGCGAACTGGGAGGCCGGAGCGGCTTGCACGTACATCGTTTCGAACGGCAGGGTGGTTTCGCCGCGCAGCTTGAAGCCGCAGGCTGACAGCAGCAGGGCTGCCGCCAGAAGGATGAGGGTTGAAGGATGAGGGATGAAGCTAAGCCCCCCCGTCCTGCACGACCTTGATCCGAATTTAAGTTTCATCCCTCATCCCTCGCCTATCTTCGCCGTTTACACTACCACATTCACCAGCCGGCCGGGCACCACCACCACCTTTTTGACCG
>CAKKQX010000165.1:12153-14043 GCA_919902235.1 Burkholderiales bacterium
GTTTACACTACCACATTCACCAGCCGGCCGGGCACCACCACCACCTTTTTGACCGGCTGGCCGCCGACGAATTTCTGCACCCCGGGGTTGGCGAGCACCAGCTTTTCGATGGCGGCGCGGTCTGCTTCCCTGGGTACGCGCATGTCGCCGCGTTTCTTGCCGTTGACCTGCACCACGAGCTCGATCTCATCCTCGATCAGGGCCGCAGGATCGTGCTCCGGCCAAGGGGCGGCGAGAATGTCGGTGCCGAACCCCAGCTCCCGCCACAGGTGGTGGGAGACGTGCGGTGTGATCGGCGACAGCAGCCGCAGCAGGATGGAAAGCCCTTCGCGCTGCACTTGCGCGCGTTGTGCCTCGTCGATGCGCAGCGTGCGTTCCAGGGCATTGAGAATTTTCATTGTTGCCGAAGCGACGGTATTAAACTGGTGCCGTGACATGTCGTAGTTGGCCTGCCTGAGCACGGCGTGAACTTCACGTCTTGTCGTGGCGAGTTGCGCCGGAAGCGTCCCGGCATCCGGCATGACAGCAGGGTTGTCAGTCGATTGCGAATATTCGTGGGCGAAAGCCCACACCCGCTTCAAAAAGCGCGCCGCGCCTTCGACGCCGCTGTCCGACCACTCCAGCGTCTGCTCGGGAGGGGCCGTGAACATCATGAAAAAACGCGCGATATCCGCGCCGTACTCGTCGATCAGCAGTTGCGGATCGACGCCGTTGTTTTTCGATTTCGACATGGTGCCGATGCCGCCCATCTCCACCGGCTGGCCGTCGGCACGCAGTATTGCGCCGGTGCGGTTGCCTTTTTCGTCTGTCTGAATATCAACGTCCGCCGGGTTATAGTAAGTGATTCGCACATTTGGCACGGACCCGGTAATGTTCAGAGAGCCAGTGCCAGGTGTGACAGTAATATTTCCACTTTCGGTCTGGGCTGCGCTCGTGGTGGTCGGTTTACGAAAGAAGATTTCATTCAGCACCATGCCCTGGGTCAGCAGCTTGCTGAAGGGCTCATCGTAGTTCACCAGACCCATGTCGCGCATGACCTTGGTCCAGAAGCGCGAGTAGAGCAGGTGCAGGATGGCGTGCTCTATGCCGCCGATGTACTGGTCCACCGGCAGCCAGTAGTTGACGCGGTCGTCGACCATGGCCTGCCCCTGGTCGGCGCAGGCATAACGGGTGTAATACCAGGACGAATCGACGAAGGTGTCCATGGTGTCGGTTTCGCGCCGTGCCGGCTGGCCGCATTTGGGGCATGCACAATTCACGAAGTCCGCGCGCCTGTTGAGCGGATTGCCGGTGCCGTCCGGCACGCAGTTTTCCGGCAGCACCACCGGCAGCTGAGCGTCGGGCACCGGCACATCGCCGCAGGCATCGCAGTAAATCAGCGGAATCGGCGTGCCCCAGTAGCGCTGGCGCGAGATGCCCCAGTCGCGCAGACGGTACAGCACCTGCTTTTCACCCAGGCTTTTTGCTTTCAGATCGGCGGCGATGGCTTCAACAGCCTCGTGATACCCGAGGCTGTTGTATTTTCCGGAGTTAATACAAACGCCGTTTTTGCTTTCATACCAAGGTTGCCAATGGTCGGTCGTGAATACACTAGTGGCCTCGGCAAAAGCTGTATCAAACTCACGGTCACTATTATCTCTGGCACGATTTCTTCGTGTATCTGCGGTCTCTTGTATATATCTGCTGTCAGTAAACTGGGCATTGATTACTTGTTTAATAGGTAGACCGTGTAGCTTGGCGAAATGGAAATCCCTTTCGTCATGGGCGGGAACGCCCATGACGGCCCCTTCGCCATAGCTCATCAGCACGTAGTTGCCGACCCATACCGGCACCTGCTCGCCGGTGAGCGGGTGCGTGACGCTGAGGCCGGTCGGCATGCCTTTCTTTTCC
>CAKKQX010000166.1 GCA_919902235.1 Burkholderiales bacterium
AACAGGAAAAAGCATTGATCGTCGGTGCCGGGCGCGGGCTGAGCGCTTCGCTGGCGCGGCTGTTCGCGGCCGAGGGCATGCAGCTTGCCCTGGCGGCGCGCAACGCGGACAAACTGGCCGGGCTCGCCGCCGATACGGGCGCCAGGGCCTATGCCTGCGATGCCGCCGATCCGGCGTCGGTGGCCGCGCTGTTCGAGTCGGTGACGGCGGATATCGGCGCGCCGAACATTGTCGTCTACAACGCCAGCAACCGCGGCGGACGCGGGCCGGTCACGGAACTCGACCCCGAAGCGGTGCGCAACGCGCTGATGATTTCCGCCTTTGGCGGCTTTCTGGTCGCGCAGGCGGCGGCAAAGCAGATGATTGCGGCGGGCGGCGGCACGATCTTGCTGACCGGCGCCTCGGCCAGCGTCAAGGGCTATCCGAATTCGTCCTCCTTCGCGATGGGCAAATTCGCGCTGCGCGGGCTGGCGCAGAGTCTTGCGCGCGAACTGCAGCCGCAGAACATCCATGTCGGTCACTTCGTGATCGATGGCGGGATCGCGCTGCTCGACGGCGAGGACGAACGGGCGGCAGCGCGCGGCGCGGACGGCCTGCTCAATCCCGACGCCATCGCGCAAACCTATCTGCAAATCCATCGCCAGCATCGCAGCGCCTGGACCTGGGAAATGGAGCTTCGGCCCTGGGTGGAGAAGTTCTAGGGTCTTTCAGGCACAGCCTGCCTGATATCGCTGGTCATCTCCTCAGAAGACAGACAAAAATACTAATAAAATAAACGAGTTATAATACATTCGTGTCTGAACCCATGTATGCGCAACCCGGTTCACGCTGCGCTTGCCCGTATGAATCGCACTATTTATAATGCGGCAATGAGTGCTTTTAAAAGTGCTCCACAAGGCTGTGCGATAGAGGCGACGAGACCGATATGAACTCCATTTCAGCGAATGACCTGAAAACCAAGGGCGTCAGCGCGATTGAGCGCGCGCTCGAGGATCAGCCCGAAGTGTCCCTGACGGTTCGGGGCCAGGCAAAATACGTGGTGATGCGCCGCGAACAATACACACACCTGCGCGAGTGCGAACTGGAGGCCGCGCTGGCCGAATCCAGGGCGGATCTGGACGCAGGGCGTTTTGTCAAAGAATCGGTCGAACAACATATCAAGCGTCTCGCCAAACTGGCGGCCTGAATGGCGTGGCAGCTCGTATTCACCGAGCAGTACAACCGCCGCGCCGCGCGGTTTCTCAAGCGTCATCCGGACGCAGCCGGGCAATACGCCAAGACGCTCAAACTGCTGGAAGCCAATCCGCACCACCCTTCATTGCGGCTGCACGCATTGAAGGGCAGATTGTCGGGACTGCATAGCGTGTCGATCAGCCTGAGTTACCGCATCACCTTGGAAATGGTGATTACGAAGTCGGAGATCGTGCCGATCAATGTCGGCGTCCACGACGAAGTGTATTGATGCTGTTGCAGATGCACTGCAACCCCAATCGCCTCAGTCGGGCAAGCCGAATTCGCGGCGGCAGACTTCGGCCGGCGCCGCAACGCCCTGGTTGATTTCCTCGTTATCTATGGGCTCAGAGTAACTATGCAGAAAAATCACACTGCCCTAATTATTGAGGATTACGTAACTGCGCGACACTTTCCCCTCATCCCCACCCTTCTGTTTCGCTTCAAGTGTTCCCTTGTCCCGGAGGGAGAAGGGCTTTGCATCCCCCTCCCGGGGAAAAGCGCTTTTCTTCCCTCTCCCTTTTGGGGAGAGGGATCGAGGGAGAGGGGG
>CAKKQX010000167.1 GCA_919902235.1 Burkholderiales bacterium
ATCCCCGCGGCGCCCCGCGGCATCGACCGATAACCATGCCGCTTCAGGCGCTTTCGTAAAGGCGTGTCATCACAAATTCGCGATGACCGAGCGCTTCCGCCGCCGTCAAGCGACCGTTGCAGGTGCGCAGCATTACCTCAATCAGTTCGTCACCGGTCTGATCGAGATTCTTTTGTCGCTGCAGCAGGCCCGAGCAATCATAATCGACGTGCTCGGACATGGTGCGCACGGTGCGCGGATTGGCCGTAAGCTTGACCACGGGGAGGATCGGGTTGCCGATGACGTTGCCCTGGCCGGTCGGAAACAAATGCACCACATAACCGGATGCCGCGCACAGGGTAACCATTTCGGCAGCAGCCGAGGAAGAATCCATGAACCACAGTCCCGGTTTGGTCGGTTCCTCAGCCTTGTCGAGCACACCGATGACCTTGCACTTCTTGCCGATTTTCTGGATGTTGCCGAGCGCCTTCTCCTCAATGGTCGTCAGGCCGCCGGCGATGTTGCCCTTGGTCGGCTGCGAATCGGAGAGGTCGCTGGTCTTGTGGCGCTCGACGAGCTCTTGGTAGCGATCAAACATCTTCATAAACTGCGCGCGCACTTCCGGCGTCGCGCAGCGGTCTGCCACGATACTCTCGCCGCCGGTAATCTCGGTAGTCTCGCCGAAGCACATGGTCACACCCAGCGGTTCCAGCTTGTCGAAGGCGCTGCCCACTGTCGGATTCGAGCCGCAGCCAGAAGTGGTGTCGGATTCGCCGCATTTGGTCGAGACCCACAGGTCGCTGATCGGGCACTGTTCGCGTTGGAGTTCGGAGGCCCATTGCACGTATTCCTTGGCGACCTTGGAGGCGCGCAGGATGGTATCGTGGTCGCCGTGCAGCTCGATGCCGAAGCCGGTAACCGGCTTGCCGGTCTTGGCGATGCCG
This sequence comes from Burkholderiales bacterium, assembly GCA_919902235.1. Taxonomy (GTDB): domain Bacteria; phylum Pseudomonadota; class Gammaproteobacteria; order Burkholderiales; family SG8-41; genus CAKKQX01. The sequence continues at coordinate 924 of CAKKQX010000167.1, forward strand.
TCGACGACCTTTTTCGCCCAGCCCTCTTCGATGCAGATCACCACGACGGCGGCGACGTTGGGATTGGATCCCGCGCCGATCAGCGTACGGAAATGCAGATCGAGATCGGCGCCGAACTGCAGCCGTCCGTAAGGATGGGGAATCGCGATCGCGCCCTTGACGTTGTTGGCGACCGCTTCTGCCGCAGAGTTCGACAGGTCGTCAACCGGCAAAATGATCACATGGTTGCGCACGCCCACGCGGCCGTTTTCGCGCCGATAACCCGAGAAAGTGGTTTTGTTGGAAATCATGGTTGCTCCATAAGTGTGGTGGCGTCGAATCGCTTACCAGCGTTTCGTCTTGATGTTGTGGACGTGGGCATGTTCGCCTGTCCTGATGTCGGCGACAGCTTTGCCGATGTCGAAACCATATTTGATGATGGTCTCGTTTTTCCTGATGTCCCTGGTGGCGACCTTGTGGCCGATGGGGATATCGTTTAGCGCCTTGACCTTGATGGTCGAGTCGTCCTCCATCACCCAGCCGATCAATTCCTGGCCGGCCTTGATGCCCTCGATTACGGCGACGCCCACCACGTCTTTCTTGTCGTGAACCAGAATATGAATCATGTCTTCTCCTTGCTGCCCGATATGTAATATGTATACAGGTGATTGATGCGGAATTAAAAATGGGGAACCGCTGATTGCTTGTTGTTATGTGCCGCATCCTACCTGCCGCATAGCACAAAGTCAACTATATGACCTATATGAATTGACGGGGGGTGCGGTGCTACAATGCCGGCGTCCCAGTTACCCTCCGGACCTCATCATGGCCAACACGCTAGCTGCAGGCAATCTCACTTTCAACCCGCTGTACAAGGAAGTCAAGATGCGCATCACCCGCAGCCTCGTCGCCGGCGAATGGAAATCGGGCGAGGCGATCCCCAGTGAATCGCGCCTGGCCGGGCAATTCAACGTCTCGATCGGCACCATCCGCAAAGCAATCGACGAACTGGTGGCGGAAAGAATTCTATTGCGGCAACAGGGCCGCGGCACTTTTGTTGCGACGCACACCGAAGATCGTACCTTGTTTTATTTCTTTCACATTGTCGGCAAGGACGGCAGCCGCGAATTGCCGATGACCGAGATGCTGTCGTTTCGCAAGGTAAAAGCCGGTCCGGAACACGCAACACCGCTCGGGATCGCCCGCGGCGCGAAGATTTTCAATGTCCAGAACGTGTTGAAGCTCGCCGGCAAGCCGGTGGTCTTCGACCAAATTTCGGTACCGGCGGCGCTGTTCCCCGACCTCGACGAGGATATTTTCGGCAAGCGCGCCGGCACCATTTACGGACTCTACCAGGCGCGCTACGGCATCAACGTCATCCGCATCAGCGAAAGGCTGTCCGCCGCCAACCCGCCGGCGGAAGCGGCTTGCCTGCTGGGTATGCGCGCAACCACCCCGGCGCTGATGATACGGCGCGTCGCCTATACCTATAACGACACTCCGGTCGAGCATCGGGTGAGTTGGGTCAACACCGCAAACCACGAGTACCTGAGCGATCTCTGGAAAAACGAAATGCGCTAAACACCGCAAATCATCGCCGCCGGGTTCACCTTGCCGTTGTGGCTGTTCGTGATCCGCTCGTAGTTGTTATAGTTTTTTCAGTTCCTGGCGTGCCAATTCGATCTGTGCCGCATCCCTGGAGTTTTTGATCAGCCACTCGAATTGCGCGCGCGCGTCGTCCCTGTAGCCGGCGCGCGCCAGATTGAGCGCCGCAAATAGACGCGCCCGCAGCGTCAGCGCATCCGGTGCGCGCCGCCCTGCCGGCAATGCCGCGCGCAGATAATAATCCGCGGCGGTATGTGGCTGGCCTGAGCTTTCGTGGACATGACCAAGGCCGAAAAAAACCGTGCGTCCCAGCGTCACGTCGACAACCGGCAGCAGCGCCTCGAACAATTCCCGCGCAAGGTCGGGTCTGCCGGCGTCGAGCACGTCCTGGGCCAGGGCCACGCAGCGTTTCAGAAGAGAAGCGGGCAATGTTTTGACAACGCTGATGAGGTCCTTGAGCACTGCAGCGTTTCGGTCCGTAATGCCGGCACGCAGCGTGACCGCCGCCAAGCGCAACCGCCACTCATTGATTTCGACATTGGGGGGCGCACTCAAATCCTGCCAGAAGTGCAGCGCAATCGCCGGCAGATCATGACTTTCCGCGATTACACCCAGAAAATATCGCGTCTGGCCGTCGATCGCCTCCGGTGCAGGATGCGCATATTGAAAAAGCCGCAGCGCTGCCAGTTCAAGCCCGTGCGCCTCCAGCGAAAACACCAGCTGCAGCTGCGCGTTATGACGGGCTTCCCGAGTTTGACCCTGATGCGCGAGATAGGCAAAAAAAGTCCGGGCTGAAGGTGCATTGCCGCCAAGACGGCGCGAAGCAAAGTCGGTCCAACCGACATCATCGCCCGCCAGCAGATGGTTGCGATTGCCGGCTTCGTGCGCCACATCCAGATACGCCTGCCACAACGCCCTCGACTGCACCGCAAGCTGTTGCGGGTTTGCCGCATCGCCAAGATGCAGCAGATTTTCCAGCGCCTCGATCTGCAACTCGAGATCCTGTTTCTGCAGGGCAGCCTGCTCGATCACCCGCCAGTGACCGCGGGTTTTGCGTTTGACCAGCCTCGTACGCGCCTGCGCGATGACCGCATCAGCCGAAAGCAGCCCGGTTTTGAGTCGCAGCAATTGCTTTGCAGCGCTGGTCTCGTCCAGGCTGCCGAGCCAGTTCACAGCCTCGGTAACCATGCCGAGATCAAGCAGGGTTTCGACAAAAAACGCCGCGGTATTGCGATCAATGGGCCGGTAATCCTGCTGAAAGCGCAGCATGCTGCGAAACGCGTCATCGCCTTTTTTATCGGCGGCAAGGCTTTCGATTACCCGCAGACGCACATCCCTTTCCTCACCGGCCGGCGGGCGAAGCTGCCACAGCACGCGCGCCGCGTACTGGCGCGCCAACTCGCCGCGCCCGGCCGCAACGGCGGCGCGCCCCGCCAGATTGAGGGATTCACGCAAAAGCGCCGCCGGCATGCCGGCGGGCAGCGCCGCAGCGCGCTGCAGCGCCTCTTCGTGGCGGCCGGTGCGCAGAAGCAGTTTCAAGCGCAGCGTTTCCCACTCCGCCCAGTCCGGTGCAGCAACATCGCGCGGCTGCGATTGCAGGACACGATTCAATGCAAGCTGCGGTGCACCCGAGTCCATCAGTCGCCGGGCGGAGCCAAGCGCGTCACCGCCTTCCGCGGCAAACGCACCCGCGGCCCAAAATAGAAAAACAAACCGCAATTGGCACATCGGGATATTTTATCTCTCCGATAGCGCGCTGGATGGCGCACGCATAAAAAAAGGCGGCTCGTGCCGCCTTTTCGCGCAACCCGTAGTTCTTGCTTACGTTTGCTCTTGCGTCGCGGTCTCATCCGACATCGGCGCGGAGGCAATCACGAGTTTCTCCTTGATGCGAGCGGCCTTGCCGGAACGTTGACGCAGGTAGTACAGCTTGGAGCGGCCGACGTCGCCGCGACGCTTGACTTCGACGCTCGCAATCAGCGGAGAGTAAGACTGAAAGGTCCTCTCGACGCCCTCGCCAGAAGAAATTTTGCGCACGATGAAGGATGAATTAAGCCCGCGGTTGCGCTTGGCGATCACCACGCCCTCATAGGCCTGTACGCGCTTGCGCTCGCCCTCCACCACATTAACGTTGACGACGACGGTGTCGCCGGGAGCAAACTCGGGGAGATTTTTCCCGAGCCGTTTGATTTCTTCCTGTTCGAGCTGTTTGATGATATCCATGTTCATGTCTCTTTCTTGAAATCTTCCAGCAACGCGTGCTCTTCCTCGCTCAATTCGCGTTGCGCCAGTAAATCCGGCCGCCGCTGCCATGTTCTGCCCAGCGCCTGCTTGAGGCGCCAGCGGCCGATCTCGGCATGATTGCCCGACAGCAGCACTTGCGGCACCGTCTCGCCCTCGTATGTTTCCGGGCGCGAGTAATGCGGGCAATCCAGCAGGCCATTCACAAACGAATCCTGGCGTGCCGATTCGGCATCGCCGAGCACCCCCGGTATCTGCCGCACCACACAATCCATCGTTACCATTGCCGCCAATTCACCGCCTGAGAGCACGTAGTCGCCGATCGAGATTTCATCGTCGACCTGGCGGCGTATCAGCCGTTCATCCACGCCCTCGTAGCGTCCGGCGACCATGACCAAGCCCTGCTCCTGCGACAACTCCATCACTAGCCGGTGATCCAGCAGGCTGCCCTGCGGCGACAGGTAAATGACGCGCGGCCGGCGCACGCCCGAACTTCTTTGCCGCTGACGTGCCGCCGTAATTGCCTTTTCCAGCGGCTCCGCCATCATCACCATGCCGGGACCGCCGCCATACGGCCGGTCATCCACGGTGCGGTGGCTGTTGGCGGCGAAATCGCGCGGATTCCACAACACCAACTGATACAGCCCCCTGTCGCGCGCGCGCCCCGTCACACCGCATTCCGTGACGGCATCAAACATCGGTGGAAACAGCGTAATGATGTCAAATTGAAGCATCAGATCAGTAATCCGCGCCCCAATCCACCCTGATCACGCCGGCCGCCAGATCGACTGTCCTGATCGCATCAGCGATAAAAGGAATCAGACGCTCCTGCCCGCCTTCCCCCTGCACAACCAGCACTTCGTTTGCACCGGTTTCCAGGATTCGGGTTACTTCGCCCAAATCCCGTGCCTCATCATTTATTACCCTGAGACCGATTAAATCAGCCCAGTAAAATTCGTTTGCCGCCGCCTTTGGCAGCGCTTCCCTTGGTACCGCAACCTGCCTGCCCTTGAACAGCACCGCTACTTCGCGGTCATCACATGCTTTGAGCTTTGCTACCAGCGCACGCCCCTGGGCTTGCGCCCTGTCAACTGCATGCTCATGCCAATCGCCGTCGCAGCCCAGCCACCACTTGTCATAAGCCATCAGGCCGTCAATCGCTGCGGTGAACGGCTGAATCTTGATCCAGCCCTTGACGCCAAACGGGGCGGAAACGCGCCCCATCACCACCAGTTTTTCAGGCGGCTTTCTGCTCACCAAACTGCTTGACGAGCCGTGCCGCAGTGTCGGACAGCAACGCACCTTTCGACTGCCAGTGCGCAAGACGCTCCTGGTTGATGCGCAGCGTTTCCTGCCCTTCAGGCGCCTTGGGATTGTAGAACCCCAGGCGCTCGATAAAACGGCCATCCCGGGCGCGGCGCGAATCAGCCACGACTAAATTGAAAAACGGACGCTTTTTGGCGCCGCCGCGTGCTAAACGAATCACAACCATGGTTTGCCTTACCGGTCAGGAAGCGGAAAGGGCGTGATTTTACGCTAGTTTTCGCTCTGAGCGCAAGACGAACAAGGATTGGTCAAAGTCCGTCCCGCCACTGAAAACCGTCTTGAAAATCGACCCCGGGATTGATGTAACTAGCTGATTTATTGAAGCAACTTAAAATATGATGCATTATCCCACATTCCATGACTGTCAGAGAATCGATATGAACCCTAGCAGCGCAACTGATGGCGCGCGCATTGAACACGCGTTGGCAGAACGCTTTGGCGAAGCAATTAACCTCGACACGGCCACACCTGGAAAACCAGAACTTGCCGCTATTGCCGAACACCGCTCTCACCGTAAATTCACCCCGCAAGCAATCGCCCCCGGATTGCTGCGCGCGCTTTTCGCGTGCGCGCTGTCGGCGCCTTCAAAATCCGATCTGCAGCAGGCAGACATCATCCATGTCGCCGACCGCGTGAAGGTCAGGTCCATCGCGGAGCTGATACCCGACATGCCCTGGGTCAACAATGCACCGGTATTGCTGGTGATCTGCGGCAACAATCGCCGCATCCGGCAAATCGGCGAATGGCGCGGCAAACCTTTCGCCAATGACCATCTCGACCACTTTATGAACGCGGCGGTGGATGCGGGAATCGTAATGATGAATTTCATCCGCGCCGCGCAAGCGGCGGGGATAGGCTGCTGCCCGATCAGCGCCGTACGCAACCACCCCCAGGAAGTCAGCGCGCTGCTCGAACTGCCCGATTGGGTGTTTCCAATCGCGGGCTTGTGCGCAGGATATCCAGCCGAGGCGGGACGCATCAGCGCGCGTCTGCCGCTCGATGTCACGGTGCACACAGACCGCTTTGATGAAACCAACCTCAAGGAAAAAATCGACGCTTACGACCGGCGTCGCCACGCACTGCAACCTTACCGCAAGCAGCGCCATGCGCAGCGCTATGAAGAGGCCGCATTCTACGGCTGGTCTGAAGACAAGGCGCGCCAGTACTCGGTGCCGGAACGGGCAGACTTCGGCGCCTTCATCCGCGCCAAGCGCTTCAATCTCGAATGACGGGTTTCAGCGCATTCCCGGCAACATGCCTTTCATGCTGCGCATCATTTTTGCCATGCCGCCCTTGGCCATCATTTTCATCATTTTCTGCGTCTGTTCGAACTGCTTGAGGAGCCGGTTCACTTCCTGAACCGGAACGCCGGCGCCGGCGGCGATGCGGCGCTTGCGCGAAGCCTTGAGAATCTCGGGCCGGACTCGCTCCTGCGGCGTCATAGCATTGATGATGCCTTCGATGCGGCGAATGGTCTTGTCTTCCATCTGCGGCGCGCCTTGCGCCATTTGCGCCAGATTTCCGGGCAGTTTGTCCATCAGCGCCGACATGCCGCCCATTTTTTTCATCTGCGCGATCTGCTGCTTGAAATCCTCGAGGTCAAAGCCCTTGCCGGACTTGACCTTCTTTGCCAGTTTTTCGGCCTCGTCGCGATCGACGCTTTTCTGGACATCTTCGATGAGCGACAGCACATCGCCCATGCCAAGGATGCGGGATGCCATGCGATCGGGATGAAAGGCTTCGAGACCGCTCAATTTCTCGCCGACACCGGCAAATTTGACCGGTTTGCCGGTGATATGCCGTACCGACAATGCCGCGCCGCCGCGCGCATCACCATCGAGCTTGGTCAGCACGATGCCGGTCAGAGGCAGCGCATCCGAGAATGCCTTGGCAACGTTGACGGCGTCCTGACCCTGCATCGCGTCCACCACAAACAGCGTTTCGACAGGAGTCAACGCGGCGTGCAGTTCGCTTATTTCCCGCATCATCGTCTCGTCGATGGCCAGCCGTCCCGCGGTATCGACGATGAGCACATCGTGGTAATGCTTGCGCGCGAAATCGAGCGCTGCATGCGCAATCGCCACTGGCTTGTCGAGCGCCGCAGCGGCAAAGAATTCCGCATCGACCTGCGAGGCCAGCGTTCTGAGCTGTTCGATTGCAGCAGGTCGATAGACGTCGCAACTCGCGAGCAATACTTTCTTTTTATGCTGCTCCTTGAGCCACTTGGCGAGTTTGCCGGAAGTCGTCGTCTTGCCCGATCCCTGCAGGCCGGCCATCAATATCACCGCCGGCGGCTGTGTCGCGAGATTGAGCGCATCGTTTTTCTCGCCCATCAAGGCGACCAGTTCACGGTGCACGATACCGACTACGGCCTGGCCGGGAGTAAGGCTGCCGACGACTTCCTGTCCGAGCGCCTTTTCGCGCACGCGGCCGATAAAGTCCTTGACGACCGGCAGGGCTACATCCGCCTCCAGCAGCGCCATGCGCACTTCTCGCAAGGCCTCCTGGACATTGGTTTCGGTAATGCGTGCCTCGCCGCGCAGCGTCTTGACCACGCGTGCGAGACGATTGGTGAGGTTATCGAACATGGGATATAAGTTGGTGTAGACTTTGCGGGATGTCAGGAATTTTACCCTATATCATCAACGCCTTGCTCTACGCCGCGCTCGCCGGTTATTTTTGGCGCAGACACTGGACACGGACCGACGGCAATAGCGCAACCCCGGCCTCGTTCAATACCCTCGAGCATTTTATGGTAGCGGTACCGCTGGCACTGCATGCGGCCCTGCTGTCGCAATCCGTGTTTGGCGACGACGGCCTGCATCTTGGAATCGGCAACGCGTTATCGGCGATACTGTTGCTGAGCGTAATGATCTACTGGCTCGGCAATTTCTTTTACAAGCTTGAAGGATTGCAATCACTGGTGATGCCGCTGGCCGCCCTGGCCTGTCTGCTGCCGGTGGTATTTCCCCCCTCAGCCCCCCTGCCCAATACTGCTTTTGCCGCGTTCCGCTTCCACCTGCTGATTGCCATCCTGGCCTACAGCCTGTTCACGATCGCCTCATTGCACGTATTGCTGATGGCGTTGCTCGAACGGCAGTTGCACGGCGGGACCTTGCCGATGGTGCTGCAGAAAATGCCGCCGCTGCTGACGCTGGAAGCGCTGCTTTTCCGCATCATCTGGACGGGTTTCGTCCTGCTTACGCTGACACTGGTCAGCGGCGTGGTATTTTCGGAAGAATTATTCGGCAGGGCCGCCAAATTCAATCACAAAAACGTATTCGGCGTCTTGTCATGGCTGATTTTTGCGGCACTGCTTGGCGGCCGCCATATCTACGGCTGGCGCGGGCGTGTCGCGGTACGCTGGACGCTCGCCGGATTTCTCACGCTGGTGCTGGCTTATATCGGCAGCAAATTCGTGCTCGAAATCATTCTTGGCCGGACCTGACCCGGGAAAACTGCGCCAGTCCGGCGGCTGCCCGACCGGCGCTGACATGACTAGGTGAAATCATGGAAATACTGATTCTGGCCTGCCTGATTCTTTTGAACGCCGTTTTCGCAATGTCGGAGGTGGCGCTGCTGACTGCACGCAAACCCCGCCTCGCAACGCTTGCCAAACGCGGAGATGCCATGGCCGCCGCCGCCGTGAAACTCGGCGGGCAGCCGACGCGCTTTCTGTCTACTGTCCAGATTGGGATCACTTCCATCGGCCTTCTGAGCGGGATATTCGGCGAGGCATTGCTCGCCGCGCCGCTGGCCGACTGGCTGCAAACGCTCGGGCTGGAGCAGAAAGCAAGCACCGTGGTTGCTACTGCCAGCGTCGTGATCTGTGTGACCTATTTCTCGATCGTCATTGGCGAGCTCGTTCCCAAGCGCCTCGGCCAGCATAATGCGGAAGCCATCGCGCGGCTGGTTGCCTGGCCGATGAATCTGCTCGCCCTGGTCACCGCCCCTTTCGTGCATTTGTTGTCGGCGTCCACCGAGGCCATCCTCAAACCGCTGCTCAAGCTGCTGGGTATCCGGCCGCAGGAATCCGGACCGCAGCCGCTGTCGGCCGAAGAGATCCGCACCATCGTGCTCGAATCCTCGAATTTCATGCCGAAAAAACACGTCTCTATCCTGCTCAATCTGTTTGACCTAGAAGCGATTACCGTAGACGACGTGATGGTGCCGCGCAGCCAGATCGAGGCGATCAATCTCGATGCGCCTCTTGAGGAAATCGGCCAGCAGATTTCTACCGCGTATCACCGGCGGCTGCTGGTTTTCCAGGGACACCCCGAGGAAATTGCCGGCATCGCGCGCGTACGGGATTACCTCAAGATGCGCCAGACCGGAGAAATCACCCGCGACAGCCTGCGCGAGATCGTCCGCGAGCCTTATTTCATACCCGCCGGCTCCCAGCTTTTCTCGCAGATCCAGCATTTCCAGGAAAACCAGGAACGCGTCGGCCTGGTCGTCGACGAATACGGCGAATTGATGGGCCTCGTCACGCTCGAGGACATACTCGAGGAGATCATCGGCGAGTTCACAACCAACTCGCCGCTGCAAACCGGCAGGTTCTCCCGGCAGGAAGACGGCAGTTATCTGGTGGAAGGCAGCACACTGCTGCGCGAACTCAATCGCAAGCTGGGATTCGACTTCCCGCGCGACGGGCCAAAAACGCTGAACGGCCTGATCCTCGAACACTTGCAGGACATCCCGCAACCCAACACCAGCATCAAAATCGCCGGGTATCCGCTGGAGATCGTGCAAACCCAGGATCGCGTGGTAAAAGTGGTGCGGATCTTCCCGCCGGCAAAGGCATGATTTTTTGGCACAAACAGTTGATAATGTGGCAAATTAGACTTTACAAAGTCGCGCAAGGCGCGCATCATTTTATGAAGAAACCTGCCTAACCTGTTGGTTATTTTGGGTAATTGGGGGAATTTCCATGGCTACAGCAGCAGCGGCAGCAAAAAAACCGGTTATCAAGGAATTCAATTTCACCTGGGTCGGGCAGGACAAATCCGGCAAGACCGTGCGCGGCGACATGCGCGCCAGCGGCGAGGCCCAGGTGAACGCCACGCTGCGCCGCCAGGGCATCAAGGTCGTCGAGATCAAGAAACAGAAACTCGGGCGCGGCGGCAAAGTCACAGCGAAAGACATTGCGCTGTTCACCCGCCAGCTGGCGACCATGATGAAATCGGGCGTGCCGCTGTTGCAGGCTTTCGATATCGTCGGCAAGGGACACAGCAACCCTGCGGTAGCGCGCCTGTTGCTGGACATCAGAACCGAGGTTGAAACCGGATCCAGCCTCAAGCAGGCATTCGAGAAACATCCGCTGCATTTCGACGCCCTGTATTGCAATCTGATCGGCGCTGGCGAAGCAGCCGGTATCCTGGACAGCCTGCTCGACCGTTTGGCGACCTACCAGGAAAAAATTCTCGCCATCAAAAGCAAAATCAAAGCAGCGCTGTTCTATCCGCTGTCAATTATCATCGTCGCTTTTGTGATCACGGCGGTGATCATGATTTTCGTGATTCCGGCATTCAAGCAGGTATTCACGAGTTTCGGCGCCGATCTGCCTACGCCGACGCTGATCGTAATGGGCATTTCCGATTTCTTCGTGGAATACTGGTACGCGATATTCGGCGGCATCGGCGGAGCAGGTTACGCGTTCTTCTGGACCTGGAAGCGTTCCGTGAAAATGCAGATCATCATGGACCGCGTGATGCTGCGGATACCGGTGTTCGGCGATCTCGTCAGAAAATCGTCCATCGCGCGCTGGACGCGCACGCTGTCCACGATGTTCGCAGCCGGCGTCCCGCTGGTGGAAGCGCTGGAGTCCGTGGCGGGCGCCGCGGGCAACTATGAGTACTACGTCGCCACCAAGAAAATCCAGAGCGAGGTTTCCACAGGCACCAGCCTGACCTCGGCGATGCAGGGCACCGACGTGTTTCCCAACATGGTGATCCAGATGGTGTCGATCGGGGAGGAAGCCGGATCGCTGGACGCCATGCTGTCGAAAGTCGCGGACTTCTTCGAAGCCGAAGTGGACGACGCTGTCGAAGCGCTGTCGAGCCTGATGGAACCGATGATCATGGTGGTGCTTGGCACGCTGATCGGCGGCATGGTGGTCGCGATGTATCTGCCCATCTTCAAACTGGGTGCGGTGGTATAAAGCGAGCGCGGATCAGACGTTTCGGGTCAACCTGGCCCGAAGCCGCGATTTGCAAACGAGATGTCCGCCCTGCAACTCTTACAGGCCACCCCGTGGTTGTTTATCACCGTGTGCATGCTGCTCGGGCTCATGGTCGGCAGTTTTTTGAATGTTGTCATTCACCGCCTGCCGAAAATGCTCGACAGACAGTGGCGCGCGGAGTGTGCCGAACTTAACGCACAGGAATCCCCCCCTGCCGCGCGCTACAACCTGATTGTGCCACGCTCGGGCTGTCCCGCCTGTGGACACAGGATTACGGCACTCGAGAACATACCGGTCGCAAGCTATCTGCTGCTGGGCGGCAAATGCTCGGCCTGCAAAACCCGCATCCCGCTGCGCTATCCCGGGGTGGAAGCGCTGAGCGGGATGTTAAGCGGCTACATCGCATGGCGTTTCGGCTTCAGCGTTGCGACGCTGGGCGCGCTGATTTTCGCCTGGGCGCTGATTGCGCTTGCCTTCATTGACCTCGACACCTTCTTTCTGCCCGATGACATCACGCTGCCGTTGTTGTGGACGGGCCTGCTGTTCAACCTCTGGAGTGTATTTGCCGACCTGCCCTCGGCCGTAATCGGCGCCATCGGCGGTTACCTCGCTCTGTGGTCGGTGTTCTGGCTATTCAAGCTTGCCACCGGCAAGGAAGGCATGGGTTATGGCGACTTCAAACTGCTCGCCGCGATCGGCGCGTGGCTCGGATGGAAAATGCTCCCGCTCGCCATCCTGCTTTCATCTTTCGTCGGCGCGGCGATCGGTATTTTGCTCATGCTCTTCGCACGCCACGGCCGCAATGTGCCGATACCGTTCGGGCCTTACCTCGCCATTGCGGGATTCATCGCACTGCTTTACGGCGATGCCATCAATAAATATTACCTTGATATCTTCTGAAGCGGCATGCCGTACTGCATCGGACTGACCGGAGGCATCGGTTCTGGTAAATCAAGCGCAGCGGGAATATTCCAGGAACTCGGCGCCGCCGTCATCGATACCGATGAGATCTCGCACGAGCTGACCCGGACCGGGGGCGCCGCGCTGGCTGCGATCCGCGAGCAGTTCGGCGCGGACTATATCGCCGCCGACGGCAGCCTGGACCGCGCCGCAATGCGCCGCTTGATATTCGAAGATCCGGCGGCAAAGATGAAGCTGGAAGCCGTTCTGCACCCGATGATACGCGCGGCAGTCAGGACACGCATCGCGCAAGCGCGAGCGCCCTATGTACTGATCGCGGTTCCGTTGCTGCTGGAAACCGGCGCCTACGGCGATCTGATCAGCCGCATACTGGTTGTCGACTGCGATGAAGCACAGCAGATCGCGCGCACCATGCACCGCAGCAAACTTGCCGCCGCCGAAGTGCGCGCCATCATGGCCGCGCAATTGCCGCGGCACGAGCGCCTGGCTCGTGCCGACGACGTGCTGCGAAATGACGCCGACATGGCGTGGCTGCGCAACCAGGCAGCCTCCCTGCATGCCGGCTATCTCAAGCTTGCCCGCGCTGCGTGACTTCGTGCTCATCGCAGCGCGTCGATTTATCCTTAAAAACCGCGAATAAGGTCTTTATTTTTTTCGGGTTTTAGTGAATACTAGGCCGCAAATTCCAACCCGGAACGGTTTCAGCGCACCGTGATCAGCTACGAGTACCCGCTAAGCGAACGCGTACGCACGCTGCTGCGTCTTGAGGATCTTTATGATCGGGTCGAGTTCTTCATGTCCAAGAACGACCCGCTTGAGCACCACGTCGCCCTTCTTTCAGTATTCGAAATTCTCGAAGTCTCGAGCCGTGCCGACCTGAAATCCGATCTGCTACAGGAACTCGAGCGCCAGAAACAGACCCTGGAGGCGCTGCGCGACAATCCGGATATCTCTGAGGAAGCGCTGGATAATGTCTTATGGCAGATCGATCAGGCCTCTTCCCGGCTGTTCCAGTCTTCGGGAAAGATCGGACAGGAGTTGCGCGAGAACGATTGGCTGATGAGCATCAAGCAGCGCACCGGCATCCCCGGAGGCGTGTGTGAATTCGATTTACCTTCGTATCATTACTGGCTGCAGCAGAGCGCCGATCAGCATCGTCAGGATCTTCAGCGCTGGCTTACCCCGTTTCTGCCTATCCGCGACGGCATCGCGATTGTTCTGAAGCTGTTGCGCGAAAGCGGAAAAACGTCATCCCAGATTGCCTGTCAGGGGGTATACCAGCAGATGATGGCCGGGCGCATCGCACAGATGCTGCGCATCCGGCTGAGCAGTGATTACCGCTGCGTGCCAGAGATCAGCGCCAACAAATATGCGCTCAATATCCGTTTTACCGCTCAGGAAGGCGGGCAGCGGGCCAAGATCGCCGAGACCGACGTCGAATTCGAAATTACCTTCTGTAATTTGTAGCGAACAGCGCGTGAAGATGCGGATCGTCAGTTGCCCTCAATGCGGAAACAATGTGCCGTGGAGCAGCGCCAATCCATACCGCCCTTTCTGCTCCGAGCGCTGCAGAATGGTTGACTTGGGGGCCTGGGCAACGGAGTCCTACCGCATACCGGTTGCAGAAAACAAGGACGCGCCCGAAATTGACGAGCCAGGGGACTGCGACTAGCCGTTGCCGGAGTTACCACGCACCGCGCACCATGCCTATGCCATGCGCGCCTGCCTGCCATGCTGCGCGCAGGTCCGTCGGGCGCATGCCGCCCAGCGCATACACCGGCAAAGAATAATCCGCCGCCAGTTGCGAGAAATTATCCCAGCCCAGCGTGCGTGCGCCGGGATGGCTGGGCGTAGCCTGCACCGGCCCGAGTACCACGAAATCAACGCCGATCTGCGCCGCGCGCGCCAGTTCCGGCGCGTCATGGCAGGACGCCCCTACCCACGGCAGCGCCGGACGGGATGCGATGCGCATCAAATGCCCGGCTGTCAGATGCACGCCGTCGGCGCCCGCCTGCAGCGTAAGCCCAGCGTCGTCATTCACCAAAACGCGGGCACCGTAACGATGTGCCAGTTTCACCGCCTGAGCGGCGAGTCCGGCCAATTCAGCCGCCGGCAGCTGTTTTTCACGGATCTGCAGCAGACGCAGGCCAGTACTGAGTTTGTGTTCAAGGCGTTGCAGAAATCCGGATACGCCGAGTTCGGCCGCATTGCTGATGCCATAAACCGGCGGCAGTTCAAGCGCGCGCAGAATCGGGCCATTGGCAGGCAACATGGGTGCAACGGCGGGTGCCTGTGCCGACTGCCAGGCAAGCTGTTGCGCTTCCCTGCCATGCGGCTCGCCCTGCCATTGCACGACACGGAAAAAACGCAATCGCACCGCCGCGTGTTTATAGTCGTGGTCGCGCGTAAGCCACGGATAGGCCAGCACGGCATCGATACCGAGTTCCTCGTGCAGCTCGCGCCTGATGGCATCGGCTGCCGACTCCCCGTGTTCGATTTTACCGCCGGGAAACTCCCAGTAACCGGCATAGGCCTTGCCGACGGGGCGCCGGGCAAGCAGAAAATCGCCGCCCTCGCGCTGGATAACAGCAGCGACGACCTCAATGCGCTTGCGCAGCGTGGCTTTGCCGGCGCTCATGCGGCCGGGATCGCATGATTATTTGCCGCGGGCAAGGCGGGTGCGGCCGGACCAGTCGCGCGCGAACTGCCATGCCACGCGGCCACTGCGCGAGCCGCGCTGCAGCGCCCATTGCAGGGCGGCTTTTTGCACCGCATCGGAAAGCCCGCCGGTCGTTTTGAAATGCTCGAGCCAGATGGTGACGATCCTGAGATAGTCGTCCTGATCGAAGGGGTAGAAAGATACCCACAATCCGAAACGCTCGGAAAGCGATATTTTCTCCTCCGATGTCTCGCCGGGATGGATTTCTTCGCCGACGTGTTTGTACTCAAGGTTCTCGTGCATGTACTCCGGCATCAGGTGACGGCGGTTTGAAGTGGCGTAAATGAGGCAATTCTCGGACGCGGCGGCAATCGAACCGTCGAGCACCACTTTCAGCGCCTTGTAGCCCGGTTCGTCCGCTTCGAAGGAAAGATCATCGCAATACAGCACGAAGCGTTCCGGCCGGCGATGAATCAGCTCGACAATTTCCGGCAGGTCGACGAGATCCCGTTTCTCGACCTCGATCAGCCTCAAACCCCTGGAAGCATACTTGTTGAGCAAGGCCTTGATCAGCGATGACTTGCCGGTGCCGCGCGCACCCGTGAGCAATACATTGTTGGCGGGAAAACCTTCCACAAACTGCCGGGTATTTTGCTCGACCTGCCGCTTCTGCTCATCTATACCCTGAAGGACCTTCAGGTTGATACGATGAACCTGTGATACTGGCTCGATGCCGCTGCGGCCGTCTTTCTTGCGCCAGCGAAAAGCGATGGAGGCCTTCCAGTCGGTGGCCACCGGCGGTGCCGGCAGCAATTGCTCCAGCCGCGCGACCAGCGACTCGGCCCGCACGACGAGTTTAGAAAGACTATCCATGGCGCTTTGCCGCCCTGTAGCGAAAAAATATCATAACCTATTGATTATAAACATAATTTATCAACTGCGGTAATCGGCGTTGATGCTCACGTAGTCATGCGACAAGTCACAGGTCCAGACGGTAGCCGCCGCTTTGCCGCGCCCCAGCACTACGCGTACCGTGATCTCGCTCTGTTTCATCACACGCTGGCCATCGGCCTCCTGATACCCGGCATGGCGGCCGCCGCTCTTCGCCACCAGCACGTCGTCGAGATACAAATCGATTTTTTCCACGCTCAGATCGGCAATGCCGGCATTACCGACCGCCGCGAGTATGCGACCGAGGTTGGGATCGGAAGCAAAAAAAGCGGTTTTGACCAGCGGCGAATGGGCGATGGCGTAGGCGACTTTGCGGCACTCCTCCTCGTTGCGGCCGTCTTCAGCCTTGATGGTGATGAATTTGGTCGCGCCTTCGCCATCACGGATGATGGCCTGCGCCAGCTGCATGGCAACTTCGGTAATGCCCTTGAGCAGCGCAGCATACTCCGCGCTTCCGGCAACGCTGATTTCAGGCATGTCGGACTTGCCGCTGGCGATCAGCACGAAGGAATCGTTGGTCGATGTATCGCCGTCCACGGTAATGCAGTTGAAGGAACGCTGCGCGGCATGCGCGACGGCAGCACGCACCAGCGGCAGACTGAGACGGGCATCGGTGGCGACGAAACCCAGCATGGTCGCCATGTTGGGATGAATCATGCCCGCGCCTTTGGCGATACCGGTGATGGTCGCCACGGTGCCGCCAACGATCACCTGACGCGAAGCGGCTTTCGGCAGCGTGTCTGTGGTCATGATTGCCTGCGCGGCGGCCAGCCAGTTATCTTCGCGCAGACCGGAAATGCATTGCGGCAGACCCGCGACGATGCGCGCCACCGGCAGCGGCTCGATGATGACGCCGGTGGAAAACGGCAGCACCTGGGCCGAGGAACAATCCAGCAGCCTCGCCAGTTCCGCGCACGTCTGACGCGCTGCCGCCATGCCTTCCTTGCCCGTGCCGGCGTTGGCGTTGCCGGTATTCACGACCAGCGCCCGTACCGACGCGTCCGGATCGAGCATGGTGAGATGCTGGCGCGCCACCACTACCGGCGCGGCGCAAAAACGGTTTTGCGTGAACACGCCCGCCACCCGCGCGCCGTCATCGAGCGCGATCACCAGCAGATCCTTGCGGTTCGGCTTGCGAATGTTCGCTTCCGCAATACCAAGCGCGACGCCCCTGACCGGCAGCAGCGATTTTGGATCGGGCGATGGCAGATTAACGGGCATGGCGATCTGTACGGTGCGATTTAGTCAGCAACCGGAGATTATAACCAGGAATTCCGGCATGCCCGGACACGGCAAGGGAAAGCACGGCAGGAAAACAGCAGGGCGCGGTTGAGCGGACCCATTCCGGCGCGCACCGGCCTCAGGTCAGCTTGCCGTGGCAATGCTTGTACTTTTTGCCCGATCCGCATGGGCAGGGGTCGTTGCGTCCGACCTTCTGCCCGCCGCGGACGAAAGGCTGCTCCTTCTCCGCCAGGGCCGCCGCGTCGCCTTCCGCCTCCGCCTCGGCCACAGGCTCCGCGGCGTCGGCGAATTCGGCATGCTGATACTGGACATTCCTGGGCATTTCCGGTTCTTCGACCGCCTGCAGTTCCTCGGCGCTGCGGATCTGCACCGTCATCAGCACCCTGGTGACCTCGGTCTTGATCATCTCCAGCATCAGGGAAAAAAGCTCGAACGCTTCGCGCTTGTACTCCTGGGTCGGGTTTTTTTGCGCATAGCCGCGCAGATGTATGCCCTGACGCAAATGATCGAGCGCGGCAAGGTGTTCGCGCCAATGCGCATCCAGGCTCTGCAGCATGGTTGCGCGCTCGTAATGGTGCATGGCGTCCTGATCGACCCCGGCGATCTTGTCGCGGTACTGCTGATGTGCGGCGTCTATCACGCGCGCGCGCAGCATGCCATCCTCCAGCTCCGCCTCGTCCTTGATCCATTGCCGGACCGGCAGCCTGATCTGTAATTCCGCCTCCAGCGTTTTCTCGAGCCCCTCGATATCCCACTGCTCTTCCATGCTTTCCAGCGGAACGTGCTGATTGACGTAACCGCCGACGACGTCGGCACGCATGACATCCAGGGTTTCCGTGATATCGGCTGTTTCGAGCAATTCGTTGCGCTGCTGGTAGATGACCTTGCGCTGATCATTGGCGACGTCATCGTACTCGAGCAGATGTTTGCGAATATCAAAATTTCGCGCCTCGACCTTGCGCTGGGCGTTCTCGATCGAGCGCGTCACCCACGGATGCTCGATAGCCTCGCCTTCCGGCATCTTGAGGCGCTGCATGATGGCGGACACGCGTTCGGAGGCAAAAATCCGCAGCAACGGGTCTTCCAGCGACAGATAAAACCGGCTTGAACCCGGATCACCCTGGCGCCCGGAACGGCCGCGCAGCTGGTTGTCGATGCGCCGCGACTCGTGCCGTTCGGTGCCGACGATATGCAGACCGCCGGCGGCGACCACCTGATTGTGCAGTTTCTGCCACTCGTGGCGGAACTCCCCGACACGGTTTTTCCTGGTTTCCCCGTCCAGGCTTTCATCCGCCAGCACCTTGTTGATTTCGGGCTCGGGATTGCCGCCCAGCACGATGTCGGTACCGCGGCCGGCCATGTTGGTGGCGATGGTAACCAGCTTGGGGCGACCGGCCTGGATGACGATCTCGGCTTCGCGGGCATGCTGCTTGGCGTTGAGCACGTTGTGCGGCAGGGCTTCTTTTTCCAGCATGGCCGACAACAACTCGGAATTCTCGATTGACGTAGTGCCGACCAGCACCGGTTGTCCGCGTTCATAGCAATCCCTGATATCCTTGACGATCGCCTGATGCTTTTCCTTTGCGGTCCGGAAAACCTGGTCCATGCGGTCGTCGCGGATCATTGGCCGGTGCGTAGGAATGACCACGGTCTCAAGTCCGTAAATCTGCTGGAATTCATACGCCTCGGTGTCCGCCGTGCCGGTCATGCCACCGAGTTTCTTGTACATGCGGAAATAATTCTGGAAGGTGATCGTCGCCAGCGTCTGGTTCTCTTTCTGGACCGACACGCCTTCCTTTGCCTCGACCGCCTGGTGCAAACCCTCCGACCAGCGTCGTCCCGGCATCAACCGCCCGGTGAATTCGTCGACGATAATGATCTCGTCGTCCTGAACCACATACTGCTGATCGCGATGAAACAGGCTGTGCGCGCGCAGCGCCGCGTTGAGGTGGTGCATCAGGTTGATGTTGGCCGCATCGTACAAACTGCTGCCTTCGGCCAGCATGCCGGCTTGAGTCAGCAGTTCTTCGGCATGCTCGTGCCCCGCCTCCGACAAAATTACCTGGTGTGCCTTCTCGTCCACCCAGTAATCGCCGGGCCCCTTTTCTTCCTTCTGCCGCATGAGCCCGGGCGCGACCAGATTCATGCGCTGATACAGCTCGGTGGTGTCCTCGGCCTGGCCGGAAATAATCAGCGGTGTGCGCGCCTCGTCAATCAGGATGGAATCGACCTCGTCGACGATGGCGTAATTGAGCCCCCGCTGCACTTTTTCCGACAACTGGTACACCATGTTGTCGCGCAGGTAATCGAAGCCGAATTCATTATTGGTGCCGTAGGTAATGTCGGCGGCGTAGGCCGCCTGCTTCGGCTCGTGCTCCATTTGCGAAAGATTGACGCCGACGGTCAATCCCAGAAAGCGGTAGATTTTTCCCATCCAGTCGGCGTCACGCTGGGCGAGGTAATCGTTGACGGTGACGATATGCACGCCCTGGCCGGACAACGCGTTGAGGTAGGCCGGAAGCGTCGCCACCAGCGTCTTGCCTTCGCCGGTGCGCATTTCCGAAATCTTGCCGTTGTGCAGCGCGATGCCGCCGACCAGCTGCATGTCGAAGTGACGCATGTTGAGTGCGCGCTTGCCCGCTTCCCGCACCACCGCGAAAGCTTCCGGCAACAGGGCGTCGAGCGTTTCGCCTTCCTGGAAGCGCGCTTTGAATTCTTCGGTCTTGGCGCGCAGCCCGGCATCATCCAGTTTTTCGACTTGCGGCCCGAACGCGTTGACGGCACGCACCGTTTGCAAGTACTTCTTCACCAGCCGCTCATTCCGGCTGCCAAATATTTTTTTGAGTAATCCGCTAACCATGAAGATCAGTGCCTAAATAAAAAAGGGTGGGGAAACACCCCACCCCCTACGAATCCCTGTCCGCCGGATTTCAGCTGGGCAACCGCAGAAACTGCGTCGGATTTTGCGGCGCGCCGCGCTGGCGCACCTCAAAATGCAGATGAGTACCGGTTGCACGCCCGGTTTTCCCGACTTCGGCAATTTTTGCGCCTCTCAGCACCACATCGCCGGTTTTGACCAGGCGCGTCGACGCATGCGCATACCGTGTAATCAGATTATTGCCGTGATCGATCTCGATCATATTACCATACTGCGGATGGAAGTCAGAGTAGACCACGACCCCTCCGGCAGCAGCGACGACGGGCGTTCCCTGCTCCGCCATGAAATCGATACCCTCATGAAACGCGCGCTGTCCCGAGAAAGGGTCGATACGCCAGCCGAAGTTTGACGAGTGCCACCCGCTTTCCACCGGCAGCATGGTCGGAATCAGCTTCTTTTTTGCGTTGTCCAGCGTAAACAGCGACTCGAGAATGCCCAGTTGATCACCACGATCGTCCAGCTGCCGGGTAAGCAAATCAAGCTGCCGGGTAAAGTCGCCAAGCGACAGATCCTGGCTGGGCAGGGTTGATATCGCACCGCCGCGACCGGGCAGCTGATCAAACATCAGTTCCTGGGGTTTAAAACCGGCAAGTTTGGCAAGCCGTTCACCCACCGTATCCAAACGCAATAATTGTGCCTGCATCTGCCCCACCCTGATCGCCATGGCGTTCAGGTTCTCGCGCAGGTAGGATTGGTTTTTTTCATTCTGCTGCTGCTGGGCGGAAAGCACCACATCTTCAAAGTAGGGCAGGCGAAGTTCCGTGGCAAAACGCAAGGTCAAATAATGCAGCAAACCCGCCAGCAGGATGACAGCGAGAACAGCCGCCATGCCGAGCGCTGCCATTTGCGGCAATCCCAGCGTGATGGTCCTGGCTTTTGCCAGTCTCTCGGAAACTAAAATAATATTCACGGTCTCCCTTCCGACACCCATATGCCCACCCAAAAAATAGGCAGGTTGCTTGCCGCTTCAAGCGAACTCCAGGCGCTTTCCGTCAAGGCGCGCCGCCTGATGGAATTGCAGCAGGTGTATATTGCCGCCGCCCCCGGCACGCTTGCTCAGGGCAGCCGGGTCAAAAACTACCGGGCTGGAACGCTCTTCCTTTGGGCAGGCAATACGGCAGTTGCGGCAAAACTCCGGCAGCTCGCGCCGAGTTTGTTACTCAAAATCCAGAAACAGGAACCGCAGATTACTGGAATACGGGTGGAGGTGCAAGTTTCGGAAGCACCACGCAGTCGCGACAAAAGCCGCGAGAAGCGAAGTTTACCCGTTGAAATTATTGAGGATTTTGAGAAGCTCGCGGAGCGGGTCAGGGATCCCGCCCTGAAGTCGGCGCTTACCCGTCTGGTGCGGCGGCACTCCCGTTCGGGCTAAGCTTCACGCCACCAGCACGAGACGTTCCAGAACATATAGCGCCATGAACACCATCAGAAAAACGACTGCCAGCTGAAATACCCGCCGCGCGAAGTCGAGGTAGCGCCGGTTGCGGGTAAAGAGATACATGACCAGCGCAGCGCCGACGGCAAACAAAACCAGGACACCAATCAGCCTCAGAAAGACCACGGGGAATCTCCGACCGGAACCTGTTCAGGAGGGAAAATCGAGGTGGTGTAGCGCCGACGGTTCAGATGGCGGGCTGCGGCTGCCAGGCAAGAAAAGCGGGGGCATCTTCCGCCCGCTCGAAAGTCACGTACTCCCATGCCTGCCGATCCTCGATCAGCCTGCGCAGCAACTGGTTGTTGAGCGCATGCCCCGACTTATGGCCGCTGAAAGAACCGATCAGCGGATGGCCCAGCAGGTAAAGATCTCCTATCGCATCCAGCACCTTGTGTTTCACGAATTCGTCGTCATACCTCAAGCCGTCACTGTTCAGCACGCGGTATTCATCCATGACGATCGCGTTATCAAGACTGCCGCCCAGCGCCAAGCCTTGCGAGCGCATGGTCTCTACGTCCTGCATGAAGCCAAAAGTGCGCGCACGGCTGACCTCCTTGATATACGAGGTCGTGGAAAAATCGACGCTGACCGACTGGCGCGCGCGGTCGAACACCGGATGGTTGAAATCGATGCTCAGATCAAGCTTGAAACCGTTGTGCGGCTCGAAACGCACCCATTTGTCGCCGTCCCTGACTTCAACCGGCCGTAAGATGCGGATGAATTTTTTCGGCGCGTTCTGTTCCTCAATTCCGGCGGATTGCAGCAGGAATACAAAA
>CAKKQX010000168.1:0-9087 GCA_919902235.1 Burkholderiales bacterium
CTTGTCTATCTCTCGCAGCACGAGCGCGCGCATGCGCACGAGATTGCCGGTGCTTACCAGATCCACATCCAGATCGCGGAGTCGTACCTGAGTTATCTGGCGCAGGGCGGCTTCGTGCACGCGCCGCTCAACGGCGAGCCGCGCTATGGTCTCGCGCTCAAGGGCAGGCGTTACCTGCGCGAGCGCGGGCTGCACAAGTAAACGGGTCTACGGCGGCTTTCGCCGCCTGCAATCCATCCGGCCCGGTCAGTCGGTAGCCAGCAATTCCACTTCGAACACCAGCGTCGCGTCGGGCGGAATGACGCCACCGGCGCCGCGCGCGCCATAACCCAGCGCGGAGGGGATGGTGAGCTTGCGCGTGCCGCCCACTTTCATGCCCTGCACGCCTTCGTCCCAGCCCTTGATGACGCGGCCTGCGCCGAGCGGGAACACAAAGGGATCGTCCCGGTCCTTGCTCGAATCGAATTTTTTGCCGTCGGTAAGCCAGCCGGTGTAATGCACGGTGACTTTCTGGCCGGCGGCGGCTTCGGCGCCTGCGCCGACGGTGATTTCTTCGATGACGAGGCCGCTGGCGGTGGTGCTGGAAGACATGAGCTGTTCCTTTGAAGGGTGAAGGCCGCATTATGCGGGCACGGCGCGGTGCTTGAAAAGTTAATACTGTCGACGGACTGCGAAAGCGCCGACGTCATGCCGCAGCTGCACGGTGTTAACATCGCGGCCGGAGGTTCTCATGTCGAATGAGTTGAATCAGCCTGCGGCGGACGTGTTCGAGGCCGCGCGCACGCGGCGCTCGATCCGCGCCTACAAATCTGATCCCGTGCCGCGCGCAATCCTGCGCGAGATCGTCGCGCTGGGGCGCCATGCGCCCAGCGGTTCCAACATCCAGCCGTGGCATGTGCATGTGCTGACCGGCGCCGCGCTGGCGCGTCTGGGCAATGCGATACAGTGCGCGTTTCTCGGCGACGAGCCCGGGCATCAGCGCGATTACGAGTATTACACCGATCCCATCGTCGAACCGTATCTCGCGCGCCGGCGCCAGTGCGGCTGGGGGCTGTACGGCACGCTGGGCATAGGGCGTGGCGATCACGAAAAGTCCAAAGACTATCGCGCGAGGAATTACATTTTCTTCGGCGCGCCGGCGGGACTGGTATTCACCATAGACCGCAAGCTGGAAAAGGGCAGCTGGCTGGATTACGGCATGTTCCTGCAGACCCTCATGCTGGCGGCACGCGCGAAGGGCCTGCACACCTGCTCCGAAGCTTCGATCGCGAGCTATCCTGACATCGTGCGGCGCGAACTCGGTCTGAGCGGGGAGTGGATCGTGATCTGCGGCATGGCCATGGGTTATGCCGACGCGGGGGCGCTGGTCAACACCTTTCAGCCGCCGCGCATCGCGGTCGACGAATACGCGGTGTTTCTGGAGTGAGCCGGCAGCCCGCGCCACCACGGGGTGCAAGGACCGGCGCATTTCGGTATCCTTGCCCTGCAGACGCCGTAAATATGCAAATAAACAGGAGGAAGCACATGAAATTCAGCAGATCCATTTTCAAGTTGGCGGTGGTTGTCGCCTGCGCCGCGGCACCAGCAGTGACGTTCGCCGCGCAGCCCGCGGACAACTATCCCAACCGTCCGGTGCGCATCATCACACCGGCGAATCCCGGTGGCACGACGGACTTCATCGCCCGGCTGCTTGCAGATCACCTCACCAAGAGCTGGGGCCAGCAGGCGATCGTGGATAACCGCGGCAGCGCTTCAGGCGTGAACGCGGCGGAGATCACCAAGGGCTCCGCAGCGGACGGCTACACGCTGTTCATTCCGTACCACCAGCACACGGTGAACGCGGCCCTCATCGCCAAGTTGCCGTATCACCCGGTGAACGACTTCACGCCGATCACCCAGATGACGGAAGGCGGCCTGATGCTGGTCGTCAACCCGTCGCACCCGGCGAAGAATGCCAAGGATTTCGTGCAGTGGGCCAAGACCACCAAGGACCAGATCAACTTTGGCTCGGCCGGCATCGGCAGCGGCGGCCACCTGGCAGGGGAACTCTTCGGGCTTACGGTAGGCATCAAGTCGCAGCATATTCCCTACAGGGGCACAGGGCCGGCAATCGTCGGCCTGCTGAGCGGGGAATATCACTACAACTTCATGGGGCTGACCGGCGCGTTTGGCCAGGTGCGTGCGGGCAAGCTGCGCGCCATAGCGGTGAGCGCGCCCAAACGTCTTGATTCGGCGCCGGATATCCCGACCCTGGGCGAGGTGTTGCCCGGATTTCAGGTGGTGGGCTGGTATGGCGTGATGGGGCCGGGGAAGATGCCCAAGCCGCTGGTCGACAAGATACATGCCGGGATAATGTCGCTTGCAACCTCGCCTGAGTTCATCAAGATCATGAAAAACAACGGCTCTGAAGTCAAGACCAGCAAGCCCGAAGAGTTCCGCCAGTTCATGCTGGCCGACATGAAGAAGTGGGCGGACGTGGTGAAGCGCGCCGGCATCAAGGCGCGGTGATCGCCAGCTGAGCATCAGCAACTACAACGAATATGGGGCGGAGTGATCCGCCCCTGTTGTTTGAGTTGCGCGCGCAATCGTCCCCTGCTGCGTTGTGGCGTAGAGTCGCGTTTTTTCGCGCAAGTATCCTGCCCACAACAATGGCGCGGCGGCGCGTTACGCCTATGCCGAATACCGCGCACACCATGGCGAGGGAGGGCAGTATTGCTTTCCCTTTTTCTTATTGCGTCGATCGGACATGCACTTGACAACATTCTCGGTGATGCAAAATAAAACTAACTAAACTCAACAAAACATGTGGTTATAATAATATTTCACTGCTATCCACTACCGTATCCAGGAGGATAAATTGAAATTACAGATAAGAATCGTATCGCGGTTGTTGTCTTCTGGATTACTGGTATTCGTTGTGAGCGCTGCCTTGAACGTCGCAGCGCAATCCTACCCGGCAAAATCGATACGCATCGTGGTGCCGTTCCCGGCCGGCGGCAACGCCGATATTTTTGCGCGCATTCATGCGCAGAAATTGTCCGACGCCTGGGGGCAGCCGGTGGTGGTTGACAACCGCGCCGGCGCCGCCGGCATCATCGGCACGCAACTGGTGGCCAAGTCGCCTGCCGACGGTTACACCCTGCTGCTGGGCACCACCGGCACCCACACCACCAATCCGGCGGTGTATGCCAGGCTGCCCTACGATCCGCTCAAGGATTTCGCGCCGGTGAGCAATCTCGCCGATTCGCCTTTCATGCTGGTGGTGCATCCGTCGGTGCCTGCGACCAGCCTCAAGCAGCTGATCGCGCTCGCCAGGGCGCGTCCGGGCCAGCTCAACTACGCCTCGTTCGGCACCGGCAGTTCGGCGCATCTCGCCGGCGAAATGCTGCGCACGATGGCAAAGATTGAAATCGTGCACGTGCCGTACAAGGGCGGACCGCCGGCGCTGGCCGATCTCATCGGCGGCCATGTGGCGCTGATGTTCAATTCGCTGCCCGCGGTGATTCCGCAAGTGAAGTCGGGCAAGCTGCGCGCGCTGGCGCTCGCCGCCGACAAGCGCACGCCGACGCTGCCCGACATGCCGACTTTCGCGGAAGCCGGACTGCGCGGTTTCGAGGCGGGATCGTGGTACGGCCTGCTGGCACCGGCGGGCACGCCGAAAGACGTCATCGGCAGGCTGCACACGGAGACCGTGCGCATACTCGCGCTGCCCGATGTGCGCCAGCGCTTCGCCAGCGAAGGCGCGACCCCGCTCGGCAATTCACCCGATGAATTCGCCGAGCAGATCAGGAAGGACCACGCGCGCTGGGCCAAAGTGGCGAGGGACGCCGGCATCAAGCCGCAATAATCACGTCGCAACAGCGGCCTGCGCCGCGTTCGGCTTCGCATGCAGGGCGGTGGTATTTCGCGCTGGCCGCAGCCATTTTTCCTCGCACGGGGTCGGGAGGGGCGCCGCCGCCGGCGCGAATCGCCGCAAACTTGTGTTAGATCAAGATCGCGCGCCCCCCCGAGGCGTAAGGTTCCAGGCAGGAAGGCGAATAAGGCAATACCCCGTGGGAGAACAGGCATAGACCAGCTCCCGGCCTTCCTGGCCAAAAAGGAGGAGTTATGACGATCCTTACCGTGATGATCGTGGCTGCCATGCTGGCCGCGGTCGCTTCCCTCGGGTTCGGAGTCGCTGCCATGGTGAGCGACGGACAGGTTAACCACCAGGGCAGCGTCCAGTGGATGGTATGGCGGGTTTCATTCCAGGCGCTGGCCTTTGTATTGATCCTGATGGCGCTGGTTGGCTGACGCGGGTGTGCCGCAGTCGTGCCGGGACCGCAAGCGTGGCGCTATGCGCCATGACATGCGCGCGGCCGCGGCATGCTTTTGGCGCCGGTGGCGCAAGCGCGCTTGCGGGATCAGGCATGCGTCGTGGAGGCGATGATGGCCGCAATCGACGAGTCCAAGGGTGAACAACAGGTCGCCTGCGAGATCTGTCTGAAACAGATTCCCTTATCCGAGGCGAAAAGCGACGAGGCATCGGATTACGTGCGGTATTTTTGCGGGCTGGAGTGTTACGCCAGGTGGCGGGCGCAGGAGAAGAAGCAAGGCCCCGGCACCTGACCGCGTGACGGATGCGGGGGGTTGCGCTGTTCAGGCCAGCGCGCCGCGAGCGTCTGCTTGCGCATGTCCGTGCGTGAGAATCGCCGTTGTGGAGTACAATCCCGGCGACGTTCCTCATTTGCGTCGCATCGCTTACTCCATCCTCGTCATGATTCAATTCCGTAATTGCGTGCTTGCGCGCGGCGCGCGCCGCCTGATCGAAGACGCCACCCTGCAAATCCATCCCGGCTGGCGGGTAGGGCTGGTCGGCGCCAACGGCAGCGGCAAGACCAGTCTGTTCGCGCTGCTGCGCGGCGAACTGCACAGCGACAGCGGCGATTGCGAAGTGCCCGCCGTATGGCGCATTGCCACCGTGGCGCAGGAGACGCCGGCGCTTGCCATGCCGGCGATCGATTACGTGCTCGACGGTGACGCGGAGTTGAGGCTGATCGAGCGCGAGCTCGCGGCGCTTGAGGCCGCACACGATGACGATCACGATGGGCATCGCGTAGGCGAGCTGCACGCGCGGCTGTCCGAAGTCGACGGCTACAGCGCGCGGTCGCGGGCGGCGGCGCTGCTTTCGGGCCTGGGTTTTGCCGATGCCGAGTTCGAACGTCCGGTTTCGTCCTTCTCGGGCGGCTGGCGCATGCGACTCAACCTGGCGCAGGCGCTGATCAGCCGTTCCGATCTGCTGCTGCTCGACGAGCCCACCAACCATCTCGATCTCGACGCGGTGGTGTGGCTGGAGAAATGGCTCACCGCTTACCAGGGCACGCTGCTGCTGGTGTCGCACGACCGCGATTTTCTCGACGCCTGCGTGACGCATATCGCGCATATCTACACCCAGCGCCTGACGCTCTACACCGGCAACTACACCGCGTTTGAAGAGGCGCGCGCCGCCCAGCTCGCGTCACAGCAGTCGATGTACGAGAAGCAGCAGCGCACCATTGCGCATCTGGAAAGCTATATTGCGCGCTTTCGCGCCCAGGCCACCAAGGCGCGGCAGGCGCAGAGCCGCCTGAAGGCGCTCGATCGCATGGAGCACATCGCCGCGGCGCACGTCGATGCGCCCTTCGATTTCGAGTTTCCGGAGCCCGCGCGCGCGCCGGATCCGCTGCTTACGCTGGAAGATGTGGCGGCGGGTTATGCCGGCCGCAGGGTGCTGGAGGGAATTCAGCTCACGCTGCGCCCCGGCGCCCGTCTCGGCCTGTTGGGGCCCAACGGCGCCGGCAAGTCGACGCTGATCAAATTGCTGTCGGGCGAGCTCGCGCCGCTGTCAGGTGAGCACGTCGAAGGCCGGGGGCTCGCCATCGGTTATTTCGCGCAGCACCAGCTCGAACAGTTGCGCCCCGACGAATCGCCGCTGTGGCATTTGATCCATCAGGAGCCGCGCACCAAGGAACAGCTGCTGCGCGATTATCTCGGCGGTTTCGATTTTCGCGGCAAGATGGCCGATACGCCGGTCGCGCCGTTTTCCGGCGGCGAGAAATCGCGCCTGGCGCTGGCGCTGCTGGTGCGGCGGCGGCCCAATCTGCTGCTGCTCGACGAGCCGACCAACCATCTCGATCTCGACATGCGCTACGCGCTGACCAAGGCGCTCGCCGAATACGGGGGCAGCATGGTGCTGGTGTCGCACGACCGCGCGCTGCTGCGCACGGTGTGCGACGCCTTCCTGCTGGTGGTCGATGGCCGTACGCAGGAATTCGACGGCGATCTTGACGATTACCTGGCGTGGCTGGCGGCGCGGCGCAGCGCGCAGACCGCACCGGATGCCGCCGCCGCATTGAAGAAAACGCCACGCCGCGAAACGCGCTGGCCAGATCAGAAAACGCAAAAAACGCAGTCTGGACGCCGCCGGCCGCTGGCGCAGGAGGCGGTGCAATTGGAGCGGCAGCTGGCGGAATTGCAGGAAGAAAAGCGCGAACTCGACGAACAACTGGCGGACCCGGCGTTC
Source organism: Burkholderiales bacterium (assembly GCA_919902235.1). GTDB lineage: Bacteria > Pseudomonadota > Gammaproteobacteria > Burkholderiales > SG8-41 > CAKKQX01. Next base: position 6,542 of record CAKKQX010000168.1, read on the forward strand.
TACGCCAGCCCCGAAGTCGATCAGATGAAAGGCCTGGTGCTGCGCCAGCAGGAAGTGTCGCGGCGCATCGACGAAGCCGAACAGCGCTGGCTGGAACTGCATGCGGAGCTGGAGGAAATTGGGCAAGGGTGAAAAGCAAAGGATGAAGGATGAAACTTTGTTTGGAGGTGTGAGTCTGATGTCTCGTATTCGAAATACGTCATCATCAACCTCGACCTGGGCGTACCTCATGCAAGTCGGTGTCAAATTCAGAAAATGGTCGGCGCTGGTGTGTTTATGTCTGACTATGCCGGCTGCGATGGATGCGGCGGCGGCGGAAACAAAACCATTCCAGTCGGAAAAACATGCGTTCCGTGTGGTGACGCTGGTCGAGGGATTGCAGAACCCGTGGTCCATCGCATGGCTGCCCGACGGGCGCATGCTGGTGACCGAACGCCAGGGCCGTCTGCGCATTGTGTCGAAGGATTTCAAGCTCGACCCCAAGCCGGTCGAGGGTCTGCCGCAGGTTGCGGCGGTGGGCCAGGGCGGCCTGTTCGACGTGGTGCTGCATCCGCGCTACGCCGAGAACGGCTGGATCTATCTCGCCTATTCCGGCGCCGGCAGCGGTGGTCATGGCACCGAACTCATGCGCGCCAGGCTCGAGGGCCATCGCCTCACGCAGCAGCAGGTGCTGTTCCGCCTCGAACCCAAATCTTCGACGGGATTTCATTTCGGCGGGCGCGTGGCCTTCGACCGCCAGGGTTATGTCTATCTCACGCTCGGCGACCGCGGCGACAAGGATCGTGCGCAGCGCCTCGATGATCACGCGGGTTCGGTGATCCGCCTGCACGACGACGGGCGCGTGCCCAAAGACAATCCCTTCGTGGGCCGCGCTGGCGCAAAGCCGGAAAAATTCACGCTCGGCAACCGCAACATCCAGGGCGCTGCGCTGCACCCGCAGACCGGCGAGCTGTGGACGCACGAGCACGGGCCGCAGGGCGGCGACGAAATCAACGTCATCCGTGCCGGGCGCAACTACGGCTGGCCGGTCATCACTTACGGCGTCAACTATGGCACGGGCACCAGAATCGGCGAGGGCACGCACAAACCCGGCATGGAGCAGCCGCTGTATAAATGGGTGCCGTCGATCGCGCCTTCGGGCATGGCGTTTTATGCGGGTGATAAATTTCCCAACTGGCGCGGCAATCTGCTGGTGGGCGCGCTGCGCGACGAAATGCTGGTGCGCCTGGAGCTCGACGGCGAGAAGGTGACGAGGGAAGAGCGACTGATCAAAAACACCATCGGCCGCATCCGCGATGTGCGCGCCGGTCCCGACGGCTATATCTATCTGCTCACCGACGAACGCGGCGGCGTGCTGGCCAGGCTGGAGCCGGCAAAATAAGACGGGGATTCAGGGATAAAAGTAGCGCGGTTTACCCGGCGCCCAGCTGCCGTACTGCACGATCTGCACGTGGCACCAGCGCGGCGTCGCGCTTGGGTGTTCCAGCCACAGCCCGAGTTCCTCGAGCACGTCGGGATGCGCCATGCACCACGCATCGAGCGCGCCGTCGTCATCGTCGATGTCGATGGCGAGACACAGCATGTGCCTGCTTTTCTTCGCCGCGTTTTTGACGGCGGCGTTGACCGCAGCGGGCCGCCAGCCGGAGTTGACGGCGCGGCGCAGCCCCGCCCGGCGCAGCAGTTCGCTGGCGCGCGCCACCATGCGCTGCGCGTTGGCCACGAGCTCCTGCGTCAGTTCATCCGCATAAAGCCGATCCCGTCCCATGTAATAGTCGGCGAGGGTAATGCAGGGTTCAGGCGCAGCCGCTGTCGCGGCAGGCCGCTTGCGGCGGGTGCGCCGCGCCGGTGACGCATCCGGCATGATAGGTTTTTTCTTTGGCATTCCAGTGGTATCAGGACCGCACAAGTCTGTCGCAGCGTCCACGGAAAATCAAATCTCCTGTTTTGTTGGATTTTTGTGTGCGCTCAGAATGCTACAATCCACTGCGCCATGTCAGAGACTATCGATATCCGGGTTGCAGTAAGGGAAGGCCTGCACGACTATCGCGCGGCGTTCCGCGAAGTCGTGGCGCGCACCCTGCCCATCTATGCCGTGGCCGAGGTTGCGACGCTCATCTTCGGCCGACCCGCGGCGGGCAGCAGCGCCGGCGCCAGCCTCGCGTTCCTGCTGTTCATCGTGGTGCTGCAGGCGCTGAGCACCTACATTGTGACCGGCATCTTCCTGCAGAGTTCGTCGCGCAACCCCGACGGATTCCGCTGGGAATTTTTGCCTACGCGTTTTCTGGCGCTGGTCGCCGCTTTCCTGCTGGTCAGCGCCGGCATGGCGGTGGGGCTGATACTGTTCATCCTGCCCGGCGTGCTGTTTGCAGCCGTCACGGTGTTTACCACGATTTACATCGTGCGCGAGGGCATGTCCATGCCGCAGGCGCTGCAGGCGAGTATAGCGCTGGCGCGGCCGCATCTGTGGTCGCTGGCATCGCTGGCCCTGATCATAGTCGTGGTCACCCTGGGAGCGGGCCTGGTCTCCAGCGTCATGAGCGGTGCCA
>CAKKQX010000168.1:9097-16093 GCA_919902235.1 Burkholderiales bacterium
GTGCCAGGGCCGCGGGCAATGCACTGCTGGTCGCGCTTATCGGCATCGCGATTTCCATCCTGACGCTGGCGATCGACGCCATCGTGGTGTCGGCGTATTACCAGATCGCCGGCCGCCGGCTGAAAGCGGGGTAGCGCATGCCCGAGTCTCCGGCTCGGGCGCCGTGACGCCGCGCGCCGAACTTGTCGTCGCGCTGCTGGCAACCATAGCCGCGCAGGCGTTGACGTCGATAGCCGTCTATACGCCGGCGGTGGTGGCGCCGGCGGCGAGTCGCGATATCGGCGTCGAGGCCACCACCATCGGCGCATTTACCTCGTTGATTTATCTGCTTGCGGCAGTGTCGGCCCCCATAGGCGGTGCCTTCGTCGCGCGCCGCGGCGCGGTGCGCGTGAGCCAGATCTGCCTGGTACTCACCGGCACTGGTCTTGCCATGTGCGGGCTGGTGCATCCCGCTGCGGTGCTCGCCGGCGCGCTGCTGATCGGCATGGGCTACGGCCCGGTGACACCCGCCAGCTCGGCATTGCTGATTGAGCACACGCCCGACCGCATGCGCAACCTGATCATGTCCATACGCCAGACCGGCGTGCCGATAGGCGGCGCGCTGGCAGGCGTGACGGTGCCGTGGCTGATGGTGGCGGGCGGCTGGCGTTTTGCCGTGTTGGTGATGGGCGGTCTGTGCGTGGTGTTGGCACTGGTACTGCAGACGGTTCGCCGCGTCTATGACGGAGATGGGAAAGCGGACCCGCGGGCTGCCGCAGCGCACCGGCCCTCGCTCGCGGCCATGCTGAAGATGGTCTATGCCGACGTGCAGTTGCGGCGCCTGTCGTATGCGTCTTTCGCCTACGCCGGCATGCAGATGTGCTTTGCCAGTTACCTGGTGGTTTTTCTCACCGGCAACGCCGGCATGGGCGTGGTCAACGCCGGCTACGCGCTGTCCGCAGCGATGATTGCCGGCATCGTCGGCCGCATTGTGTGGGGGGTGATCGCCGATTATTCCGGCAATCCGCGCCTGCTGCTGGCGTTGCTGGGCGCGGCGATGGCGGTGTGCGCGCTGACCATGGCGATGGTCAGCGCGGCGTGGCCGTTCGCGGCGGTGCTGCTGCTGTGCGTGGTATTCGGCGCGACCGCGGTCGGCTGGAATGGTGTGTATGTGGCGGAAGTCGCGCACGTCGCGCCCGCGGGCAAGGTGGCGGTTGCCACCGGCGCTTCGCTTGCGCTGACCTATTTCGGCGCAGTCGTGGGGCCGTTCATATTCTGGCTGATCGTCACGCTCAGCGGCAGCTATGCCGTTGCCTTTGCTTCGGCTGCACTGGTCACGCTGGCGGCGGCGGTCGCCATACTGCGTAAAATACCGGCATCTCCCGCATATTCGCCCGATTGAGAAAGGCCGCGGTCCATCATGTCTTTGCTTATTCACGCCACGATCACCGTTTCCGGCGACAAGTCGCTGCTGGATGCGTGCGATGCGCGTATCCGGCTGCTGCTCGCCGAGCAGCCGCCCGACGGCGAGTGCAGCGATCATCACGGCGAAGACGCGCTGTGCTACGACTTCAAGGTGAAGGGCGGGATTCCCTTCCCGGCGTTCGCCCAGGCGTCGCAGGAATTTCCGGTGCTGGTCATTGCCGCGGAATGGGTCAACGTCGATGCCGGCACGCGCGGCGCCGCGACCATCGTCGACGGCAAACTCACCGAACACAAGACCGACGCACTGGACATGCAGGGGCGCAGCGCGCGGCCGGTGCATATCGCTGTCGCGGGTAACGGCAAACTGGAGCTTGCGCTGACTTTCATCCGTGTCGAGCGCGACGAATGGCTGGGCTATGTCCTCACCGCGGAGCGCGATGCGCTGCTGCGCGTGATGCGCGCCGCCGACGGCAGCGTCGAACTGTGGACGACCGAGGGCAGCGCGGAGTGGGGCATGTGCTGGCGCGGCGGCAGCGCGGACGGCGGGTTCGATTTCGAGCTTGTGGATGCGCCGCAAGCCATAGCTGAAAACGTGTACGGCGAAATGGAGCAACTGGCGCAGAACTTCGTCGCGGAATGGATCTGGTTTGCAGCGGGACGGCGCGAAGAGATCGCAATCGAGGCCGAGCGCTTCGCGCGCTATGGCTATGTGGTTGCCGATGCCAATGTGCGGTCGGCACGCTTGCACAAAATGCGGCAGCAGATGACGCAGCCGCAAAGCGGACTGGAGCCCGGCGGTCTTGAATTCAGTACTGTCGGGGCGGACGAAGCGTGGGTGGTGGCCCTGGTCGCGCGCTGCTGGGCGGCATACAGGCCTTGCGCATAAACTAAAATATCGTTATAAAACAATTATTTATGTAATTTCCTCGGGTGTACTGCCTTGTTTTCCGGCGGTGTTCACGATGCGCCATACCGGAGAACGCCGGCATCCGGCATGGCAGTCGATTCAAGCCAGTACCGGCGGCAGCTGTGGCGCGAGTTTCGCGCGTTCCGCAGTGGCCGCGCCGTTGAGGGCGAACCCCAGCAGTTTCCCCGAGCTGTCGACGAACAGCGATTTCACGCTGTCGCTCCCCTGTTCGATTTTCCATTCTCCGACTGCGCCGTTCGCCGGCGGTGAAATGATGGTGGGGCAGGCCGGTGTTTTTACCAGCACCGGCATCGCGGGATAGGAAACCACAGTGGTTTTTCCCGACAGCGTCGCTGCCAGTGCGCGCGCGGCGTGCATGATGGGCATGACAAAGGGCAGCACCAGGCCTCCGACCTCCGCGCAATCGCCCAGGGCGTATACATCTTCGGCGCTGGTGGCCAGTTTACGGTCGACGACGATGCCGCGGTTCACTTTCAGGCCGGCGGCGCGCGCGAGCTGCGTGTTGGGTTTAAGCCCCACTGCCGACAGCACGACGTCGGCGACGATCTCTTGTCCATTGGTCAGCGTCACGCGCAACTGCGTGCCCGTGCGGTTCACGGCCTGCACGCCGTTGCCGAAATGCCAGGTAACGCCCAGCGCGGCGAGTTTCTGCCGCAACAGCGCGCCGCCTTCAGGCGGCAGCAGGCGCGGCAGCGGTTGAGTGGCAATGTCGACGACATCAACCTTGTGGCCCGCAGTCGACAGATCATTGGCGAATTCGCAGCCTATCAGTCCCGCGCCGATCAGCACGACGCTTTTGCCGTCCCTGATTGCGGCGCGAAATGCCGTGTAATCGTCGAGATCATTGACCGACAGTACCCCGGCGGCGGCATCGCCTTCGAGCGGCAGCCGGATCTGTTCGGCGCCGAGCGCCAGCACCAGCTTCGAATAGGTGACGGTTTCATCGCCGATGCAGACTTGATGGGTGTCGGTCCCGACGGCGGTAACGCGGGTGCGCGGCCGCACTGCGGCATTGATCTGTATCGCCATCTGCCCGGCCGAACTGAGCGCGATCGCCTCCGGCAGCTTGTTGGAGGCAAGCGCGTTCGACAGCATGGGCTTGGAGTAAAACTGCCCGCTGTCGGCGCTGATTACGATGAGCGGCGTTTCCTTGTCGAGTTTGCGCAGTTCCTTGGCCGTGTTGTAGCCGGCGAGTCCGCTGCCGATGATGATGATGGGGTGCATGAGGTATTCCGTGAGGTGATAGCGACACCGCCGGCCGCTGTACGGCGGCCGGCGGTGTATGGAAGCGGGAAGGCAGCAGGCTGGCGACTATGCCGCCACTGTCAGGCGCCGGATTCCTCCAACAGTCCCACCAGATCGTCGGCGTGCTCTTCTTCCATCGCCAGTATGCCTTCGAGCATGCGGCGCGTGGTGATATCGTTGTTACCCAGATAGTTGATCATTTCGCGGTAGCTGTCGATGGCAATGCGCTCCGCCACCAGGTTTTCCCTGATCATGTCGATCAGATTCTCGCCTTCGACGTATTCGGCATGGCTGCGGGTGAGCAGGCCCTCGGGCGAGAAATTCGGCGCGCCGCCGATTTGCACGATACGCTGCGCGATCTGATCGGCGTGCCCCTGCTCTTCATTGGCGTGAACCAGAAATTCCGCCGCGACGCTGTCGGCGTTGATCCCAACCGCCATGAAGTGATGGCGGCGGTAGCGCAGCACGCACACGATCTCGGTCGCCAGCGCCTCATTGAGAATATTGATGACGATCTTGCGGTCGGCCTTGTAGCCCTGGGTGATCGCGCCTTTTTCGATGTGCTCGCGCGCACGCTTGCGCAGCGTTTTGATATCCGTCAGAAAAGCCTTCTTGGCCATTTCGTTCTCCTGTCATCGACAAAATGCATGTTCGGGTCAACATCGTATCAGACAACATCATGGCGATGAAACCCGCGAGCATGTCCGCGGTGGCCGTGCGTTCGTTGCCGTTGCGGCGCCTCTCGGGAATGACCTCGTGGCTGATCACGATGATTATAAAAATATAATCGATAGTCATGGACTATCGAAGCGGGTGCCCAAGGGCCGGGTTGAGTGAAGCTCCCGGATCAGGTCCGCTTATCCGGCTATCAAAAGAACTGCTTGGAAACGCCCGGGCTTTTTTCTCACAATGCCTGAAACGAGGCAGTGTCTGCGGCGGCTGCCTTATGCAAAAACCGGCCGCAACCGCATGGAGGAGACCGCGATGGTGCGTACGGCATATCCGTCTTTGACTTCCAGCCTGCTGCAACCGGGAACCGGCTTTTCCGGTCCGACCCAGTCTTTTTCCGAACACGTCACTCTCGATCATCCTGCAATAGACGTCATGACGGATCTGCAGCGCGTCAGTGCGGTGGTGATCCGCCCGATCGACAGCGTCAACGAGGCACACGAAAGAATGGTTCGGCGCGGCGTGCGATTGCTGCTGGTGCTGAATCATGACCGAAAAGTCACGGGCCTTATCACGGCGACAGACATCCTGGGCGAAAAACCGATGAAGGTGATTGCACAGCGGGGTTGCAAACGCGAGGAGATCCTGGTGAGCGACATCATGACGCCCCAGGAGCGTCTCGAAGTGCTGGACATGAACGATATCTACAGTGCCAAAGTGGGTCACATCGTGGCGACGCTGCAGGCCGCCGGGCGACAGCATGCGATGGTGGTCGAGCGCGGAACGCACGGCAAAACGATGGTGCGGGGCCTGTTTTCGGCCACTCAGGTCGCGCGCCAGCTCGGCGTGGTCATTCAGACCACGGAGGTAGCCCGAACCTTTTCGGAAATCGGGGCGCAGTTGGGGACTTGAAGCCGATCCACCCGCCGGCGTCCGGCTATTGGGCACGATCATCAGGAGGGGGCATGAGATTGATATTGCTGGGCCCGCCAGGCGTGGGCAAAGGTACGCAGGCAGGCTTTATCATTGAGCGTTATGGAATTCCGCAGATTTCCACCGGCGACATGCTGCGCACGGCGGTAAGCCAGGGCAATGCGCTGGGACTGCAGGCGAAAAGTCACATGGATCGCGGCGGGCTCGTTCCGGATGACCTGATCATCGATCTGGTCAGGGACAGGATCCGGCAGCCGGACTGCAGCGCCGGGTTCCAGCTTGACGGTTTTCCGCGCACGATTCCCCAGGCCGAAGCAATGACGGCGGCGGGGATAAATATCGATATTGTTGTTGAATTCCGGCTCGACGACGAGGAATTGCTCGAACGCAGCGGCGGACGCCTTGTGCATCCGCCGTCCGGGCGCACCTATCATGCCCTGTTCAATCCGCCCCGGGCTGCCGGCAAGGACGACGTCACCGGGGAGGGTCTGGTGCAGCGCAAGGATGACCAGGCGGATACCGCAAAGAAGCGGCTGGAAGTCTACAAGCGGCACGCCGGTGCCCTGGTCGATTATTACTCGCAATGTGCTGCCCGCGGGCAGTCACATGTGCCGAGGTACATAAGAATATCCGCCGCCGGTTCGCTGCAGGAGGTGCGCGGCCAGTTGTTCGCAGCGCTCGACGAATACTCGACCACGCCGATGAATTGAAGCGCGGGCCTGCCGCTCAGCTTGATGCTTCGGCTGCCACACCGGGCAGCGGGGCGACGCCCGGCAGCTTGCAGGCGAGGATGGCCTGTTTCACGAGTTCGACTGCGCGCGGGCGCGGGAAGCTCTTGCGCCAGGCGAGCGCCACGCGCCGGCTCGGCGTGGGCTGGACGAAGGGGCGCACCGCTGTGAGTTTGTTTTCGGCAGTCTTCGACTCGGCCGCCGAGGCCGGCAGTACGGTGATGCCGACGCCCGAGGCCACCATGTGACGTATGGTTTCGAGTGAACTGCCTTCGAGGCTTTGCTGGATGCTGTTGTTGGCGGCGCGTTTCACGCCCGCGCAGGTCTGCAGCACCTGGTCGCGGAAGCAGTTGCCGCTGGACAGCAGCAGCAGGTTTTCGCCGCACAGATCAGCGGCGGGGATGCGCGCTTTTTTCGCCCAGGCATGATTTGCCGGCATCAACACGCGGAACGGCTCGTCGTAGACCGCCTGCGTGATGATGCCCGCTTCGCTGAACGGCAGCGACAGAATGATCAGATCGAGATCGCCGTTCTTGAGCAGCGCGCCGAGACGCGCGGTGTAGTTTTCCTGGATCAGCAGCGGCATTTTCGGCGCGCGCTTGTGCAGCAGCGGAATCAGCTGTGGCATGAGATACGGGCCTATGGTGTAGATTGCGCCCAGGCGCAGCGGGCCGGTGAGATCGTCGCGCCCCTGCGCCGCGATATGCCTGATGGCATCGGACTCTTCGAGCACGCGCAGCGCCTGCTCGACGATGCGTTCACCCACCGGCGTCACCGTAACTTCAGCGCCGCCGCGCTCGAACAGCGCGACACCCAGTTCTTCCTCCAGTTTCTTGATCGCGACCGACAGCGTGGGCTGGCTGACGAAGCACTTCTGCGCAGCGTGACCGAAATGGCGCTCGCGCGCCACCGCCACGATGTAACGCAGCTCGGTAAGGGTCATGTGCGGATTTTACCGCGCTGTCGCAGTCTCGGGGGCGGCGGGGGATGGCGGTCGTGTTGCGCCAGCCAGGGCATTACGCTATCGTGCAGACGCGAATTATTGAGCGTTTCATAATGGATGACAGCCGGAACGCTCAAGCCCTTGAC
>CAKKQX010000169.1 GCA_919902235.1 Burkholderiales bacterium
CGCCGGTATCCTTGCGCCAAAATGCCTGGCCCAAATCTGGTTGAACGCCGGGACATCGTCGATATTCGCCAGATAAACCTGGGCTTTAACGACATTGCCCAGCGACGACCCCGCGGCTGTCAGCGCCGGAATTAACTTGTTGCGTACGATGTAATCGGCCTCAAGTTGTATTCGATTGCCTTTCCACAGATGGCCTTCCGGCACCTTGGCTGCCGGGGCGATGCCGCCGAGATCCCCGGGCTGCCAGGCGGCCAGAAAGCCTGCGACGAATACATAATCTCCCGCTGTGACCGCCGGCACGAATGAGGAGGTGGACGGCAGATCCAGTTCCTTTGGATGAACTGCATTTACTTTCCACCCGCTGTCGGCGGAGATGCCGATCAGGTCCATCGACATCCCCGCATCCGGAATGAGCAACCGCGGCTCGAGTATCGACGTGCTGGGGGCAACATAATTCCCGCAATATTCACGCCGCGCCTGATGCAGGAAAGGCACCGCCCTCCAGTCGGGATAATACTGGTCTGTCCGCACCACCCGCGAGAAGTCGGCGCCGGTGGCCTGGAGTACTTCGAGCGCACGCCGGTACATGCACGCGGCTTCGCGATACCACCGGGGCTGACCCGAAAGGGGGCGCCCGGTGCTCACGACTTCGGGCGCAAGTCCGTTGACAAAGTCAGTGGCGAGGATTCCGGAAGCGAAAATCCAGTTGCCTGCCCTGATTCCGCGCGCATAAGGAATGCGGCCTCCAAGGGTTACCGGGAGCAATGCTTCTACATCCTTTTTATTGTTCACATCCATGTTCTCGGATAGACAGATTCGTCAACTGGGGGCAGACTCCAATGTCACTACCTCAAGCCTATTCTGGCATGTAGGGTGCGCTCTGCGCACCGGTTCGCGCCGTGGTGCGCAGGGCGCACCCTACGGGAATTGTTCGGCGCTCGCATGCGACGGACTTAAGGTAGTGCCATGGGGGAGCAGACTCGATATAATACAATAACATCCTGATTATATTGATTAAGTAGTATCAGGCCGTAAGCTGGCGCACTACTTGATCGATGTAGCGCAGGGTAAGCTCGCGCATTTCCTCCGGCCTGAGGTTGCTGATCGGATGCGGCAGTTCGATGTAGGGGTGGCCTTCCATGCCTTTGCCCTTGAACTGAAACACCGCCGCATTCCTGAAGGCCTGGGTGATGATAACGGTGGCCGGGATGCCGCGTTTTTCAAACTCTATGGTGTCGTGCACACTGCACAACGTGCATGAGCCTCACCCGCCGACGGCGGCGATCGCCACCTGCACCTCCTGCGCCATTTCGTCGATCAGCGCGTCGGTCGCGGGTTTGGAGTAATGCTCCTTGCTGCGGATGACGACCCGGGCAACGCCATAGCGCTCCCGCAACGCGTTGCCGATCGTTTCGAGAATCAGCGTGCCCTGTTCCTTGGTGTTGTCGAGCAGGCCGACAACCTTGCCGGCGAGGTCCATGGGACGCGCAGCCAATGCGATTTTCGCCGTGCCGCCGCCCGCCGTGGGGTCGATGAATCCCAGTTCGCTTGTCATGCCCTTCTCCTTGGTTATTCAGTAAGTCAATCAGTAAATTCAGATTTCATACGCGCCATGCACCGCGCGGCTGCCGCCGCTCCAGCCGTGGCAAATCGCCGTGCACGGCCCCCAGCCGCCGGCGACGATCAGCTGCAGATCCCGGGGATCCTTGATCGCGGGGATGAAACACTCGTCGTCGTCGGGATCGACCCTGATCGGAAAGCCGAGCGCCCGCTCGCGCCGCCAGTTGCCGCCGTTCTTGAGGTCGCGCACCTTGCGTCCGGCGAGTTGGCACAGTTTGCCATGCACCTCGACGCGGCTCATGCCGGCCTGGGCGCAGATCGACGCGTGCTGCGGGCCCATGGCCACCACCATGTCGGATTGGGCGTGCATGTTCCACGAGCCCATGGCCACCATCGAGTCGGCGATGCCGGTAAGCAGCCGCTGCGGTTCCTGGCTCACGTCGTCGAAACACAGGCGCGGGCTTTCCACCATGGCGCAGGTGATCACGTTGTGCGTATCCGCATAACCCTTGGACACTGCCAGCGTGTGCCATGGACTGCGTTCGGTATTTTCGGTGATGCACGCCGTGTAGCGCATCGGGGTCGCAAATATCGTGGCCGAGGCGACGCCCGCAATGCCGCCGCCGAGGTTGAGCATCATCAGCCGTATGGCGCGTCCTATGGTGGCGTTGGCGCGGAAGCTGGGGCCGAAGCAGCCGTTGCCGCCGTGCAGGCCGATTTTTTGCGCATAGGGGCCGTTGACGATCATCAGCGGCGCCACGCCGTGCATGGTGCCCTGCACGCCATTCATGTTGAACTCCTCGCGCAGCATGAGCGCGAGGCCGCCGAGCACCACCGGCAGATATTCGGGCTTGCAGCCCGCCATCAGCGCGTGGATCGCCACCGTGCGCACGGTCGCGGCTTCCATCGCCGGCGGGACCTTGCCTATGAGTTCGTCCGGATCGCGGCGCGTGCCTTTGAGCATGGCCTGCAGCCGCGCTTCGGTCGGCGTGACGACCGGGAAGCCGTCCGACCATTGCTTTTCGAGAAAGAACTCGAACTCGTCTACTACTGCAGCCACTCCCGTCTCCCTGTGCAAAATTACTGCTTACATCGGCCCGTCGTGCGAACACAATTCCGTGCGCACACAATTTGTCAAACCTGGTACTTCCCATGTACCGCGCGGCTGCCGCCGCCCCAGCCGTGACATACCGCGGTCAGCGGCCCCCAGCCGCCGGCGACGAGGAGATGCAGATCGCGCGCATCTTTGATCACTGGCACGAAGCAGTCGTCGTCGTCGGGATCGACGCCAATCTTGAGCGCGCGTTCGCGCCGCCAGTTGCCTCCGCCTTTCAAGTCGCGCACCTTGCGCCCGGCTATTTCGCACAGACGGCGGTGAACGTCGGCGCGGCTCATGCCGGCGCGGGCGCAGATCGTCGCCTGTTCCGGGCTCATCGCCACCACCATGTCGGAACGCACATGCATGTTCCATGAACTCATCGCGGCCATCGAATCGGCGATGCCGGCGAGCAGCCGCTGCGGCTCCTGGCTCACGTCGTCGTAGCACAGGCGCGGGCTTTCCACCATGGCGCAGGTGATCACGTCGTCATCGGGCGCATAGTCGCGCGCCACGGCGAGGCTTTCCCACGGACTGCGCTGTACGTTTTCGGTCAGGCACGCGGTATAGCGCAAGGGCGTCGAGAACACCGTGGCCGATCCGACGCCGGCGATGCCGCCGCCCAGATTCATCAGCATCAGCCGTATCGCGCGGCCGATCGAGGCGTTGGCGCGAAACCCCGGGCCGAAACAGCCGTTGCCGCCGTGCAGACCGATTGTCTGGGCATAAGGGCCGTTGACGATCATCAGCGGCGCCACGCCGTGCATGGTGCCCTGCACGCCGTTCAGGTTGAATTCCTCGCGCAGCATGAGGGCGATGCCGCCGAGCACCACCGGCAGGTATTCGGGCTTGCAGCCCGCCATCAGCGCGTGGATCGCCACCGTGCGCACGGTCGCGGGCTCCATCGCCGGCGGAATATTGCCGACGACTTCATCCGGATCGCGGCGGGTTCCCGCCAGCATGCGCTGCACCCGCGCCTCGGTGGGGGTAACGACCGGGAGGCCGTCCGACCATTGCTTTTCGAGAAAGAACTCGAACTCGTCGACGGCGGCGTTCACCCCGGTGCTTCCTGCTGCATTGTCGCCGCCGCGCTCAGTCCGCCTTGATGCCTGCGGCCCTGATCACCTTGCCCCATTTGTCGGTCTCGGATTTGATGAAAGCGGAAAATTCTTCTGGCGTGTTGGAGACCGGCTGGGTGCCGAGCTTGACGAACAGCTCCGCCACTTTGGGATTGGCGATCGCGCGTGCAATCTCCCTGTTCAGGCGGTCGATGATGTCTTTCGGCACGCCGGCGGGCACCAGTATGCCGTACCACTGCGTGACCTCGTATCCCGGCAGCAATTCGTTCATCGACGGCAGCCCGGAAATCGAACGCTTCTTGCCGGTGGTGGCCAGCGCGCGCATCTTGCCCGCAGTGACATGCGGCACCACCGACGGGCCGCTGCCGAACATCATGGTGCTTTCTCCCGTCAGCACCGCAATCGCGGCAGGCCCGTTGCCCTTGTACGGGACGTGAATCAGCTTGACCTTGGCCATGAGATTGATGAGTTCGCCGCCCAGATGCGGACCGCCCAGATTGCCACTCGAAGCATAAGTGAGTTCGCCCGGCTTGGCCTTGGCCATCGCCAGCAGATCCTTGACCGAGCGCGCCGGCAGCGATGGATGCACGGTCAGCACATAATCCGACAGCGCGATCAGGCTGATCGGATTGAAACTGTTGATGGCATCGTAAGGCAGCTTGATTCCCGAGCCGGGCAGGATGGCGAGCGGCGCCACGTTGCCGAGCACCAGGGTGTAGCCGTCCGGCGCGGCCTTGGAGGCGATCTCGGTGCCGATGCGGCCGCTGGCGCCGCCGCGGCTGTCGACCACGATCTGCTGACCCATCTGGTCGCCGAGCGCCTGGGCAATGATGCGCGCCGTTGCGTCGGTGCCGCCGCCGGGCGGGTAGGGAGAGATCAGTCGTATCGTCTTGGCGGGATAGGCTTGCGCCCACGCGCCCGGCGCAGCGGCGCAGGCGAGCGCGATGCTGATCAGGATTCCTGCGGTTTTCATTATTGCCTCCTCTATTATTCGAGACGGGTTCGTCTGCTCAATACTTCTGATACTCATAACCTGTAACCGTTGAACGGTCAACCAAACTGTACTGAAGGCGCGCTTTTAAAAGCCGGCAAGGGCCGTTACAAATACTTACATCATTTTACATCTTGTCGGCGCATAAGCCGTTAACCTCGTTGTCGTACACCACAGAAGTAATCAACGAGGAGGCTCTCATGAAAAAGCTGATTCTTGCAGTATCAGCGGCAACGGTGCTCGGCGGCTGCGTGGCCGTTCCGGTTTACGATTCCGGCCCCGGTGCCTATTACGGTCCGCCTGCGCCGTCGGTCGGCGTCTATGTTGCGCCGCCTCCGCTGCTGTATTTCGGCAATACTTACCGCCGCCACCACTATCGTCAACAGCGTTACTATCGGTAAGACCGGCATGCGCGGGATTCGGGGCATAGCCACTCGAGTGCACAATTTCTGTTTTCAAAGAACTGCAGCAGAATGCCGCGGTTGCGGGCAACGGTTTCCATGAAACGCGCGACCGCGCCTATGGGGCGGCCGGCGGGTCACTGCGTCGCTTCACTGTCCGAGGTTCCTCACTTCTTCACGAGAGTCTTCAGCCCTTCCAGCGCCAGGCGATAACCGTAGATGCCGAAGCCGTACACCGAGCCCTTGCACACCGGCTGCACCGCCGAAGTCGCGCCGCGCGCGGTCGGGTTGCTCAGATGCACTTCGATCACCGGGAATTTCATTTGCGCGACGGCGGCGCGCAGCGGTCCCTGCAGCGTGGTGTAGCCGGCGGGATTGATGATGCAGGCGTCGATGTCGCCGTCGAAGGCCGCATAAAGCGCGTTGCACACTTCGCCTTCGATGTTTGAATGGAAGAACTGCACCGACACGCCGAGCTCTTTCGCATAGGCGAGAATGTGCTCTTCATACTGCGCGAGCGTCATGGTGCCAAAGATATCCTGCTGCACCTTGCCGCGCATGTTCATGCCCGCGCCGTGTATCACCAGCATTTTCATGGTGCTCAGGCTCCGCGGGGTAAATTATATAACATATTGTTTTTATTCATGTTTTTGTGAAACGACAAGGCAATGCAAACGCATCCATTTCCCCGCCCCGCATGGCGGGCGGGGTGGCCAAACACCGCGCGCCAGGCATTCCCGCTGCGTTCCTAATCCACCGGATTGCTGACGCTCTCGATCTGCTTCTTGACCGCAATCGGATCGGCCACGCCCCTGAACACTACATCGCTGATGCCGCGGCCGGTGATCTTGACTTCGCCGTAGCCGAAGATGCGTCCCAGCACGCCCTGTTCGATCTCGACGGTCTCCACCGACTTCAGTTTCATTTCCTCGGTGCTGCGACTGATGATGCCTTTCTTGAAAACCACGCGCTTGTTGGTGAGGCCCTGCTCGATGCAGCGCAGCCGCACGAACTCGTAGCCCGCCAGGATCAGCGTGAGGCCCAGCGTCGGCAGCGCGAGGATGATCCACAGCACCATCGGCAATCTGGAAAACCAGTGCAGTTTGAAGATGGCGACGACTTCCTCGCCCGAGGACAGCGATTCTTCGATGTAGGACATGGGTTAGTCGTTATTGCGGCCGGTCGCGGGATGTTACCCGATTCGCCGCGGTTTTGCTTGCATCGCCGGCGTGCGACACGTCGCGAATGCGTCGCTTGCTGCCGCGACGCGGCGACAGCATGTCGATGAAGTCGCTGACGTACCGGCGCACGGGAGCGTCGTCCTGGACGATCATGGATGCGATCGTCGGTTCAAAAATATGGCTTACGTCGATTTGCCTCAGGCCGCTCTCCATTCGGGGATCCACTGCAATAGTCGGGATGACGGCAATGCCGAAATCCTGCTGGACATACTTTTTGATGATCTCGATATCTATGGTCTGAATCACGATATTGGGTTTGAGCCCGAAAGATGCGAAGCGCTCGTTGACGAGGTTGCCGAGCCTCGATCCCGGTCCGTTGGTAATCAGAGGGTAACGCGCGATCACGTCGAGGGAGGGGCGGCGCAGCTTGAGCAGCGGATGTTTGGGCGCGGTAATCACGCAGTGCGACAACCGGAAACAGGGGATGCTGACCAGGCCGGGCGGCAGGTCCGGCGGCGTGGCGCCCAATCCCAGATCGGCTTCCCCCGTCGATACCCAGTGGGCGATGTTGTGAGGGCTGCCCTGCAGCAGGTGGATGACTACCGCGGGGTATTTTTTCCGGAATTGCTGAAATATCGGAGGCAGCGTGTAGCGGGCGTGGACGTGGGTTGTTGCAATGACGATTTTTCCCTTGTTCGGATTTCCCGCGTCCGCGAGTATCTGCTTCAGCGTTTCCACTTCTTTCAGAATCCGCCGTGCGGTCGGAATGATGGCGTGCGCTTCGTGGGTGAGATTGATGACGCGGTTGCGCTGCCGCACCAGAAGCGGGGTCATCAGTTCTTCTTCGAGGAGCTTGAGTTGCTTGCTCACGCCGGGTTGCGAGGTATGCAGTTTTGACGCGGCCCGCGTGATGCTCATCGATTCGTCGACGATGGCGCACAGGTAACGCAGTTGCTGTAATTTCATGCAAAAGTCCGGTAGATGATTTGGTTATGCTGGAATGATAAAACATTTGTTGTTGGAATGATTGCCTTTTGCTAAGGTGGCTGCCAAATCAATTCCGGAGGAGCAGGCATGGCGCAGGATCTTGAATCGCTGAAGAAATGGATAGGAACCAAGGAAACGGCCCTCGATTACATCACCATCCCCATGGTGCACCGCGCCGCGGCGATGCTCGACCGCGACGATCCGTTTCCGAAGGTGGGCGATGCGTTTCCCATCGGCTGGCATGCCTTTCTGTTTCCGCGCGTGGTGCGCCAGTCGCAGATCGGTCCCGACGGCCATCCGGAGCGCGGTGATTTCCTGCCGCCGGTGCCGCTGCCGCGGCGGATGTTCGCGGGCAAACGCGTGACCTTTCACGGCGATCTGCGGGTCGGCGACGAGGTGCGGCGGGAATCGGTCATACACAACGTTGAGATCAAGCAGGGCCGCACCGGGGAGATGGTGTTCGTGACGGTGAAGACCGACATGCTCAGCCCGCGCGGGCTGGCGATCACCGAAGAGCAGAAGATCGTCTATCGCGAAGCGCCGGATCCCAAGGCGCCGCCCCCGCCGCCGCAGACCGCGCCGGGCAAGGCGATGTGGGAGAAGGTGATCAAGCCCGATCCCGTACTGTTGTTCCGCTATTCCGCCCTGACCTTCAATGGGCATCGCATTCATTACGATCTTCCCTATGTCACCCAGGTCGAGGGTTATCCCGGCCTCATCGTCAACGGCGGGCTCAGCACGCTGCTGGTGTTCGAGCTGGCGCGCCGGCATGCGCCGGCGCCGATCGTCCTGTTTTCCTCGCGCAATGTCAAACCGCTGATTGTGGGCAGCAATTTGCATATCTGCGGCGCCCCCGCGGCGGACAACAAAAGCGCGAAGCTGTGGGTCACCAATCATGAGGGTGCGCTGGCGCTTACCGCCGACGCCGAATTCGCCTGAGCGGAGTCACGCCATGAGTGGGGGGCCTCTTGCGGGGATCCGCGTCGTCGACATGACTTCCGTCGTGGTCGGCCCCATGGTAACGCAGGTGTTGGCCGATTACGGCGCCGACGTCGTGAAAATCGAGCCGCCCGGGGGCGACCTCGTCCGCGGGCTGGCTGGTCGCGGGCGCACCGAGGGGATGTCCTCGAAATTTCTGCATTTGAACCGCAACAAGCGTTCGATCGCGCTTGATCTGAAGAAGCCGGTGGCGCAGCAGGTGCTGACGCGGCTCATCAAAAAGGGCGATGTGCTGATCTGGAACATGCGGCCCGCGGCGATGGACAAGCTGGGTTTGAGCTATGAAGCGGTGCGCAAGATCAATCCGGGCATCATTTATTGCGGGATCGTCGGCTTCGGCAGCAAAGGCCGCTATGCCGGCAAGCCGGCGTATGATCCTATCATCCAGGGACTGGGCGGCATCGCGGCGCTGCATCACCGCGCCACCGGCGAGCCGCGCTATGTGCCCATCGTGATGGCCGACAAGAACGCGGGCCTGGTGGCGACGCAGATGCTGCTGATCGCCCTGTTTCACCGCCAGCGCACGGGCGAGGGGCAGGCTATCGAAGTGCCCATGTTCGAGAATATCGCCAAATACGTGCTCGAAGAACATCTTTATCTGAGCACGTTCCGGCCGCCCTTGGGCGAAATGGGCGACCCGCGCATATTCGATCCCTGGGCCAAACCGATACCGACCAGGGACGGCTGGATCTGCATGGCCGCCAACACCGACCAGCAGGCATTCGCTTTCTTTGCCGCCATCGGCAAACCCCAGCTCAAGGACGATCCGCGCTTTTGCAACGTCAAGGCGCGCTTCCGGAATGTGCGCGACTATTTTGCGCTGCGCTCGGCGGCGCTGGCGCAGAAGACCACCGCCGAATGGATAAAGATATTCGATGACGCGGATATCCCGGCAATGCCGTACAACACGCTCGAATCGCTGGCGCAGGATCCGCACCTGCAGGACGTGGGTCTGCTGCGCACGGTCACGCACCCGACCGAGGGTGAGATTTACGACATCAGGCCCCCCAATTCTTTGTCTTGCGGCACGCGCGAGGACTATCTGCCGGCACCCAAGGTGGGGCAGCACAGCCTGGAAGTTCTGCAGGAGCTTGGTTACCAAGAAGCCGAAATAAAGGAGATGGTTCGATCGCATGTCGCGATAGATGGAAAACTATAACGGCACCACTGAAGGAGGAGCGGGAGCATGAAAAGTCTGTTCAGTTACTTGCTTATGGCGTGCGCGTTGGTCCCGGCGGTTTGCAGTGCACAGACCTATCCGGCAAAGCCGGTACGGCTGATCATTCCTTTCGCGCCCGGGGGAGGCAACGACATCCTGGGCCGGCTGATCGGCGGCAAGCTCGCGGAGCTGATCGGTCAGCAGGTGGTGATCGACAACCGCGCCGGCGCCGGCGGCACGATAGGCGCCGAACTGGCCGCCAAGGCGGTTCCCGATGGCTACACGCTGGTCATCGGCCATATTGGCACCCTTGCGGTCAATCCCACCCTGTATCAAAAACTGCCGTACGATCCCCTGAAGGATTTCCAGCCGATTTCGCTGTTTGCCAAGGTGGCGAACATGATGGTCATTCATCCTTCGCTGCCGGTGAAATCGGTGAAGGAACTGATTGTCCTCGCAAAGGCAAAGCCGGGCGTGCTCGTTTATGGCTCCGGGGGCAATGGCGGCGCCGGCCATCTTGCGACGGAGTACTTCAAACTGTTGACCAAAGTGGACATCAGGCATATCCCGTACAAGGGCACCGGACCGGCGCTGGTTGATTTGCTGGCCGGGCAGACCCAGCTGATTTTCGCCGGCATCCCGGGCACCGTTTCGCATGTGAAAGCGGGCAGGCTGCGACCGCTGGCCGTATCGACTTCCAGACGCCTGGCCGTATTCCCGGATGTGCCGACGGTGGCCGAGACCGTTCCGGGTTACGAGGCAACCCAGTGGTACGGCGTGCTGGCGCCGGCCGGCACGCCGGCTGCCGTCGTTTCCAGATTGAACAGGGAAATCGACACCGGCCTGAAAGACCCGCGTATCCAGGAACGTCTGGTGGCGGGTGGATCCGAGCCGTTTGCAAGCACGCCGGAAGAGTTTTCCGCCTACATCAAAGCCGAAATCGCGCGCTGGGCGCCGGTGATCAAAGCGGCGGCGATACGCGT
>CAKKQX010000170.1 GCA_919902235.1 Burkholderiales bacterium
CGCCGTGCCCCTACGGCGTCGCGCACGAGCACGCCCTGCTCCACTAACTCCTGGACAATCTCTTCCATGAAAAACGGCGTGCCTTCGGTCTTGTCGAGGATGAGGTGTTTGAGGTGTTGTAGGGGCGCACCTATGTGTCATTGGTGTCAAGATAAGCCCTAAGTGATTGTTCTTTGATACATTTAGTCTCGCCACTCAAGTTCCTAGGAGGAGAGCGATGGCGAGACGGCTCAAGACGAGAAAGACCGACAAAAAGAAAAAGACCACACAAAAACTGACCACCAATCCCGACTTTCGGCCGCGGAGCCATTTCCCGCTGCCGCCCAACGAGGAGATTGAACGGCGCTTGCGGGCGGTGTTGACGCCGGGGCGGTTCGCGGCGCGGCGGGTGGGTCGCGCGCCCCTCAAGCTGCGCGAGCGGATCCTGACGCTGCCCGTGATGGCCGTGCTGATGGTCAGTCTGGTCTGGCGCCAGATCCCGTCGCTGGCCGAAGCCTTGCGCGTGGTGGCGCGCGAAGGCTTGTGGGAGGTTGCGCCCTTCACGGTCAGCCGCCAGGCGCTCTCGCAGCGGCTGCGTGCGATCCCGGCCGCGCTGTTCGCGCAAGCGTATGAAGAGGCGCTGGCGCGGTTGCGTCAGACGCCGCCCGTTACGCCGCCCGCCGCGGCCAGTCCTCTTGCGGCGCGCTTCCCCGCCCTCTGGGCGGCGGATGGTTCGACGCTCGAAGCCCTGCGCCGCAACCTGAAAGAACCGGGCGCGCCCAAGACGCCGCTGGGCGGCAAGATGCTGGCCGTGGTCGCCCTCTTCACGCGCCGCCCCCAGTATACCTGGTATACGACCACTGCCCAAGCCAATGACAAGAGTTTCTGTCCGCAGTTGCTGGCGGCGCTGCCCGTGGGGGGGCTGGTCGTGCTCGATCTGGGCTGGTTTAGCTTTCCCTTCTTTGATGCCCTGACGGCCGCGGGCAAGTACTTCGTCACGCGGCTGCGCGCCAAGACTGCGTACCAGGTGGTACAGGGGCTGGGCGCAGGCCCGCGCTGGCGCGACGAGCTCATCGAGCTGGGGACGTATCGGTCCAATCCCTGTCGGCACCGGGTACGTCGGGTCTCGGTCTTGTGGGGGACAACCTGGTATCACTACCTGACCAACGTGCTGGAGCCCCAGCAGCTCTCGGCCCGGGAAGTCTGCCAGTTGTATCGGCGCCGCTGGCGCATTGAAGAAGCCTTCTTGCAGACCAAACGCCTGCTGGGGCTGTCGTATTTGTGGGTGGGCGACCGCAACGGCGTCGAGATCCAACTCTATGCCACCTGGCTCTTCTACGCCGTGCTCAGCGACCTGTGCGGGGAAGTCGCGCACGCGCTGGGGGAACCCCTGGAGCAGATCTCGGTCGAGATGGTGTTTCGGAGTCTGTATCATTTCGCCCGCGCCCTGGACTCGGGACAACACCCCGAGTTAGTGCCTTTTCTGGTCCAGCATGCTAAACTCTTTGGCCTAGTCAAAACGGAACGAAAGCGGCACAAGGAGAAGCAACAACAAGACCGTGACATCTGGGGCAGCCCTTAAGTTGACGCCGATGCCCCATGTGGTTGCCCTCTTGTGGGCGCACGGCGTGCGCCCCTACATCACCAGGTGATAGTATGGCTGAACAATCAACCACTGACGCTACCGTCCG
>CAKKQX010000171.1 GCA_919902235.1 Burkholderiales bacterium
AAGAAGCTACGCCCCGGCTGATTGAAAAATGCCGCGGTCTCGTAGTCCTTGTCGAGCAGGTTCTCAACGCGCGCCTGCGCCCGCCAAGCCTTGGTGAACGCATATTCGGCGCGCAGATCCAGCGTGGCGTAGCCGCCCAGTCTACGCGTGTTGGCGACGTCGTCGTAGCGATGATCTTCCGCGCGGACGGTGGTACCGGCGCGAAGCCGTCCGTAGCGACGATCGGCGTCCACCCGCAACGTTTGTTGCGCGCGCCGCGGCAGCAGCTTGCCATTGTTCGCCCCCGACGCCCGATTCTCCGGGTCGAGCCAGGCAAAACCGGCGTCGATGTCCCATCCAGCGAGGCTCGATCCGATCTTCGCCTCGGCGCCGCGCAGCCGCGCCGATTCGACGTTCGCCGCGGCGTTGATGGAGGCATCGAAGGCGATCAGGTTATCCACTTTGGTTTCGAAGGCATTGAGCGACCAGTGACCCCCGGCGTACGTTCCGCGCAATCCAATTTCGGTGCTTTTCGATTCTTCCGGTTGCAGGTTCGGGTTGCCGAATCCGGGGAAGTACAGTTCATTGAAGGTTGGCGCCTTGTATGCAGTGCCGTAAGAAAGCGTCAGTCGCAAGCCGCCGCCCACCGCCATGCCCCCCGCCAGACCATAGGTATCGTGTGCACCGAACTGCTCGTTGTCGTCGCGACGCACGCTGGTTTCGACGTTGAGTGCGCTGAACGTCCCCTGGTACTGGCCGAGAAATCCCCGGTTATTGCGCGACGTCACCGGATAGTTGGTGGTACTGGCGACGCGATCGCTTTGATAATCGGCGGCGAGCGTGAGCAGTTGCGTCGTCCCGATCGCGAAATCATTTTGCAGCGAGTCGGTGTCGCGCCTGGTATTGAAGCGACTGAAGAAGTTGCCTTCCTTGAAGTTGTCGCCTTCATCGCGATTGCGCCCGAGCGACAGCGTGCCTTGCCACGGACCGCCAGGCGTCGACTGCAGCTTGCCGCCCATGACTTCCTGGAGTGTTTTCGAGTTGTTGGTGCTGCCGCCGTCGAACTGATTGTCGCCTTTGCCGCGCAGCCAGTTCAACTCCATCTCTGTGCCGTTGTCAAAGCGGTAACCGCCGCGCATGTGTCCCGCGGTATTGCGGTAGCCGTCCCGGTCGGGTTCGATCGTAAAGCAGCCGGCACCGCCGGGAGAGGGTTTGCCATCGCAGGCATTGATTCCCTGCGTGCCGAAATGGCTGGTCGAGGCATTGAACCAGCCACGGTCGCCACCGCCGGACACGCCAACGAGGCCGTCGTACGTGTTGTGGCTGCCAGCACCAAGACTGAGATACGGTTTCACCGGCCCGCCGCCCTTGCGCGTGAAAATCTGGATCACGCCGCCGATCGCCTCCGAGCCGTACAGGCTGGAACGGGGGCCACGCACGATCTCGATGCGTTCGATCTGAGCCAGCGGGATGTCCTGGAACTGCGCCGTGCCAAGGGTGGCCGAGCCGATCTTGACGCCGTCGATCAGCACCAATACATGGTCGGATTCGGCGCCACGCATCAGAATCTGTGTCGCCTTGCCGGCGCCGCCATTGTTGATGATGGAAAGCCCCGGTTCGCCGCGAAGTAAATCAGCGACGGATTGCGCCTGCCGGCGCTCGATGTCCGCGCGCGTGATGACGGTGACGGAGGCCAGCGTCTCGTCCGCGGTCTGCGCGGTGCGGGTCGCGGTGACCACGACGGCGTTCCGGGGAATTTCTTCGGCGTGGACTGAAACGGAAACTGCACAAAGCGCCGCCATGGCGACAAGAATACAAGATAACTTGTTCATTATTTATTTCCTCCGCAAACCGCGCGCACCCGCGCGGTGGTTGACCGGGATGTGCGGAGGAAAGAAAAAAGCGGAATGCGGTGAGGCCATTACCGCCCGCGCCGCCCTCCGCGACACCATATGGGTTGCTTCAGGCCGGTCTCCGGGCTCACGAGCGGGTTACCCC
>CAKKQX010000172.1:0-5586 GCA_919902235.1 Burkholderiales bacterium
CTGCGCTCAAGCTGCGCCACCAGGGTTTGCGGCAGCACGCGCGGGATATTCTCCACCAGGCCGCCGCCCGTGATATGCGCCAATGCTTTGACCTTGACCTGCCTGATCAGTTGCAGCACGGGTTTGACGTAGATGCGCGTCGGCGCAAGTATCAGATCGCTTAACGTTTTGCCGTCCAGTCGCGCCGACAGGTCGGCGTGCCTGACGGCGATGATTTTGCGCACCAGCGAATAGCCGTTGGAGTGCGCGCCGCTGCTGGCGAGCCCGAGCACGACATCGCCTTCGACAATCGTCGAGCCGTCGATGATCGCGCTTTTTTCGACGATGCCGACGGCAAAGCCCGCGAGATCATATTCACCGGCCGGATACATGCCCGGCATTTCCGCGGTTTCACCGCCGATCAGCGCGCATCCCGCCTGTTCGCAGCCGGCGGCGATGCCCTTGACCACTTCAGTTGCGGTGGCGACGTCGAGCTTGCCGCAGGCGAAGTAATCGAGGAAGAACAGCGGCTCGGCGCCCTGTACCAGAATATCGTTGACGCTCATCGCCACCAGGTCTATGCCTATGGTGTCGTGGCGTTTGAGCTCGAACGCGAGTTTCAGCTTGGTGCCCACGCCGTCGGTGCCTGACACCAGCACCGGCTCGCGGTAATGGCGCGAAATCTCGAACAGCGCGCCGAAACCGCCGATGCCGCCGAGCACGCCGGGGCGCAGCGTGCGTTTGGCGTAAGGTTTGATGTTCTCGACAAGCTGGTCGCCGGCATCGATGTCGACCCCGGCGTCGCGGTAAGTGAGCGGCTGCAATTGGTCAGATTTAGACAAGTCGTGTCCCTGGAACAAAAATGAACGCTACAAAGAGAACGCGAAGAACATGCAGACTTCCGGGAAAATTGCGGACGCATCTTTGAATTGAGCTAAGATAGCGCACCCGCAGCGCCCGCACCCGGGTAGCGGAGAGACCGCCTGGAAAAGTGCCTGCCGACTCTCCCTGTGTCCTCGATGCTGTCTGTGGATAATTCGGAATTTTACCGTAAATGGAACCCCGGCACCCCGACAACCTGCACTATTTGTGGTGGCTCGCGCTGGCCGCTTTTTGCGGACTGCTGCTTTATCTGCTGGGCCCGATTCTGACGCCGTTTCTGCTGGCGGCGATGCTGGCCTATATTTGCAATCCCATGGTCGCGCGCATGCAGCAAAAGCGCATCCCGCGCACGCTGGCGACGGTGCTGGTGCTGCTGCTGCTCGCCGCCGCGTTCGTCGTGATGCTGCTGATCCTGCTGCCGCTGCTGGTGAAGCAGGTGCGGGCGATTGCCGGGCAGGCGCCGGTCTATCTCGACTGGCTGAGAAACATCGCCGAACCGTGGGTGGAAAGCCTGTTCGGCGTTCAGATCGATGTGGGCATGATAAAAGACTGGCTCACCGAGCACATGGCGGAAATCCAGAGCCTTGCCGCCAGGCTGCTGCCGTCGATCAAGAGCGGAGGACTGGCGCTGCTCGCGTTTTTCGTCAACCTGGTGCTGGTGCCGGTGGTGCTGTTTTACTTCCTGCGCGACTGGAACAAGCTGGTTGCCCGCATCGACGAGGTGATTCCGCGCCGCTGGCATGACCGGGTCACTCTCATCGCGCGCGAGATCGACGAAGTGCTCGGCCAGTTTTTGCGCGGCCAGCTGCTGGTGATGCTGAGCATGAGCCTGTTCTACACCTTCGGCCTGTGGCTGGCGGGCCTCGATTACGCGCTGTCGGTGGGGATGATTGCCGGCGTGGTCACGTTCGTCCCTTATCTCGGGATGATTATCGGCGTCGCGCTTGCCACGCTTACCGGGCTGCTGCAGTTCAACGAGTTCGCCCCCTTGCTCTGGGTGTGGGCGGTTTTCGGCATCGGCAATCTGCTTGAAAACTACGTGCTGGTGCCGCGGCTGGTGGGCGATCGCATCGGCCTGCATCCGGTGGCGGTGATTTTCGCCTTGCTGGCATTTGGCCAGCTGTTCGGTTTTTTTGGCGTACTGCTGGCGCTGCCGGCGAGCGCGGCGCTGCTGGTGTGGTTGCGCCAACTGCGCCGCAATTATCTCGAGAGCGGCATCTACAACTCGTGATTCGCGCCGGCGCCGATACATGAAACAGCTTGCGCTTGACCTCGCGCGCCTGCCGCCGCCGACGCTCGATAACTTTGTAGCTGGCCGCAACGCCGAGTTGATGCAGAATCTGCGGCGGCTGGCGGCGCATCCTGCGCGCGAGGCGGCTGAGCGCTTCATCTACGTCTGGGGTATGCCCGGCAGCGGCCGCAGCCATCTGCTGCGGGGTGCGGTGGCGGCCGCCTGCGATGCCGGCGCCAGCGCGGCCTACGTCGCGTGCAAAGCAGACGACAAGCCTTTTGTGGAGGGCATGACGCGCATGGATTGCGTCGCAGTCGATAACGCCGATCGCCTGGGCGAGGCCGCGCAGATTGCCCTGTTCAGTCTTTACAATGCACTGAGGGAAGGGGGCGGCGCCCTGCTGGTGAGTGGCAACGCGCCGCCCGTGCAGCTCGGATTACGTGAGGACCTGGTGACGCGATTGGGCTGGGGGCTGGTGTACCAGGTGCAAGCGCTGTCAGACGAGGAAAAAGCGCAGGCGTTGACCCAGCACGCCACGGCACGCGGTTTCCCGCTATCCGCGGAAGTCTGTGCTTACCTTCTGCAGCGGGTACGGCGCGACATGCCCTCATTGCTGGCGATGCTCGACGCGCTGGATCGTTATTCGCTGGAAACCAAACGCCAGATCACGGTACCGCTGGTGCGCGAGCTGCTGCATGCGGCGCCGGATGACGGGAAAAAGGATTAAACGCGGTCATGCATTATTCTGATAGCGGGTATTGCTCGTGCGCTTAGTATTGTTTGATCTGGATAACACGCTGCTCGCCGGCGACAGCGATTTCGAGTGGGCGCAGTTTCTGATTGAGCAGGGCGTGCTCGACCGTGAGGTGTACGAAGCGCGCAACCAGTCGTTCTATGATCAGTACAAGGCCGGCACGCTCGATATTTTCCAGTTCCTCAACTTCCAGCTCAAGCCCCTGTCGCGTCATCCGCGCGCCGTGCTCGACGCCTGGCATCGCGAGTTCATGGCGCGCAGGATCATGCCCATGATCCGCGACAGCGCGCGTGCGCTGGTCGGGCGCCACCGCGGGGATCTGTGCGCAGTGATCACCGCCACCAACAGCTTCGTCACGGCGCCGATCGCGCGCGAGTTCGGCATCGAACACCTGATCGCAACCGAAGCGGCGCAGCGTGACGGCGAATTCACCGGCGATGTCGCGGGCATTCCCTGCTTTCGCGAAGGCAAGGTCAGCCGCCTGGAAAGCTGGCTGGTTGCGCAGAGCACAAACCTGGATTCATTCAGCGAGTCGTGGTTTTACAGCGATTCGCACAACGATCTGCCGCTGCTGGCGCGCGTCACGCACCCGGTTGCGGTCGATCCCGACGAGGCGCTGCGCGCGCATGCCGGGGAAAACGGCTGGCCGGTGATTTCACTGGGATAGTCAAGGATAGTCCGGGATTGCGCGCCGGCGCCGGCCCGCAAGCCGTTCCACGCGGCAATCGCGGACGGGACGGGGCGCGGCCGATGTATAATCCGCTCCGGACAAGTGCGGGCGGAGACGCCGTCATGGCGTGCCGCCCGCTTTGTTTCGACGACGTGCATAAATTTCAATGATCACCAAATTCCTCGGCAGGGTGTTTTCAGGCCGGATTTTCAAGACACTGCAGCCCAAAATCATTCCTTTTGGCGCGCATGGCGTGGCGCGCACGCGCGTCAGTTCGTGCGCGCTCAAGACCACCCAGACGCTGCAGCAGCACAACTTTGTCGCTTTTATCGTTGGTGGCGCGGTGCGCGATTTGTTGCTTGGGCGCGAGCCCAAGGACTTTGATATCGCGACCGACGCCACGCCGGAAGAGGTGCGCCGGGTTTTCCGCCGCTCGCGCATCATCGGCCGCCGCTTCCGGCTGGTGCATGTATTGTGCGGTTCCGAGACGGTGGAAGTCTCCACCTTTCGCGGCAGTCATAGCGCAGATGATGCGGAAGCTGGCGGCGCCGATGAACACGGGCGCATCCTGCGCGACAATGTGTTCGGCAGTCAGCAACAGGATGCAACGCGGCGCGATTTCACCATCAACGCATTGTTTTACGATCCCGCTTCGCAGGAAATCTGGGATTATCACGGGGGCGTCGCCGACCTGAAAAAACGGCGGCTGCGCATGATTGGGGATCCCGAACAGCGCTACCGCGAGGATCCTGTGCGCATGCTGCGCGCGGTGCGGTTTGCGGCGGGGTGTGGACTGGAGATCGAACCGAAAACGCGCAAACCGATCCGCGCGCTCGCGCAGCTGCTGCAAAACGTCCCGCCATCGCGGCTGTTCGATGAAATGCTCAAGCTGCTGCTGTCGGGCCATGCCGCCGGGTGCGTGGCCAAGCTGCGCAAGGAGAGGCTGCATCACGGGTTGCTGCCGCTGCTTGATGTGATTCTGGAGCAGCCCCTGGGCGAACGCTTCGTCATGCTCGCGCTGAAAAACACCGATGAGCGCATCCGCGCCGGCAAATCGGTATCGCCGGCGTTTCTGTTCTCATCCCTGTTGTGGCACGAGGTGCTCGCGGCGTGGAAGAGCATGGAGGCCAAAGGCGTGTCCGCCATCCCGGCGCTGTACCAGGCGATGGAGCAGGTAGGGCAGGTGCAGGCTGAAAAGCTCGCCATTCCGCGCCGCTATGGCACCGACATGAAGGAGATATGGGCGCTGCAGCCGCGCCTGCTGCAGCGTTCGGGCCGGCGTCCGTACCGGCTGCTCGAACATCCGCGCTTCCGCGCCAGCTATGATTTCCTGCTGCTGCGCTGTCAGAGCGGCGAGGTCGACGTGGAGATCGGTGAGTGGTGGACGCGTTTTCAGGATGCCGACGAGCAAACGCGACAGCAGATGCTGGTGCAGGAAACCGCGCCGGGCAAGGGTCGGCGCCGGCGCCGCCGCAGAAAACCGAATGCAAAACCAAATGACACTGAATAACGATTTCTACACTTTCCCCTCACCCTCGATCCCTCTGCTCCGCTCCAAGTGTTCCCTTGTCCCGGAGGGAGAGGGATGCAAAACCCTTCTCCCCCCGGGAGAAGGGTGGGGATGAGGGAAAAGTATCGCGCAGTTACGCAATTCCCGATAATGCAATTCGTAACCGCTTTTGTCGCGCTCGGCTCCAATCTCGGGGATCCGCAGCGCCAGATCGCCGCCGGTTTCGCCGAGCTGGCAGCGCTGCCGCAAACGCGCGTGCTGCGCCGGTCTTCGGTTTTCAGGAGCGCGCCGGTCGGCTATGCGGATCAGCCTGACTTCCTCAATGCCGTCGCCTGCATAGCGACCGGGCTCAGTCCGCAGGAACTGCTCAAGGCGTTGCTGGCAATCGAGCGCTGCCACGGGCGGGTGCGCGAATTTCCCAATGCGCCGCGCACGCTCGACCTCGACCTCGCACTTTACGGTAATCTCATCCTGCACGAGCACGGCCTGACGATTCCGCATCCGCGCATGCACGAGCGTGCTTTCGTCATGGTGCCGCTCGCCGAGATTGCGCCCGATGC
>CAKKQX010000172.1:5596-8640 GCA_919902235.1 Burkholderiales bacterium
CCCGATCCGTGCGACGCGCATTGTTGCTGAGATCCCCGTCGAGCAGCACGCGAACCTCGGGATCGATCACTACCGCGGCAAGCGCGTCGTCTCCCGAATAGTCAATCACCGCGTGGTCGCTGTTCGCCGTCCAGTTCACACGCGTCTTGGTGCCGCTCGCCGTGATCGCACCCGACTGCGTGGTGCCGGGGCGGGGTCACGTGGGCGACCTCATGAACGGCGTCGACGCCGGCAGCGTGGTCAGGCTGGCGGCACCCAGGGCGACACAAGCATGAGCGCCATGCTGCCCGACAGATTCCGTTATATCGTCGTCGAAGGGCCGATCGGCGCCGGCAAGACCAGCCTGACGCGCATCATGAGCGAGCGCTGCGGCGCCGCGATCATGCTCGAGGATCCCGAAGCAAATCCGTTTCTGGCGGGTTTCTACGAGAATCCCGGGCGTTACGCGCTGCCGACACAGCTTTATTTTCTGTTTCAGCGCGTAAACCAGGTGCGCGAACTCAAGCAATCCGACCTGTTCCAGCGTCTGACGATCGCCGATTTCATGCTCGACAAGGACCCGCTGTTTGCACGTCTCACCCTGAACGACGACGAACTGAGGCTCTACCAGCAGATTTACGGGCAACTCAAGCTGCAGGCGCCGGTACCCGATCTGGTGATTTATCTGCAGGCCATGCCCGAGACGCTGATTGAGCGCGTGCGCCGCCGCGGCGCGAGCTACGAGAAAAACATTCCCGACGACTACCTGGCGCGGCTGGCGGAAACTTATACCCGGTTCTTCTATCAATACGAGGCAGCGCCGCTGCTGATCGTGAATTCCGAGAATTTGAACTTTGTTGATTCTCCGGAGGATTTTGATTTATTGTTGCAGCGCATTGGCGCCATGCGCGGTCCGCGCGAATTCTTCAGCCTGGGAAATTAGGTACTCTAAATGCGTATCACATTGAATACTCTGCAAAAGATGGCGCAGGAAGGCAACAGGATCAGCATGCTGACCTGTTACGACGCGAGCTTTGCCGCGCTGCTCGACGCGGCGGGCGTCGAGACCCTGCTGATCGGCGACTCGCTGGGCATGGTGCTGCAAGGCCATGATTCGACGCTGCCGGTGACTTTGCGCGACGTGGTGTATCACACTGCCTGCGTGGCGCGTGGCGCCAAGCGCGCCTTCATCATCGGCGACATGCCGTTCGGCACCTTCCAGCTTACGCCAGAGGATACTTTCCGCAATGCTGCGGAAATCATGGCAGCCGGCGCGCACATGGTGAAGCTCGAAGGCGGCCAGCCGATGCTGCAAACCATCGAATATCTCACTACGCGTGGCATTCCGGTGTGTGGCCATATCGGACTGACCCCACAGTCGGTCAACCAGCTCGGCGGCTACCGGGTGCAGGGCAAGGAAGAAAACGATGCCAGGCGGCTGCTTGAAGAGGCCAAATCGCTGGAGCAGGCAGGCGCCGGGATGATGGTGCTGGAAGCGATTCCGGCAGCGCTGGCGCGTGATATCACTGCCGCGGTGCGCGCCCCGACCATAGGCATAGGCGCCGGCGTTGATTGCCACGGGCAGGTGCTGGTGCTGCACGACATGCTGGATATTTATCCGGGCAAGAAAGCCAAATTCGTCAAAAACTACATGCGCGCGGCAGGCACGGTCCAGGGCGCAGTTGAATTGTTCGTCAAGGAAGTGAAGGCCAAGACCTTCCCCGGCCCGGAACACTCTTTCTAAGAGCGAGGACAGCGCACCGGGACTGGCGGTGGAGCAGGCCTGGGACAGCATGCAGGGAATTTGCCCTTACCTCACTCCTCACCCTTAACCCCTCACGCCTTACCCTGAAATGGACATCATCCACTCCGTATCCGCCCTGCGCGAGCGTCTGCAGCGCGTGCCCAACAACGTGTTCGTGCCCACCATGGGCAATCTGCACGACGGGCACATCCAGCTCATCAACATCGCCAAGCCGCGCGCGGCCTGCACCGTGGTGAGCATTTTCGTCAACCGCCTGCAGTTCGGACCGCGCGAGGATTTCGACCGCTATCCGCGCACCTTCGAGTCCGATTGCAATCGTCTGCGGCAAGCCGGCGTCGACGTCGTATTCGCCCCCGACGAGAAGGAAATCTATCCTGAGCCGCAGACGTTCGTGGTCGAACCGTCGGATCTGCAGCACATTCTCGACGGCGCGGCACGCCCCGGACATTTCCGCGGTGTGGCGACCGTGGTGCTCAAGCTGTTCAACATGGTGTCGCCGCACTCGGCGATTTTCGGCAAGAAGGACTACCAGCAGTACATCGTGCTGCGCGACATGGTGCGCCAGTTTGCGCTGCCGATCGAGATCATCCCCGCCGAGACCGTGCGTGCGCCGGACGGCCTCGCGTTGTCGTCGCGCAACGCCTATCTCACGCCGGAAGAGCGGCGCGAGGCGCCGCGGCTGTATCAGGTGCTGCGCAAGGCGCAGGCCGAGATCGCCGCCGGCGTGCGCGATTTCCAGCGCATCGAACTGCACGGCATGTCGGAGCTTGCCGACAGCATCTGGAAGCCGGACTATGTCACCGTGCGCCGCCAGTCGGATTTGCGGGCGCCCACGCCGCAGGACCGCGAACTGGTGGTGCTCGCCGCCGCACGCCTGGGCAGGACGCGGCTGATCGACAATGTCGAGGTAATGCTGAGGTAGCCGCGGGAGGGCATCCCGATTAAACTACTTAACTATTTGATTAATATAATTAAATTACATTGCGGATTACGGTAATACCTTCTAAAGTACCCCAGAATCCATTGCTACGTGCTGGCGAGCTACCCCAAAAGCCGGGCAAGAATCCCGTAGCCTGGAATCCGTGATTTCCTCCTATTGGCTCGTATCGTTCGCGTAGCCGCTCATAGGCCCGCCGGCGCGTTCGTTTAGGCTTGCCGGGCAAGTGGCAAACGATGACCTCCGCTCCGCCCAGCGCTTGCGCCGAATCTTTCCCGCTTGGGTCGACGCCCGGTCGCGGGTCGAATAACGCCACGATTAATAAATCAGGTTGTAGAACGGGTTCAAGGCAGGGAGACTGGA
>CAKKQX010000173.1 GCA_919902235.1 Burkholderiales bacterium
TTTGCCCGTGCCACCGATGCTTCCAAGCTGGCACTGGCGCACCTGGTGCGGCAGCTGGAACGCCTGGGCTTCGGCATGATCGATTGCCAGATGCGAACCTCGCACCTTGTCTCGTTCGGCGCGCGCGAAATTCCACGCAGCGAATTTATGCTAAAGCTGCAGGAATTGGTAAACTACCCGTCGCAATCGGGCAAATGGCGTATCGACGATGACTTATTTGACTGATTTTCCGCTGTCGGTGCTGCAGTTCTACGCAACTGCACCCTATCCGTGCAGCTATTTGCCGGACAGGCTGGCACGTTCGCAGGTCGCCACGCCCAGCCACCTGATCGACGGCCCGGTCTACAGCGAGCTGGTGCGCGCCGGTTTTCGCCGCAGTGGTGCCTTTACCTACCGGCCGCACTGTGATCACTGTCGCGCCTGCGTGCCGGTGCGCATCCTGGCCGAGGCATTCCGCAGCAGCCGCGCCCAGCGCCGTGCCTGGAAAAAGCATGCAGCGCTCGAAACGCGCATGCTCGACCACCTCAAATACACCCCCGAGCATTACGCGCTCTACCTGCGCTACCAGTCGCAGCGCCACAGCGGCGGCGGCATGGATCAGGACAGCCGCGAGCAGTATCGCCACTTCCTGCTGCAAAGCAACGTCGATTCGCGCCTGGTCGAATTTCGCGATGACGGCGTGTTACGCATGGTCAGCATCGTCGATGAACTGCAGGACGGTTTGTCGTCGGTCTACACCTTTTTCGATCCCGAGGTGAGTGGAGCCAGCTTCGGTACCTTCAACATTCTGTGGCAGATCGAACTGTGCCGCCGGCTCGATCTGCCGTACCTCTATCTCGGCTACTGGATCGCGCAAAGCCGCAAGATGGCCTACAAGATCCAGTTCCAGCCCATGCAGGGTCTGATCGACGGCCGCTGGCAGCCCGTCCAACCCTAGCGGACCCTCTGCGCCGCATCGTGCGTGTTCTGATCATCGAAGACGATCCCGCGATCGCCGCCAACCTCTACGACTTCCTGGAAGCGCGCGGCCACAGCGTCGATGCCGCCGCCGACGGCGTTACCGGCCTGCATCTCGCCGTCACCCAGCGCTTCGACGGCATCCTGCTCGACCTCGGCCTGCCCGGCATGGGCGGCGCCGCGCTATGCCGCAAGCTGCGCGACGAAGCGCATGTCGATACGCCGGTGCTGATGCTGACCGCGCGCGACACGCTTGAAGACAAACTGAAGGGCTTCGAGCATGGCGCCGATGATTACCTCGTCAAGCCGTTTGCACTGAAAGAAGTCGAAGCGCGCCTGCTGGCGCTGCACAAGCGCCATGCCGGCAAGGTCACCAGCCGCCTCCTGGAAGTCAACGATCTGTCTTTCGACCCGAAAACACTGTCGGTCCGCTTCGCCGGCACCGAGGTCAGGCTGCCGCCCAAATGCATGCGTCTGCTCGAATTGATGATGGGCGAGCCCGGACGCGTGTTCAGCCGCAGGGAGCTGGAATCGGAAATCTGGGGCGACACGCAGAAAACCAGCGACACCTTGCGCAGCCACATGCATGTGCTGCGGCGGGCGTTGACCCAGGCCGGCGGTCGCGATCCGATCGAAACCG
Source organism: Burkholderiales bacterium (assembly GCA_919902235.1). Lineage (GTDB taxonomy): Bacteria > Pseudomonadota > Gammaproteobacteria > Burkholderiales > SG8-41 > CAKKQX01. The sequence goes on from CAKKQX010000173.1 coordinate 1,598, forward strand.
TGCATGGCATAGGCTACCGGCTGCATTCGAATGCCGGCGCTTAAGCTCAATTTACGGCGGCGCGTCGCGCTGACACTCGCGATTTTCTGTATGTTCGCCGTCGGTGCCCTGGGCATTGCCCTGTTCATGGCATCCGAAGAAATGGAAGAAGCCCTGATCGAGCAGATCATCGACGAGGAAATGAGCTACGTCCTCGAAAGATATGCACAACATACTGATTTCAATCCGCAAATAGGCGCCAATCTGGCCAGCTATATCGTGCGCACGCCCGCCGGGGAGTCGAAATTACCGCCGCACCTGCGCGGCCTCGGCGCCGGCCGCCACGAGATATTCCGCGGCGCCGAAGAGGTCCACGTCGCCGTGCGCCACATCGGCGAGACCCGGTTTCTCGTTGCCTACGAAGTCGGCCTGCACGAACAGCGCGAGCAGGAATTCAAGCTGCTGATCGTGCTGGCGCTGATTTCGGTGACCGGGGTGGCGCTGGTGTTGGGCTATCTGCTCGCCGGACTGCTGGTGAAGCAAATCACCGATCTTGCCGACCGGGTCAACCGTCTTGCGCCCGGCGCCACGCAAGATGCGCTGACGCAGCCCGGGCAGGATGAAGAGGTCGCCCGGCTGGCGCACGCATTGGACGAGTATCGGGCGCGTATCGCAAAAATGCTCCGGCGCGAGCAGGAGTTCACGGCTAACGCCAGCCACGAATTGCGCACCCCGCTCACCGCCATCAGCACCAGTTGCGAACTGCTCGCAGCCGACCCCGCGCTCGGCGACAAGAGCAGCAAGCGCGTGGCGCTCATCGCCCGGGCGGCGGAGCGCATGAGCAAGCAGATCCGCATGCTGCTGTTCCTGGCGCGCGAGCAGGAAACAGGCGCCATTGAGCCGGTGGCGCTGGCGGAGTGCGTAAATGATGCCGCCGAAACCTGCCGCGACGAAATGACGCGCAAAGCCCTGCGTCTCGAAATCGCCGTCGACAAGGATGTGGTTCTTGATTTCAACCGCCAGGCGCTGTACCTGGTGCTGGTCAATCTGATCGGCAACGCCGTGCGCCACACCGAGCAGGGCTACATCCGCGTTGCTTACGACGGACGGCAGCTGAGCGTTGCCGATTCCGGATCGGGCATCGCTGCCGAACAGCTGCCGCACCTGTTCGAACGCTTCTATCGCGGCGACATCGGGACTGATGACGGTTTCGGTCTGGGGCTCGCCATTGTCAAGCGCATCTGCGACCACTACGGCTGGAAAATCGAGGTCGACAGCGCCCCGGGGCGCGGCTCCGAATTCAGCATCGTTTTCCCCTAGCTCTGCCACTTTGCCGCCGGCCGCCGCCGGTCTTCACAACTTCTTCACTTCTGCATGACATGGCCTTGACGCGCGCCGCGCTAAGCTGCGGTGGCAATCATGACGTTGCCCTGATGCGCAGCGCGAAAGGCAGAAGAGATGAATACCGCAGTCCAGCGGCTTCCCTGGGGAGCCGCTTCCGCATTTACCGGCTCCACGCACCGGCGCTATATGCTGGTGTGGCTGATCGCCGGCATTTATTGCACGGTCTCGGGCGCCACCCGTATTGTCCTTGCGCTCAAGGCGCTGGCCGCATCGCAGATTGCCGGCTCCGAATTGGCGACCATACTGCTCACCGGCACAGCATACGACCTCGTTGCCTGCCTCTACCTGTGCGCGCCGCTGGTAATGTATCTGCTGCTGGTACCGGAGCGTCTCTACCAGCGCCGGGCACACCGCATCGCGGTCTGGATCATGTTTGCTTTTGCAGTTTACGGATTAACGTATCTTGGCGCGGTCGAATACTTCTTTTTTGACGAGTTCAATTCCCGCTTCAACTTCGTCGCAGTCGAATACCTGATCTACCCGCACGAGGTGTTCGTCAACATCTGGCAATCCTATCCCGTTGCCAAGGCGCTGATCGCCAGCGGCATCGTCACGGCGCTGCTGCTGTGGTTGCTGCGGCCGCGCATTGCGCGGGCGCTTACCGCACACAGCCGTTTCAGCCGGCGCGTCAAACCCGCGGCGTGGCTGCTTGCGGCACTGGCTGTTGTGCATCTCGGGGTGGATATCAATACCGGACGCGCCAACCGCAACCGCGTGGCTGACGAAATTGCAGCCAACGGCATCTATTCCTTCTTCAATGCCGCCGTCAATAACCACCTCGACTATACGCAGTTCTATCTGCACGTCGGCGAAGCCGAGGCCGCCGTGCGCGTGCGCCGGCTGGTCGCCCAGCCGCACACGACTTTTCTGGCGGACGCGCGCAATCCCCTGGCGCGCCATGTGCAATATGCCGGGGCGCCCAAACCGCTGCACGTCGTAGTGCTGCTGCAGGAATCACTGGGCGCCGAATTTGTCGGCACCTATGGCGACAAACGTGGGCTCACCCCTAACCTCGACCGCATCGCGCGCGACAGCCTGGTGTTCACCAACACCTACGCCACCGGCACGCGCACCGTGCGTGGCATGGAGGCGGTTGCGGCGTCCTTCCCGCCGGTACCCGCCGAGTCCATTGTCAAACGCCAGCACAACGAAGGCATGTTCAACTGGTCGACGGTCATGAGCAAAAACGGCTACAGCCCCACTTTCATTTACGGCGGCTATGGCACATTCGACAACATGAACTATTACTTCGGCAACAACGGCTACCGCGTCGTCGATCGCACCGATATGGACCAGCCTGGATTCAGCAACATCTGGGGCGTCAGCGACGAAGATCTGTTCCGCAACGCGTTCCGGGTATTCGATGAACAGCACGCGCGCGGCGAGCGCATTTTTTCCATCGTGATGACGACCTCGAACCACAAGCCGTTCACCTTCCCTGCTGGCATAGAAGGCGTCAAGCCCAAGGGCGGCGGGCGCGAGGCCGGTATCCGCTACGCGGATTACGCGATCGGGCGCTTCATCGAACAGCTCAAGCAAAAGCCGTACTTCGATGACACAATGGTGGTGATCGTCGCCGATCATGGCGCGCGCGTTTATGGACGCGAGGACATCCCGCTGCCATCGTACGAAATTCCATTCCTTGTTTACAGCCCGAAACACGTAGCGCCGCGCCGCACGGATACCCTGACCAGCCAGATCGACGTCGCGCCGACCGTGCTCGGCCTGCTCAACATTTCCTACGACAGCGTATTCTTCGGTCGCGATGTGCTGGCCGATGCTGCCGACCGGCACTTTGCGCTGCTCAACCACAATCGGGATATCGCCTTGTTCAGAAACGGCAGGCTGGAAGGGTTCGGTTTCCGCAACACGCACACGGCCAAGAACTACGATCCGCTTACGCGCGGCCAGTCCGCAGCCGAACCGGATCAGGATGGCATGAAGGACGCCGCCAGCATCTATCAGCTCGCCTACAAGCTCTATGCCAACCGCGACTATCGGCTCCACTAAAGCGAAAGATTCAGCGGCCCAGCATCACGACTGGTTCCTGTTCGGTGCGCCGCTGCTGGCGGCAATTGTGCTGCTGGGACTGGAAACAACCGATATCGACCGCACCATGGCCCGCTGGTTCTTCGATCCCGCCAGCGGCGTGTTTCCGCTGCGCTATAACATTTTTCTCGAAACCGTCCTGCACCAGTGGACAAAGTACGTGGTGGTGCTGATCGCCTGCCTGGCGATCGCCGGTTTCATGTTGTCCTTCATCATCGCTCCCCTCAATCCGCAGCGGCGGCTGCTGCTGTTTCTTGCCCTGAGTCTGACCCTGGCGCCGGCGGCAGTCAGCGGCCTCAAACTGATCAGCAACAAACACTGCCCCTGGGATGTGGAAGAATTCGGGGGATTCCTGCCCTATACCCGCCTGCTGGAACCGACGCCGCCCGGGCTCAGGCCCGGCAACTGCTTTCCGGCGGGACATGCTTCCACCGGATTCGTGGTGATGGCATTTTATTTTGCCGGCCGCGCGCGGCGGCGCCCGCTGCTTGCCCGCGCCGGACTGGCCACCGGGCTCGCAGCGGGGATGGCGCTGGGCCTGGGCCGCATGCTGCAGGGCGCGCATTTTCTGTCGCACACGCTGTGGACGGCGGTAGTGTGCTGGACCGTGATGGCGCTACTCTATGCGGCAATACTGCGTCCGCGGCAAAAACAGGCAGGATAGCCGCAATCTGTGCAGCAGCCTGCCCGGGATCTGGGTAAGCGGGACAGTAGCGGTTAAAATGGCGGCATGCCCTATCCATTGCTGCGCTCTCTGCTCTTCACGCTGGAAGCTGAGACTGCGCACCACCTGACGCTTGATTGCCTCAAGACCCTGCAGCGCTTCGGGCTGGCAGGTGCAATGGCAGCCCGAAGCGCCATCGCCTGTGAACGCAAGGTGATGGGCATCGCTTTTCCCAACCCCGTGGGGCTGGCCGCGGGTCTCGACAAAAATGGCGACTATATCGATGCGCTCGCCGCGCTCGGCTTCGGATTCATCGAAATCGGCACCGCCACCCCGCGCCCGCAGCCGGGCAATCCGCGTCCCCGCCTGTTCCGGGTGTGCGCGGCGAACGCGATCATCAACCGTATGGGCTTCAACAACGATGGCGTCGACCGCCTGATCGCAAATGTGCAGCGCGCTTCCTACCGCGGCGTGCTGGGCATCAATATCGGCAAAAACTTCGACACGCCGATCGAGCGCGCTACTGAAGATTACCTGCACTGCCTGCGCAAGGTCTACCCGCTGGCGAGCTATGTCGCCGTCAACGTCTCCTCGCCCAACACTAAAAATCTGCGCCAGCTGCAGGAATCGGCGGAACTCGATAACCTGCTCGGCGCGCTCAAGACGGAACAACTTAAGCTCGCCGACCGCCATGGCAAATATGTGCCTCTGGCGCTCAAGATCGCGCCTGACCTTGACGATGTGCAGGTCCGTGAAATCGCCGGACTGCTGCGCAAGCATGCGATAGACGGCGTGATCGCAACCAATACCACGGTCACGCGCGACGGCGTTGCCGGAATGGGAAACGCCGAGCAGACAGGCGGCCTGAGCGGCGCGCCGCTAACGCAGCGATCGACCGGCATCGTCCGCCAGCTTGATCAGGAGCTTGCGGGCAGTGTGCCCATCATTGGCGTCGGCGGCATCGTGAACGGCGACGATGCCGTGCAGAAAATCACAGCGGGGGCGAGCCTGGTGCAACTCTATACCGGGCTGGTTTATCGCGGGCCCGCTTTGGTGAGAGAGTGCCTCGCGGCGCTGTGCGACAGCCAGTGAACGCGCCAATCGCACAGGTTTCCTGCGATGCCATCGATGCGCTGCTGCCGCAGACCCAGTGCCGGCAATGCGGGTACCCGGGTTGCCGCCCTTATGCCGAAGCCATCAGCACCGGTCGCGCCGAAATCGATCAATGTCCGCCAGGCGGCGAAGACGTCATACGCGATCTGGCGGCGGTGCTGGGCTTGCCGTTCAAGCCGCTCAATCCGCAGTTTGGCGTCACCAGGCCCGCCGCGGTCGCCGTCATAGACGAGCAGACGTGCATCGGCTGCACGCTGTGCATACAGGCCTGCCCGGTCGACGCCATTGTCGGCGCCGCCAAGCTCATGCATACCGTGATCGCGCAGGAATGCACGGGTTGTGCGTTGTGCATGCCGCCCTGTCCCGTCGACTGCATCAGCCTGCGCGAAACCGGGATAGCGCGCTCGCGCGAACAGCGCAAAAATGTCGCCGCACTCGCGCACCGCCGCTTCGAATCCCGCAACCGCCGGCTGGCGCAAGTCGGGCGGCAGGCAGTCAAAGCGCTGGAGACTACCCGCCGTTCCGGGTGCGGGAGCATGGCTGACGAGGAGAAAAAACGTGCGGCAATAGCGAAAGCTGTTGCGCGCGCCAGATCAAGATTGCAGCAGGATGGCCGCTAAAATCCGCTTCACCTGCCGATAATGCCACGCATAATGCCGCCGGCGTCCAAACCGCCGCCACCTTGGGGGACGGGCTGCGGCGTGTCGCCTGAAGCAGATCCAGAATTCTGGGAAGCCGGTGCGCCGACTGGTGCTGGAGATGGTTGGGCAGCATTAACCGGAACCGCCACTGCGGACACGCGCCTGATCTGCGGTTCCTGTCCCGCCGGCAGCTTTGCCACGTAAGGCACCAACTTGTCGCCCAATTCCGTGAGGCGCTCTCCGGGCCGGGGATGTGTCTTGAACAGCAGCGTGAGCGATGCATCTTCGGCGCCGCGCGCCGCCAATTTGTGCATCACCTCAACCAGGCCGTACGGGCTATAACCGGCGCGCGCGGCCAACACCACACCTATCGCGTCGGCTTCGAATTCGGCGCTTTTGTCGAGTCCGCGCGCCATCACTTCCGCGCCGGTGCCTATCAGGTTATTGACCAGAAAATTCCGGTCATTGCGCTGGGCAAGTTTTGCCCCGGCGGAAATCGCCGCGCTTTTCTGCATCACCGTGATGTGGTGGCGCCGGATGATATGACCGATCTCGTGCCCCAGCACGCCCGCGAGCTGGGCTTCGTTATCGAGCATTTCATAGAGTCCGCGGGTAATCAGCACATGACCACCGGGCGCGGCGAAGGCGTTGATTGATGGGGTATCGACGATGCCGAAGCGCCACGGTAAATCGGGCCTGTCGGTTTGCGAGGCAAGCCAGCGCCCGACGCGGTTTACGTAAGCCTGTAATTCCTTATCATCGACCAGGGGCGCGGCGCCCAGCATACGCCCGGCAATCTCACGACCGACCAAAATCTCGTCTTTTTCGTCAACCCCGGAAACCGCTGTGATCGCGTCCTTGCCTGCACCGAACAATCGGTTGAGGTTGATTTCCAACGCGAGCAGATTATTTGCCATCACAGCAGAACATAAAATAATTATTGAAATCAATAATTTAGTATATTTTAAGATCATGGCTTGGCATCCAGATAGTCAACCCGTACCGCAGTTAGCCCGGTTGCCTGCGCCTTGCTCTCCGCATCCTGTTTGGACGCCGCAAACTGGTCCAGCAATTTCAACTGCTCGGGATCAAGCTGTGCCTGCTGCAGGTCCTCTGCATCGAGACCGCGCATGCCTATGGTGCTGGTGACATTGACTTGCTGGCGCGGGCCGACAAGGCGCCCGACGACAGCACTGTCGTCCCCGGGTGAGGATGGGGCAGCTGATTGCGAGGAAGCGAAACGCACGTTGAAGGAAAACAGCCAGCCGGCAGTATCGGCGGTCTTGAGATTGAGCCAGGCACCCTTCTTGCCTACAACCGCGCCACTGGCGCCCTGCTTCAGCGTGGTTACAACCTTCGACTCGGTGCTGGCTTCGGAATAGAGCAGGGTATCGCGCCCGATAGTGACCTGCTGCGCAGAAACCAGTCCCGTGCCTGCGAACATGCTGATGGCCAGCAAAACATGCAATCCGAATCGTGACCCCATGCCGGAAATCCAGTTCAGAACTTGCAGTCGATGATTATAATGTCAGCCGGTTGCCAACGCCATCCTCCATTTTCCCCGCATTCTTATCGCCCATTGCATGAATCCTGCCAAACGCCACGCCATTTTCACCCGGCTACGCGCAGCCAATCCTGCACCACGCACCGAGCTCAGATTCAGCTCGCCGTTCGAACTGCTGGTCGCCGTCGTCCTGTCGGCACAGGCGACGGACAAGAGCGTCAATCTCGCCACCGCAAAACTGTTCCCGCACGCCAATACGCCGGCGGCGCTGCTCAAGCTGGGCCGGGCCGGGCTGGAAGGCTATATCAAGAGCATTGGACTGTACCGCACCAAGGCCAGGAACATCATTGCCACCTGCAAACTGCTGCTGGAACGGCACGCCGGAAGCGTGCCGCAAACACGCGAGACGCTGGAAGCGCTGCCCGGAGTCGGCCGCAAAACCGCGAACGTGATCCTGAACACCGCTTTCGGACAGCCGACGATTGCGGTCGACACGCATATATTCCGCGTTGCCAACCGCATCGGCATCGCTCCCGGCAAGGACGTGCTGCAGGTCGAGCAGAAGCTGCTCAGGTTCGTGCCCGGGGAATTCAGGCTGGACGCGCACCACTGGCTGATCCTGCACGGGCGTTATGTATGCGTCGCGCGCAAGCCCAAGTGCCCGGACTGCCTGATCAGGGATTTATGCGAATTCAAACACAAGACCGTGAGCGGTGAGTAGCGGAGCTTTACAACCCGCCGGCCAGCGCCGGGCCCGGCCGCTTACTGCTCTTACTGCTTACCGCTCACCACCAAACGTGCTCCCGTTCTATCAGCGTTTAAGAACGAGTCCTTGCTGTTGCGAGTAGTAGGTGGCGAGATCCGCCATGTCCCGTTTGGAAAGATTGGCAGCCATGGGCGCCATGATGGCGTTCTTGCGGGCGCCGGTTTTATAGTCGTTCAGCGCCTTCACAAGATAATCGTAGTGCTGCCCGGCAAGGCGCGGAAAATCCGGCGCCTGGCTGTTGCCGTCCGGACCGTGGCACGCCGCACAGGTCTTGGATTTTTCCTTGCCTGCCGCGATATCAGCCGCCTGCGCCTGCGCACCGGCAAACAGAACCGCGCAACACGCGGTCAACAGAATATTTTTCATTGCCAAATACCTCATTTCCTGTTCGATCACTTGCCCGCCGACTGCGCCGGGCCGGGAGCATAATAAGCCGCAAGATCAGCCATGTCCTTGTCGGAAAGATCCGCCGCAATCGCCTTCATCGAGGGATGATTGCGATCGCCTGATTTATACGCCTGCAGTGCCTTGACGATATAGGCTGCATGCTGGCCGCCGATCTTGGGCACGCTGTAGACTTCGGGAAACGCGGTCTTGTAGCCGCCGATGCTGTGACAACCGATGCACATGGAGTTTTTCTGCTTGCCGGCGACCGGATCGCCGTCCGCGGCGTGCAGTGCGCCCGCTGATGCGATGACCGCGGCCGCGACCGCAAGGCTGGGATAATTGCGAAATTTCATATCGGCCTTCTTTTATGGTTGCATAGAATTTTTAGGGTTGCACGGGAGATTCTTCGGGCGCGATTATACCGTAAAAATCCGCGCGCGTTGCCGCGCCCGGCATGATGGCCGATAATGCCGGTTGCAGGGCATCACCCAACCTCAGCTCAAATATTTTGAACCCGCTTTCCCCGACGCCGACCCGATACTGGCTGCTAAAGCTGTTGCCGTTTTTGCACTGGTGGCCAAGAGTCAACCGCGAAACGCTGCGTGCCGATACGCTGGCCGGCCTCACCGGGGCCGTTATTGTGCTGCCGCAGGGCGTCGCTTTCGCCACCATCGCGGGTCTGCCCCCGGAGTACGGTTTGTACGCCGCCATGGTGCCGGCCGTCATCGCCGCCCTGTTCGGCTCGAGCTGGCACCTCGTTTCGGGCCCTACTACCGCCATTTCCATCGTGATCTACTCGACCATGAGCGGCGTGGCCGAGCCCGGAACGCCGAAATATATCGAACTGGTGTTGATGCTGACCTTTCTGACCGGGGTGTTTCAGATCGCCATGGGACTCGCGCGCATGGGCGCTCTGGTCAACTTCATCTCGCATACAGTGATTGTCGGTTTTACCGCAGGGGCCGGATTGCTGATTGCGGGCACCCAGATACAGCATTTCTTCGGCCTGCAAATGCCGCGCGGCATTTCCTTCGCGGAAACCATACAGCAGTTCCTGATGCATATTCCCGACATCGATCTTTACGTGACCTCGGTCAGCGCCGTGACGCTGCTGTCCGGCATTTTCATCAAGCGGCGCTACCCGCGCTTTCCCTACATGATCGCGGCCATGGTGACGGGCAGCGTTTACGCATTTGCCCTGACCAAATTGCCGGGATTGACTGCGGCCCAGCATATCACCACGGTCAGCGCCCTGCCTGGCGCGTTACCCGGGTTTTCAATGCCGGAATTTTCGCTCGAATCGCTGCGCAAGACGGCTTCGATCGCAGTCGCAATCACCATGCTCGCCCTCACCGAAGCAGTGTCGATAGCGCGCTCCATCGCCGTGCGTTCGGAACAGCGCATTGACGGCAATCAGGAATTCATCGGACAAGGGCTGTCCAATATCCTCGGCAGCTTCTTTTCAGCCTACGCCTCAAGCGGTTCGTTCAACCGCAGCGGCCTCAACCATGCGGCCGGCGCGCAAACGCCGCTGGCATCGGTGTTCTCCGCGATTTTTCTGGTGTTCATCGTGCTGGTGGTGGCACCGCTCGCCCGGCACCTTCCGATACCGGCAATGGCCGGCATCCTGTTCATGATCGCTTATGGGCTGATCGATATTTCCCATATCAGGAGCATCCTCAAGACCAGCCGTTCCGAAAGCGTGATACTTGGCGCAACGCTGCTGGCAACGCTGTTTGTGCAGCTTGAATTCGCCATCTACGCCGGCGTGCTGCTTTCACTGATGCTCTACCTGAAGCGCACATCGCATCCTCTCATCCTCGATGTGAAACCCGATCTGGGCCCGGAAAGCTACCACTACACCGCGGACAGCGGGCTGCCCGACTGCCCGCAACTCAAAATGGTGCGCATCAACGGCTCGGTCTTTTTCGGCGCCGTGGACCATGTGCAGCACGCGCTGCAGGATATCGGCAGCGCAGGGCAGATGCAAAAGCATGTCCTGGTCGTGGCCAGCGGCATCAATTTCATCGACATCGCCGGCGCGGAAATGTTCGCGCAGGAGGCAAGACGGCGCCGCAGGATCGGTGGCGGGCTTTATTTCTACCGCTTGAAGGACGAAGTCAGGCGCCTGCTCAAGCGCGGCTATTACCTGCACGATATCGGCGAGGAGAATGTTTTCCCGGTAAAATTCCGGGTGGTCAGCGCAATCTATCCCAAGCTCGATCCGGCAGTCTGCCGCAATTGCAAGGTGCGGATTTTCATGGAATGCCATGTCACGCTCCCCAACGGGGAACTGCGCCAGCCGGCCGCGGATAATCAGAATCGGGAACCGGCCGGCGGAACAAAATGAGCACCCGCACTGCGAGCACAGGAAGGCCGGCGGCTTAAGAGTGCCTAACATAATGAAACGCCTGTGCCCGTTCCTGACGTGGTTCCCGGCCTCGCGGCGGGCGCTGCGGTCCGATTTCATCGCCGGCGTCACCGTGGCCATGGTGCTGATTCCGCAGTCGATGGCTTACGCGCAGCTCGCCGGCCTGCCTGCTTACTATGGCCTGTACGCGGCATTCCTGCCGGTGATGATAGGCGCGCTTTGGGGCTCCTCGCACCAGTTGGCAACGGGACCGGTGGCCATGGTTTCGCTGCTTACCGGGTCTACGCTTGCCCAGTTCGCCGCGCCCGGCACCGAGCAGTTCATCGTGCTAGCAATAGCGCTGGCGCTGATGGTCGGCCTGATGGAGCTGGCGATCGGGGTGTTGCGCCTCGGCGCCATCGTCAATTTCATGTCGCACCCGGTGATCGTGGGCTTCACCAACGCAGCGGCGATCATCATCGCGCTGTCCCAGCTCAACAAGATTCTCGGCGTCTCGGTTGGCCGCAGCGAACGATTCCTGTTGGACATCTGGGGCGTATTTCTGCAGATCGGGGATACGCACATGCCCACTTTGCTGATGGGTGCTGTGGCGTTCGTCATCATGGTGCTGCTCAGGAAGTACCGGCCCAGGTGGCCGGGCGTGCTGATTGCCGTGGCGCTGACCACCCTCGTAAGCTGGGCAATCAGCTTTGAACGCAACAGCAGCGCCGGCGCCGACCAGTTCCAGGACGCCACGGTCTCGAATGTCATCGAGAACGTGGCGGGTTTGGCAAATCGCATCGAGGAGCTCAACAACGAAATCGCGGTCAAGTCGGCCGACCTGAAGAAGCAGGAGAAAGTCCACGGCAAGAACCACCCGCGAATACTGGCAATCAATTACGACATCGAAATCCTGCGTCTCGACATCAATACCATAGAGCGTGAGTACCGCCTGCGCGTGCGCGAACTGCGTCGTTTTGTGCTGGAGCGCACCCCGGACGCTCCAGGACAGACGCCAACCTTCCATCTGGCTGAACTCACACCTTCCGGCACCAGCACCGACGGTTACCGCTGGCGCATCAGCAAAGTCACCAAAGACCGGGTGCTGCTGAGCGGCGGCGGCGAAGTGGTAGGCACGATTCCGTCAGGCCTGCCCAAAATCGCATGGCCCAGATTCGACTGGAACATGCTGCTTACGCTGCTGTCGAGCGCCTTCGTCATCACGCTGGTCGGATTCATGGAAGCGATTTCCATCGCCAAGGCGATGGCCGTCAGGACCAAACAGCGCATCAATCCCAACCAGGAACTGATCGGACAGGGATTGGCCAATATTATCGGCAGCATGAGCCAGTCATTCCCGGTCAGCGGATCGTTCTCGCGTACCGCGGTCAATATGAGCGCCGGCGCCGTCAGCGGCCTGTCATCGGTGATTACCAGCATGATCGTGCTGGTCACTCTGCTCTTGTTCACCCCGCTGCTTTATCACCTGCCCCAGGCGGTGCTGGCGGCGGTGATCATGCTGGCAGTGATCAGCCTGGTGGACGTCAAAGCGATGCTGCACATCTGGAAAGCCCATCGCCACGACGGCGTCGCCTCCATCGTCACATTCGTGGCGACACTGGGCTTTGCGCCTCATCTCGATTCCGGCATTCTGGTGGGAGCGGGACTGGCAATCCTGCTTTACCTCTACCGCACCATGCATCCGCGCGTGGCTATACTCGGCCGCCATCCCGACGGCACGTTGCGCGACGCCCTGCTGCACGATCTCAGAACCAGCGAACACATCATCGCCATCCGCTTCGACGGTTCGCTGTATTTCGCCAACGTGCCGTATTTCGAGGATGCGGTGCTGGAACAGTCCGCGCAAAATCCAAAAGCAAAATTTATTCTGATAGTAGGTGACGCCATCAATGAAATCGACGGCTCGGGCGAGGAAGTGATACGCCACCTCGCGCGGCGCCTGCAGGAAGGCGGCGTAACCATGGTATTCAGCGGCCTCAAGCGGCAAGTAGTGCAGGTCATGGAAAATACCGGTCTTTATGCGCTGATCGGTGCGCAGCACTTTTTCCGGACGGAAGACGGTGCACTCGATGCGATTTACCAGTGGATCAAGGATCCGGCATTCGATCTCAAGTTCTGCCCGCTGAACCTCAAACCGGCGCAGGAACAGGGCCAACCCGACGCATGATCTGGTGGTCCGTGCCCCGCGGACAATGATTTTTGCGCTCGCGGCAGCGCGACGGTTACAATCTTCAGCTCATGGGTAACCGCCTCACAAAAATCGTCACCCGCACCGGAGATAACGGCACGACCGGGCTCGCCGACGGCTCGCGCGTCTCGAAAGACACGCTGCGCATCGAAACGATAGGCGCGGTGGACGAATTGAACAGCAACATCGGCGTGCTGCTCGCGGAGGATCTCCCGGAAAAAACGCGGGCATGCCTTACGGACGTGCAGCATGACCTGTTCGACCTGGGGGGTGAACTCAGCGTCCCCGGCCATGCCGTCATGACCGAGGCGCACGCCGTCCGGCTTGAAACGTTGCTCGATGACTTCAACGCCACTTTGCCGCCGCTCAGGGATTTTATCCTGCCCGGGGGCTCGCGCGCGGCGAGCCTTGCCCACGTCGCGCGTACCGTGTGCCGGCGCGCCGAGCGGCGGCTGGTCGCGCTGTCGCAGCAGGAAAAAATTTCGCCTTCACTCCTGCACTACCTGAACCGCCTGTCCGACCTGCTGTTCGTGCTCGCCAGAACGCTCAACCGTCATGCCGGCCTTGGCGACGTGTTGTGGCAGCAGGGTAAAAACCGGCAATAGCGCGATGAGCCAGGACCCCCAAACCCGGACTGCCGAATCGAATGCCCGGCTTGCCGCCCTGCTCACGCAGTGCGCGCTCAGGAACCAGCAGGCTTTTGCCGACCTTTACCGCGCCACGGCGGCGAAACTGTTTGGCGTCACGCTGCGTATATTACGTAGGGAAGACTGGGCCGAGGAAGTCCTGCAGGAGAGCTACGTGAACATCTGGAACCATGCCGCCGACTACGCCGTGCAGAAGAGCGCGCCGCTCACCTGGATGACCAGCATCGCAAGAAACCGCAGCCTCGACTGGCTGCGCCGCCCGCGCCAGGAGAACTCTGGCGCGGAATACGAAATCGCGGTTGAATCGTGGCAGGATGAAGCGCCGGGGCCGCTGGAACAGCTGATGCGCGCCGACGCCGCCGGCGCGCTCGCCGATTGCCTGGGCACGCTCGACAGCCGGCAGCGGCAGACTATCGTGCTCGCGTTTTTTCATGGCCTTTCCCACTCGGAACTCGCTGCGCATCTGCAGCAGCCGCTCGGCACCATAAAGACCTGGGTGCGGCGCGGACTGGAGCGGCTGAAAAATTGCCTTGCAAGTGCATAAAGCTGATGTAAATGGCCTCCTACAAAAACCCGCAACTGCGTGACAAGCTGGCCTCGGAATACGTGCTGGGCACGCTCCGCGGCCAGGCGCGCGCGCGTTTCCAGAGTCTGCTGAAATACGACGCCACCCTCAGACAATTGGTTGCGGAGTGGGAACAGAAACTGACGCCGCTGGCCGCAGCCGCCGGCGACATCGAACCTCATGCGCGCGTATGGCGCAAGATCGCGGCGCGCATCAGCGGCAGCGCCAAAGCCGGCTGGTGGGCCAATCTCGCACTATGGCGGGGCCTGACAGTCGCCACCACCGCCCTCACCCTTGCCTTGGGAGTGTTCATAGGCTCACGGCCTGCGCCCGAGCCGCCGATGGGCATGGTCGCCGTCATGTCGGACGAGCGCGCGCAGCCCGCCATGGTCGTATCGTGGCCGCCGCAAAAAGCGGCGCGCGATGCCCACATCCGCGTCAAGCTCATCCAGGATCATCCGACCATGGCGGCGAATACCTCTTGGGAGTTGTGGATGCTGCCTGGCGGCAAGGCCGCGCCGGTTTCGCTCGGACTGGTCGGATTGGAGGAAAATCAGATTCTCAAGCTCAGACCCGAGCACGCGGGCATGATGAGCAAGGCGTGGGGCGTGGCGCTGTCCATCGAACCCGCGGGCGGCTCCCCGACCGGCGCTCCCACTGGCCCGATGATTTTCAAGGGTCAATGCGTGAAAGTCATATAGCCCGCAACGGCATTCCCCCCACCCTTGCTGTAGGCGAACAAGGCCTATTGAGCGTTTCATAATGGATGACAGTCGGAACGCTCGATCCCTTTCGCAATGGAACATGTGTGCGTTACGACCAGAATCGGCCGCCAAAAACGCCGTGGATGGACATCATGCTGTACGGCACCCGGATCGACCTGGGGTTTGAAGACCGGGAACAGTGCCCGGGACTCACCGCCTGATAACGGTCAGAACGGTCAGCCGCGCTAGTCTTTACTACCCGCACTTGCCGATTGGCGGCGCTTCGCTCGCACCTTGTCCAGGTGTTCACAAATGACGGCCGCACCCTCGGCGATTCGCGGCGTCTGCCGCTGTATCGAATCAGGCGCAACGTAAAACGCCGGCGTCGAACGCAACCCGTCCACTGCGACTTTGCGCCATTGCGCGATAAATTCCCGCTCCCCGCCTGCCGAACTGCCACCCAGGATGGCCTCGGGCTGCGCAGCCAGCACCGCTTCGAGCGAAACCGCAGGCGTCAGCGCCGGCACATGCGCGAACACGTTGCGTCCGCCGCACAATGCAACCACATCGCTGATGAGGTGCGCGCCGTTCACGGTCAGCAACGGCTGGTGCCAGATTTCGTAAAACACGCGAACCGGCGGTTTGCCTTCGTGAAGTTTTCTTAACATACTGATTTTATTTATAAATACAAGCGCCTCCTGCTCCGCCTCCCGCTGCCTGTCAGTGAGTGCCCCTGTCATGCGCATCAGGCGTGGAATATCCGCAAGCCGCGCCGGCTCGGTCACAAACACCGGGAATCCAAGCTGTTCCAGCCGCATCACATCACGCGGCGAATTTCCGCTGCGCCACGCCAGTATGAGATCAGGCCCGAGTTTCACGATGCGTTCGAGATCAATGCGCGCCGCATCCCCGACCTGCGGCAGGCGCCGCGCTGCCGGTGGATGATCGCTGAAGCGCACAACGCCGATCAGCTTGTCTCCGGCGCCCGCGGCAAATACGATTTCGGCCAGATGCGGCGCCAGTGCGACGATACGCTGCGCAGGAACGGCGAGTCGCAGCGTCTTGCCGCGGTCGTCGCGCAATTCCAGGGCATGGCTTGCAGCCGCGAAAAATAACGCGCAGCACAGGAAAGCCATGTATTGCGCCGGGCGGGACACCGCGTGACGATAACCGCCGTTACTGCCGGCCGTTCTCCATGTACTGCAGAAGTTTGGCGCTGGTCTGCCGCAACCGCAGCGACAGCATGGTGACGAGTTTGACCAGTATCTTGGAGCCGATGCTGGGATGATCGAGAATAATCTTCGCCATGCTGTCGCGCGTCAGCACGGAAAAGGTGGTGATGCGCGCCGCGCGGCAGGTTGCGAAGCGCGGCTCCCCGTCTATCATCGACATCTCGCCCAGCGTCATGCCGGGGCCGACACTGGTCATGCGCTGGTGCTCAGAGCGCAGGCCTCTTTTGAGAATGTCGACTTCGCCTTCGATGATGAGCAGCATGAAATCGCCCACATCGCCTTCGCGTATGATGATCTCGCCAGACTGGGCGCGAAAGATGTCCATATAGCCTGCCAGGACCGCAATGTCCCGGCGCGAGAACTCCGCGAAAAACTGCGACTGCCCGACCAGGCCGAAGATCTCCTCGGCCAAGGCAGTACCCTTGCTTACCTTTTCAAGGTTGAGCAGGTTGCCTTGATCGGATGCGAGTTCGAGTGCGCTTTGCGCCATTTAATGGATCCTTCAATGCCCGCGCCGGCCGAGTACAGCGGCAACCACCGCCGCAATGCTCAGTCGGCTTCGGCCCCCGCCTTGATCCGCCGCTTGCGCACCGCTTCCGCAAGATGGTCGAGCAAAGCCCGGCTGTCCTCCCAGCCTATGCAGCCGTCGGTAATGCTCTGACCATAAACCAGTTCCTTGCCGGGGGCCAGATCCTGGCGCCCTGCTTTTAGATGGCTCTCCAGCATGGCCCCGAAAATACGCTCTTCGCCGCCGGCAATCTGGCGGCCGACATCGTGGGCAACGGTAATCTGTTTCTGCGGGTCTTTGCTGCTGTTGCCATGACTGAAGTCGATCATCAGCCGCGCCGGCACTCCGGCCTCGGCCAGCCCTTTGCCCGCGGCTTCGACGCTGGCGGCATCGTAGTTCGGCGCTTTGCCGCCGCGCAGGATGATGTGGCAGTCCTCATTGCCGGTGGTCGAGACAATCGCGGAATGCCCGGCCTTGGTGACGGACAGAAAATGGTGCGGCGCCTGCGCCGCGCGTATGGCATCGACTGCGATTTTGATATTGCCGTCGGTGCCATTCTTGAAACCGACCGGGCACGACAGGCCCGAAGCAAGTTCGCGATGCACCTGGCTTTCGGTGGTGCGCGCGCCGATTGCACCCCACGACACCA
The DNA here is from genome assembly GCA_919902235.1 of Burkholderiales bacterium. GTDB lineage: Bacteria > Pseudomonadota > Gammaproteobacteria > Burkholderiales > SG8-41 > CAKKQX01. Next base: position 18,969 of record CAKKQX010000173.1, read on the forward strand.
TGTCGGCGATGTATTGCGGTGTGATCATGTCGAGGAACTCGCAGCCTACCGGCATGCCAGCCTCGTTCAGGTCAAGCAGCAACTGGCGGCCGATGCGCAAGCCTTCGTTGATATTGAAGCTGCCGTCGAGTCTGGGATCATTGATGAGCCCCTTCCAACCCACCGTCGTGCGCGGCTTCTCGAAATAGACGCGCATCACCACCACCAGGTCATTTGCGAGCCGGTCCTTCGCCCCATTCAGCTTGGCGGCGTAATCCCGGGCGGCTTTCACATCGTGGATGGAACACGGCCCCATGATCACCAGCAGGCGGTCGTCGGCGCCGTGCAGGATGCGATGGATGGCCTGGCGCGCTTCAAACGTGGTCTTGGCGGCTTTTTCGGTCAACGGAAATTCGCGCAGCACATGCGACGGCGGCACGAGTTCCATGATCTCCTTGATGCGGACATCGTCAGTTCTGTATTGCATACTGGTCCAAAGCTTATGAAATCAAAGCATTATATCAGGGTACTGGAATGGTGAGCGGTGAGCGGTAAGCGGTAAGCAGTAAATGGAAAAGCGCAAGCCTGATACGGATCGCAGTCGGGCGTTGCCGCTCATTGCTTACCGCACGCGGAATTCTAAACCGTACCCCCGACGGTCAGACCGTCTATGCGCAGCGTCGGCTGGCCAACGCCGACCGGCACGCTCTGGCCCTCCTTGCCGCAGGTGCCAACCCCGGGATCGAGACTCATGTCGTTGCCGATCATGGCCACCCGCGTCAGCGCATCGGGGCCGTTGCCGATCAGCGTCGCGCCTTTTACCGGATGCGTCAGCCTGCCGTTCTCGATCAAATAGGCCTCGGAAGCCGAGAACACGAATTTGCCGCTGGTGATGTCGACCTGGCCGCCGCCGAAGTTCACTGCATAAAGTCCGTTCTTGACGGAAGCGATAATCTCCAGCGGGTTCACGCCGCCGTTGGGACCGTTGAGCATGTAGGTGTTGGTCATGCGCGGCATCGGAATATGCGCATACGATTCGCGCCGGCCATTGCCGGTGGGCGCCACCTTCATCAGCCGCGCGTTGAGACTGTCCTGCAAGTAGCTCTTGAGCACGCCATTTTCAATCAGTACGTTGCACTGCGTCGGATTGCCTTCGTCGTCGATGTTGAGCGAGCCGCGGCGGTGCGCGATGGTGCCGTCGTCAACCACAGTGACCCCGGGCGCCGCGACGCGCTCGCCGATACGGCCGCTGAAGGCGGAAGTGCCCTTGCGGTTGAAATCCCCCTCGAGCCCGTGGCCGATCGCCTCATGCAGCAGCACGCCGGGCCAGCCCGGCCCCAGCACCACGGTCATGGTGCCCGCCGGCGCCGGCCGCGCTTCGAGATTGACAAGCGCCTGATCGACCGCTTTCCTGGCGTAATCGCCCAGCACCGCATCGGTGAAATAAGCGTAATCAAAACGCCCGCCGCCGCCGGAGCTGCCCTGCTCGCGCCGGCCGTCCTGTTCCACGATCACCTGCAGCGAAAGCCTGACCAGCGGCCGCACGTCGGCGGCCAGCACGCCGTCGCTGCGCGCAATCAGCACCACTTCGTATTCGCCGCCGAGGGAGGCCATCACCTGCGTCACGCGCGGATCAAGTGCGCGCGCCTCGCGCTCCAGCCGTTCCAGCAGCGATACCTTGTCCTTGTCGCCGAGACTGGCGAGCGGGTCGCGCGGCACATACAGGTTATGCCCGTTGCTGCGCTTCGCCACCCGCGCAGTACCATCACCACCCTGGCGGGCGATGGCGCGGGTTGCTTCCGCCGCCGACTTGAGCGCGGTCAGGCTGATGTCATCGGAGTAAGCGAAAGCGGTCTTCTCGCCGCTCACCGTGCGCACGCCCACGCCCTGGTCGATATTGAAGCTGCCGGACTTGACTATGCCCTCTTCCAGGCTCCACGACTCGCTGCGGCTGTACTGAAAATACAGATCGGCATAATCGACGCGATGCGCCATGATCTGGCCGAATACGTTTTGCAAATGCGCCGCGTCCAGGGAATAGGGCGCGAGCAGCATTTCGTTTGCGGTCGCAAATGGAATTTCAGGTTGCAAAACTGACGACTGGTGTTCCACGATGATTTGAGTCCCGATCTGGATGCGTAAGCACAATTACAAATTAAGAATAAAAATGGTGGCGAACCTTGCCGATTTCAACCTCGGGCCCGGATTAGCAGCGATGCAGCGTTCGATGCGTCAGCGCCGGCAGGCTTTGCCGCAAGCGTCTGAGGTGCGCGAGGTTCACGCCGCCGATGACCACGCCGGAGCCACGCGGTAAACGGTCGAGCACCACGCCCCATGGGTCGACAATCATGGAATCGCCGTGCGTTTCGCGGCCGTTCAAATGATAGCCGCCCTGCGCCGGCGCCAGCACATAGGCCAGATTCTCGATGGCGCGGGCGCGGATCAGGGTTTCCCAGTGCGCCTTGCCGGTGGTTTCGGTGAACGCCGATGGCACCAGGATGATATCGACTTCTTTCATCGCACGGTAAAGCTCGGGAAAACGCAGGTCATAACAGATCGACAAACCCAGCCGCCCCACCGGCGAATCGACGGTGACGACTTCCTTCCCCGGCTCAATGGTCTGATCTTCTGCATAACGCTCCTTTCCCATCTCGAAACCGAACAGGTGGATCTTGTCGTAGCGCGCGACAAGCTTGCCCTTGTCGTCATAGATCAGGCTGCTGTTGCGGACCCTGTGCTGTTGCGAGGACACCAGCGGCACGGACCCCCCGACCAGCCAGATCTTGTGCTTTTTCGCGGTAGACGACAGGAATTCCTGAATCTGGCCCTTGCCCGGTTCTTCGCGCAGCGCAACCTTGTCGCGGTCATGCAAACCCATGATGGCGAAATATTCAGGCAGCGCGACCAGCTTTGCGCCCTGCTCTACCGCGATTTCGATCAGGCGCCGCGCTTCGTTGAGATTACCCTTGATATTCGGTCCGGAAGCCATCTGCACCGCTGCGATGCGCACCGCCCCGGACGGTGATTTGTCTTCCTTGCTGAAATGCGGCCTGGCACGGCCGAAAGAGGAACGCAATTTGGTGCTCATGGCTTCACTTCGATTTTCAGGGGTTCGCCGGACTTAAGACCGCCGCTCAGTCTAACGCGTTCGGGACTGATGGCCAGCACGATCAGCCAGGCACGCAATTCTTCAGCGTGTAGCAGCGGTTCCTGCCCTTCAGCGTGATGAATGACCAGACTCGACCCGGACTGCCCAATATGCATGTCCACGGCCCGCCTGATATCCGGCTGATCGAGAACCACGCGGGCGCTGCGCGGGCGGTCCCACAGATCAGGCAGCACCGGAAACACCTGATCGGCCGATGCCAGCAGCGCTGTCCCCGACAGACCCGTGACCAGCGTTGATCTTATCACGAAGCTCCTCATGAAGCCTGTTACCGCCTTCATTGCGGATTGCCTTGCACGGATGCGTCCGGCTGCCCGATTTTGGATACCTGCGGCTCGGCCCAGGTGCCGATCACGTTGTATTCGTACGAGGCAATCCGGTCGAACGGGTCCTTGAGTATTTTCTGCGCCAGAAAAGCCGCGATGCCGGCCACAGGGCCGCCTAACAGCGCACCCGCTATGGACAATCCGTCGCTCAGGCCGGGGGTGATTCTGACGCGCAGATTCTGGGTTTCCTGCGCCATGTCGACTTCCCCGCTCATCAATACGCGTGCTGATGGACTCTGAATGTGGAAGCCGTTGGTTACCGCAATGCCGCGACTGATATTTACAGCGCCGATAATTTCATCGAACACCAGACCATCGCTGAAGATATCGCGGAAATCGAGCGTGATGCGGCGCGGCAGCGACTGCAGACTCATGATGCCAAGCAGCTTGCCGAAGCCCGGCCTGAGCCGCAGAAACTGCCCCTTCCGGGCCTGCATCGCAAGCGTGCCGGCTAGCGTCGGATAATCGAACTCCTGCGGCGCGCCGGCCCAGGCCAACTCCCCTTCCAGCCTGGCGTTGCCGCCTTGCACGCTGTCGGGGTAACCCAGACGCGTCAGCAATTTGCCGACGTCGCTTGTTTCAAGGCGCAGGCTCAATTGGGTACGCTGCTGATTAAGCCCGGCTCTCCATATACCGCTGCCCGAAAAAGTACTCTCGGGGTTGGAAATGTGCAATTTGTCGATGCGCCAGTCCTGCCCAACAGGAACGGCATTCAACTCAAGCTTGCCGAGCTGTTTATCCTTGAGCTGGAATTGGTCGGCGATGACGTCGAGCGCCGGCAGTTCACGTGTCCTGTCTGCCAAGTTCTGAGTCGGGGCCGAGCCCGGCGCCGAGGCGGCAACTGCCGGCGGGATCACCAGTTTCTTGAAGCGCGCCGTCAGCTTACCGCGGCCTTGCGGCTGCCATGTTGCCGTGCCTTCCATCTCACGCCCGGCAAGACTTGCACGCCAGATACCGTCCTGCGCCGACCCGTTGATTGCAATATCATGAAAGTTTCTGCCGTTTGCGGTAAGCGTCTCGACCTTGAGATCGACGCCGGAGAACTCGAGTCTCATGCCGTCGTTGTCCTGCCCGGCGAGTGCCAGCCAGCGGTCGAGATCCAGACTCCTGAGGGAACCGCTGACCATAACACCGTCGCGCTCGGGTTCCGCCGCGGGGCCCCCAAAGCGGATCTGCCCGCGCCGAATCACGCTGCGCGTGCCCTCTACACGCCGCTGCAAATTGGCGCTTATGCTCTCGCCGTAAGAAATGATGATCTGCTCCTGTTGCGGACCGGTATATTTGCGCTCGTAACGCAAGGGCACCGCTTCGCCGGCGGCCTTGGCGAGCGGTGCCGGCAAATCGGAGGCGATTCCGCGCAGGTCCGTTTCCACTACGAGGTCCGCCAGTTTTTTGCGCAGAAGAAACGTGCCGCGCCAGTCGGTCGAGCCGCGCAGTCTAAGCATCCAAGGCGCCGCGCCGCCGGCGCGCCGCAGGTTATCGATATTGGCGCGCCCCTCCAGATTGATGCGCACGGTGGAATCACGCAGCGTCGTCGCTGAAATCGTGGCCGGCCCGCCGAGAAAGATACCATTCGCGTTCTGCAGACGCACCGAGGACTCGGTGAACTCGAGCCTGCCGTTGGCCTGCTCGAACGGCGGCAGATCCGGATCGCCAACGATAGTATTGTTGATGAATTGATAAGTGCCGGAGACGCTGCTCTTGCTCAGCGCGCGCAACGGTAACTGGAGTTTGAGCGCAAGCGCGCCACTGCCTTGCACCCGGATACCTTCAGTGAAACGATCGATCATCCCGCTGACGGGACTTTTCTCGATAAACGCCAGAAACTCGCTGGTCGGTCCCTCGGCCTCACCGGTGACCAGCAACAGCTCATCGGTATGATTGAGGTCCGGTATTTCTGCATGAACCTTGCCAAGCTGGGCACCCAGAATGCTGCCCTTGCGCACAGCAATATCCAGCCGCTTGCCACGGAAACTTACGTCGCCGGAAATGTTTTCTATTCTCGGCCAACCCCCAGCGTAGTCGAGCACCCCGCCATCGATCCTGGCCGATACCTGGAATACGCCGCCCTTGTTGTCGGAAAACGGGAAATCGTCAAGATTACCCTTGAGCCGCAGCGTTACTTCGTTCGACTGCCCGGACACAAACGCCCGGTCCACCCAGTCGCGCGCGCTCTTGCCGACGGCCAGCGGAATATAGCGGCCGACATGACGTGCATCCGCGCGCGTCAGACCGCCGTTAAGGTCGATTATGCCCTTGCTGTCGGGCAGCAGGCGATAGCTGCCGGACAGCGAACCGGCAAGATGCGGGTTGGAGAACGACATGCTGTTGAATATGAGTTCGGAATCCGCACCGCGCCGCGACCATTCGATGTGCGCGTTCAACTTCTCGAACTCCAGCGGATCACGGAACACGAGCGGCATGTCGATGGTCGCATTGCCGGCATTGAGATAAAGCGAACCCGCTTTCTCGCTGCCGTCGATATTGCCGCTGACGCCGGAAAATCCGGGAATCTTGCCGTATCGGTTCATGACCAGGTTTTGAAAACGGCCGCGCACGCTGTACTGCACCGGCTGCTGCCAGTCGCCGCTCCAGCGCACAGCAAGGTCATGCAGGCTTCCCTTGGGCGACAGCTCCGCCATTTTCTTGCGAAGATCAACCGCCAGCGGCAAACGGTCAGCCAGCGCCGTCAACGGCCGCAGGTCGAGGGAATTCGCACGCAGTTCGCCGCGCGCCGGCTTGCGGTCCCTGCCTTCGCTGAGACGCAGCACAAAATCAACGGGCTGCAGCGTTAGGCCACCCTGGGCCGTGAGACCGAGCTTGACAGTCGACAGCTCGAAGCCGGCCGCAGACGATTTCCAGGCAATCCGTCCCGACAGCTGCTCCATGTCCAGTTCCGGCAAATCCTTGGCAAGCCGGGTCCTGACATTGGCGAGCCGCACGTCCGCAGTCAGCTCCCTGAGTTCATGCTGGCTGAAACCCAGCCACATTCGCAACGCGCCGGCACCGCGCGGAAACTCAACGGGGAAAGGCACCCAGGCGCGCCATGCGGCGATGTCGGCATAATCCAACTGGAGAAAAAGCTGGCCGTTCCAGTTCGACAGTGCCCTGATACTTTCCCCGCTCAGGTCGCCGCGGATATCAAGCGCACCGGCGTACTCCGGCGGTGGCACCGCATAAAGGCCGAAGCGATGGCGCACCCCGCGATTGACGATGTGCAGCTTGACGCTTTTCAGGTCGAGCGGCGGCGCAGCGCGCATTTCGTCCAGCCAGGAAATTGTGGCATCGCTGATGACGATCTCGCGCTGGCGCAACAGCCAGTCCACGACGCCTCCGCCATCCTGCGACTGGCCGGATATCTCGATGCCGGCTACCCACAGCGTGCCGCCCTTATCGCGTTTGACGTTGAGCATCGGCTGGTAAAGCGCGATCGAATGAAAACGCAAATCAAGGGTTAACAGCGACAGCCACGACAGGGTGTTGTCAACGCGCGCGAGCTGGAGCGCGGATTGGTTCGCCGCATCGAATACGGTAACGTTTTCCAGCATGAGCTGGGGCCGCATGCCATCCCAGTTTGCGGAAATCTTGCCAATCGTGATGCGCTGCTTGGCGGTGCGGCTCACCGCCTGCGCGATGTCTTCGCGATATTGCTCGATATTGGGCAACACCCAGTAGCGCAGGGACAGCACCGCGGCGGCACAAATGAAAACGGCCCCCACAATGGCCCAAGTCAGAACGCGGTAGGTCCAGAGCGAACTGATTTGCAGCCATTTAAGCTTGGCGGAAAATGGCACGTTTTGCCTGAGAAACGAAAAAATGCGATAGTCAAACAATGATTTAGCTATTTTAACTCAAGAACCTGCCGCAAACCCTCATACATGAAACCGAATAACGCCCGGACCGGCGTTGCGGCGGACCTGGCGCTGGATGCCGCCCGCCGCTACAGCCGTTACCTGAATCGTCTGCTTGAGGCCGATTCTGCGTTATTGTCCGACAGCAGAATCGGCCAGCCGTTCTCCTTTGATGAAATGCGGTCGCTGCTCGCCGCGCACCCGGCTGACGACGATGCGGCGCTGGCTCGTTCGCTGCGCATCCTGCGCAAACGCGTGATGCTGCGATTGATCGCGCGCGACATCGGCGGATTGGCCGATCTGGACGAGGTCGTGACCACGGTGACAGCGCTGGCGGAAATCGCAATCACCAGCGCGCAATCCCGTCATGAGCTGTGGCTGGCGCAGCGCTATGGCCGGCCCATGGGCGGCGGCGGCGTGCAGCAGTTGCATGTCGTCGGCATGGGCAAACTTGGCGGCCAGGAGCTCAACGTATCATCTGACATCGATCTGATTTTCATCTACCCCGAAGATGGCGAAACTGACGGCGCACAGCAGTTGAGCAACCATGAATATTTCACCCACCTCGCGCGCCGCCTCATCGCCGCGCTAAACGAGATCACGGCCGACGGTTATGTGTTCCGGGTGGACATGCGGCTGCGGCCGTACGGCGATGGCGGTCCGCTGGTAATGAGCTTCGACATGCTGGAAAACTACTTTATCACCCAGGGCCGCGAGTGGGAACGCTACGCCTGGATCAAGGGCCGGCCGGTCAGCGGCGACCGCGGCGGCGAACTGCTGGAGCTGGCGCGCCCCTTCATCTACCGCCGTCATCTTGACTACAGCGCGTTTGCCTCGATGCGCGAGTTGCATCAGCAGATCCGGCGAGAAGTCGAACGCCGCGACATGCTCGACAATATCAAGCTCGGACCCGGCGGCATCCGCGAAATTGAGTTCATTGTGCAGGTGTTCCAGCTGATCCGCGGCGGCCGCGATCCGGCGCTCAGGCAGCAGCCGACCCTCGCCGTGTTGCCACTGCTGGCCGAACGCAATCTGCTGCCGCAGGCCGCAGTCACCGAACTGCGCGAAGCCTATGTGTTTCTGCGCAATCTCGAGCATCGATTGCAGTACCTCGACGATCAACAGACCCAATCCTTGCCGGCCGACGACGCCGATCGCGAACGCGTGGCACACAGCATGGGCTGCGCCAGTTACGCCGATATGCTGGCAGCACTTGGTCGCCATCGCGCAAGGGTTACGCATCATTTCGGGCAGATCTTTGCCGCCACTTCGCAGGATCAGCATGCACTCGCAGCGCTGTGGCAGGACCATGCCGAGGGCACCGGCATGGAGTCGGGTATGGCGCGGCTGGCCGGGCTCGGATACAAGCGCGCAGCCGACCTGCAGAGCAGGCTGCAGGCCATGCGCACGAGCAGCCGTTACCGCGGGATGCCCGCGGCCAGCCAGCTGCGGCTCGACCGGCTGGTGCCACTCGCCATCGAAGCCGCCGCAAGCCACGCCGATCCGGATGCCACGCTGGAGCGGATTCTGCAGCTGTTCGAAAGCGTGAGCCGCCGCGAATCCTATCTGGCGATGCTCGAGGAATACCCGCAGGCGCTGGCGCGGCTCGCGGAACTGATGAGCGCAAGTCCCTGGGTCGCCCAATATCTCACCCAGCACCCGATTCTTCTCGATGAACTGCTCGATGCGCGCACGCTGTATGCGGCGCCCGACTGGCCGGCGCTGAGACAGCAGCTGCATGCGCATCTTGAAGACGCCGCCGGCGACGTCGAGAAGCAGATGGATATTCTGCGCCACTTCAAACACGCGCAAACCATGCGTCTGGTGGCGCAGGATCTCGCCGGCACATTGCCACTGGAGATTCTCAGCGACCATCTGTCGGACCTGGCCTGCCTGCTTCTCGAGGAGGTTCTGATAATCGCCTGGTCGGGCGTGCGCCAGCGGCACCGCGAGCGGCCGGCTTTCGCGATCATTGGTTACGGCAAACTGGGCGGCAAGGAGCTGGGTTACGCATCCGACCTTGATCTCGTTTTCCTGTACGCGGATGACGCTCCCGAGGCGCCGGAAAACTACGCGCGTCTCGCTCAGCGCATCAACAACTGGCTCACCAGCGTCACCTCCGCCGGCGTTCTCTACGATACGGATCTGCGGCTGCGGCCGGACGGCGCCAGCGGTCTGCTGGTGAGTCCGCTGGACAGCTTCCGCGACTACCAGAGCAAACAGGCATGGGTGTGGGAACACCAGGCGCTGACGCGCGCCCGCTTTGCCGCCGGAGATCCGGAAATCGGACGCAAGTTCGAAGCACTGCGCGTGATGATTCTGCAGCAGCAGCGCGGCCTTGATGTGCTGCGCCGGGAAGTGGTGGCAATGCGCCGTAAAATGCTCGATGCGCACCCCAACCCGAGCGGGCTGTTCGACCTCAAACACGATCGCGGCGGCATTATCGATGTCGAGTTCATCGTGCAGTATCTGGTGCTGGGCTACTCTTCCACCCATGCCGCGCTCACCGCCAACATCGGCAACCTGGCGCTGCTCAAGCTTGCCGCAAGCCTGGGACTGATCGGATCCGCCGCGGCGCAGTCGGCGCACGACGCTTATCGCCGTTTCCGCCAGATGCAACACAGCCTGCGCCTGCACGGTGAGCGCTACGCGCGCGTCGCGCCCGGCATTGTGGAAGACGCCGCGGGCGCGGTTCGTGCGCTGTGGGATGCGGAGTTTGCCGGCGACGCCTGACGCCTGGCGCCGCAAAACGGCAGCCGCAGGCGCCTGGCCCCGCAGCCGCCACGCCGCGTCCGCTCAGCGGCCCGAACCTTTCAGCAACACGCGCCAAATACGCTAGAATGCCTGCTTTGTCGTTTGACGGAGCATATTAGAATGTCAATGGCCGACCGTGACGGGTACATCTGGCAGGATGGCAAGCTGGTGCCCTGGCGCAATGCTACAACCCACGTTCTCACCCACTCCCTGCATTACGGACTTGCGGTATTCGAGGGCCTGCGCGCCTACAAGACAGCGAATGGCGCGGCGATCTTCCGCCTCAAGGAGCACACCGACAGGCTGTTCAATTCTGCGCATATCTACATGATGAAAATCCCTTACAGCAGGGAAGTTCTCATGGAAGCGCAGAAAGAGGTGGTGCGCGCCAACAAACTCGAATCCTGCTACGTCAGGCCCATCGCTTTCTACGGTTCGGAGAAAATGGGCGTATCGCCGAAAGGCGCCAGCGTGCACGTGGCGATCGCGGCCTGGCCGTGGGGCGCGTACCTGGGTACGGAAGCGCTCGAAAACGGCATTCGGGTGAAAACCTCTTCGCACGCGCGGCACCATGTCAACGTATCCATGTGCCGCGCCAAATACTCCGGCACTTATGCCAACTCCATCCTCGCCAATCTGGAGGCTACCGAGCACGGTTACGATGAAGGGCTGCTGCTCGATGTCGACGGTTTCGTTGCCGAAGGTTCAGGCGAGAACCTGTTCATGGTAAAAAACGGAAAAATCTATGAACCTGAACTCACCAGCGCGCTTATCGGCATCACCAGGGATTCGATCATCACTTTGGCGCAGGAAATGGGTTATACCGTTGCTCCAAAGCGCATCACCCGGGACGACCTCTACATTGCCGATGAGGCATTTTTCACCGGCACCGCCGCCGAAGTCACGCCGATTCGCGAACTTGATGGACGCGTCATCGGCGAAGGCGGGCGCGGACCGATTACGGCCAGGCTGCAAAAAGCGTTCTTCGACTGCGTGGCCGGCAAGTCCAGACAGCACGACGACTGGCTGGCGCCGGTAGCGGGCTGACCCATCATGGCGGAACAGACTGCAAACAAGCAGCGGCGGATCGAGATCGCAACGGACGATCTGCCGCTGCATTGCCCGATGCCGTCCATGCTGCTGTGGAATGCGCACCCGCGCGTGTTCCTGCCCATTGAGCAGACCGGCGAAGCGCTATGCCCTTACTGCGGCACCCAATACATCCTGAAAGGCGGGGCGAAAGCCTCACATTAAGGAGGCGGAAGCAAAACCCTGTTGCCGTTTCCCGATGCATTCATCCTTCACCGTTCATTCTTCATTTTCCTAGGATCTTCGCGCCGTGCGCAGCATTCTGGTGGTGGGTCCCTCCTGGATCGGCGACACTGTCCTCGCCCAACCACTGCTCAAGCTGCTGTGCGCACGTCACGCCGGTCTGGCGATCGACGTGCTTGCGCCGCCATGGACGCTGCCGTTGCTGCAGCGCATGCCCGAGGTGCGGCGCGCCATCCCCAGCCCCTTCGGCCATGGCGAACTGAAATTGGGCGCGCGCCGCCGGCTGGGCATCGAATTGCGCGCGGCAGGCTACGATCAGGCCATCGTGCTGCCAAATTCCTTCAAATCGGCACTGGTGCCGTTCTTCGCCGGAATCCCGCTGCGCTCCGGGTATGTCGGCGAAATGCGTTGGGGGTTGATCAACGACGCGCGGCGCCTGGACAAACAGGCTTTACCCCTGATGGTAGAGCGTTTTGCCGCACTGGCCGCCCCCCCGGGCGAGGCGCCCGGGCTTCCTTTGCCGCCCGCCCGGTTGCTGGTGGCGCAAGACAAGCGGCTGGCAACCCTGCGCAAGCTGGCGCTTGAACCGCAGGTGCCGGCCGTCGCGCTTTGCCCCGGTGCCGAATACGGACCGGCCAAACGCTGGCCCGCAGAATACTTTGCCGAACTCGCGCGGCGCTTCAAGTCGCACGGCTGCAGTGTCTGGATAGTCGGATCCGGCAAGGAAGCGGCCCTCGGCGCGGAAGTTGAAGCGCTGAGCGGTGGATCCTGTACCAACCTGTGCGGCAAAACCTCGCTTGACGAAGCTGTCGATGTGCTCGCCTCGGTGCGCCTGGCGGTGAGCAACGATTCCGGCCTGATGCACGTTGCCGCCGCGCTCGGCACGCCGCTCGTCGCGCTCTACGGTTCGAGCAGTCCCGGATTCACGCCGCCGCTGTCGGACGACGCCAGAATCCTGAAGCTGGACCTGCCATGCAGCCCGTGTTTCAAACGCCAATGTCCCCTCGGGCATTTTAACTGCATGAGGCAGCTCACTCCCGACAGAGTCTCGGCTGCGATTGAATTTGATAGAATTTGCCGGCCCGTTTGATCAACATTCCCGAAAATCCGCCAGAGCCTGCCGTGAAGAAGACGCTGTTTCCGACCCCCCAGGATGCCGAGGCCGCTTTTTACGAGGCACTCACCAAGGGCGATCTCGACGCGATGATGGCGGTGTGGGCTGACGACGACGAAATCTACTGTGTCCACCCTCATGGGGCCCGCATCAGCGGCATGGCGCAAGTACGCGAGTCATGGCGGCAGATTTTCAACAGCGGGCAGACACTGCGCTTTCAGCTCCGCGAACAGCAGTATTTGCACGGCATGATGCTGTCCGTGCACAGCGTCTACGAACATGTCTCGGTGCTGGGCGAGACGAGAACGCGCAATCCGGTGATCGCCACCAATATCTACCTGCGCACCGAACGCGGCTGGCGCATGGTTGCGCACCACGCATCGCCCGCGCCTGTTGTAGCTGTAGCCGAAGCCGAGCCGCGGCACTCCGCCAAGACCCTGCACTGAACCGGCCGCATGACCACGATACGGACTTTCTGCCATTGTGGTCCGCTTTCCTGCTTTATAATCGGGTGGACTTATTGCAAGCGGGCACACCACAGGCATTGTTGCGCAGCTCATCCCGATTCACTGCGGCGACTTTCATTTTTCACACGACCACCCGGCACCCCGGCAATGCCGACGTGCCCCTTACGAAAGATCAAATGACCCCGCAGACAGAAACTCATTCCGGATTCCAGCTGCCTCCGCGCGGCGCCAAGCCGCGGCGCCGCGGCATTACTTCCATGATCGATTTCGGCCCCGACGGCTTCGGCTGGACCGGAGGCGCGCGCGGCATCAGTGATCTGCTCGACGTCGCCGCGGACTACATCGACTACGCCAAGATTTACGCCATGAACGCGCTGTTGATCCCGGAAGCAACGGTCAGGCACACTACCCGCCTGTACCTGGATGCCGGTGTCGTGCCTTTCGCCGGCGGCATCCTGTTCGAATATGCCTGGATGCGCAACCAGCTTGCCGACATGATCAGTCTTCTCAAACGCCTGGGCATTCCGGGCATAGAGATTTCGGAAAATTACGTCACGCTCGACGAAAACGAACGCCACCGGGCAATCGAGCAGCTGCAAAAAGCGGATTTGCGCGTGGTCTATGAGTTCGGCCGCAAGAATCCCGACCAACCGATGAGTCTTGCCTGCCTCGGTGAAATCGTGAGCGCAGTCGCGCAACACGGCATTCGCCATGTCACCGTCGAACAGTGCGAGATCGATCTGCTCGCCCGCGACACGCCCGACGCGCTGCTGTCGCTTGCCGCGCAGCCGTGGTTCGACCACGTGGTCATCGAAGTGGACCCGTACCGCTTTCCCGAGCAGCACGTGAACATCCTGCGCGACTTCGGTCCGGAGGTGAACCTCGCCAATGTCACGCCCGGACAGATTCTGCGCCTCGAGGGTTTTCGCCGCGGCATAGGCAGGGCGGTCAATTACTCCCTGCTGTCCGGCGATGCTTCGCGTCCCGCGGGCATAAGCAGGTAATTCATTCAGCCACAAAGATTAATGTTAATTTTACGAAGAGGACAGCAATGAGCACCAACATCTTTGGCAATCCCGACGTTATCGTTGTCGGCGCCGGCAATGCCGCCGCCTGCGCCGCGCTTGCCGCACGCGAAAATGGCGCCTCCGTCATCATGCTCGAGGCCGCCCCGGTCGAAGAATGCGGCGGCAACAGCCGCTACACGGCCGGCCTCATGCGCGTGGCGTTCAACGGTCTCGATGATCTGGAACAGATCATTCCGGACCTCAGCGAAGCCGAGAAGGAGTCCGACTTCGGCACCTATACCACCGATCAGTACTTCGACGACATGGGACGCATCACCCAGTACCGCACCGATCCCGATCTGTGCGAGCTGTTGATCACGCGCAGTCATGAAACGCTGGTGTGGATGCGCAAGAAAGGCGTCAAGTTCATTGCAAGTTTCGGACGGCAGTCGTATAAGGTCGACGGCAAGTTCAAGTTCTGGGGCGGGCTCGCCGCCGAAACCTGGGGCGGCGGTCCCGGCCTGGTGGAGAACGAGCACAAGGCGTGCGAACGTGAAGGCGTCAGGATTTTTTACGAGACGCCCGCAATCGCCCTCATCACCGATGACGACGGCAGGGTGCTTGGCGTAAAGGCAAAGCATAAAGGCAGGAACGTCGAGATTCGCGCCAAGGCGGTGGTGCTCGCCTGCGGCGGTTTCGAATCCAACGCCGAGATGCGCGCACGCTATTTGGGCCCCGGCTGGGACCTGGCCAAGGTTCGCGGCACGCGCTACAACACCGGTCTTGGCATCGAGATGGCGCTCGAAGCCGGTGCCATGCCTTACGGCCACTGGTCGGGCTGCCACGCCGTGGGCTGGGACATGAATGCACCGCCTTTCGGCGACCTCTCCGTCGGCGACAACTTCCAGAAACACAGCTACCCGTGGGGCATCATGGTCAACGCGCGCGGCGAGCGCTTTGTCGACGAGGGCGCAGACTTCAGGAATTACACGTATGCCAAGTACGGCGCCGTGATCCTCTCGCAGCCCGGGATGTTCGCCTGGCAGATCTTCGACGCCAAGATCATTCCCGTGCTGCGCGACGAGTACCGCATCAAGCGGGTGACCAAGGTGAAGGCCGACACCATTGAGGAACTCGTAAGGAAACTCGACGGCGTCGATGCCGAGGCCTGCCTGCGCGAAATCCAGACCTACAACAAGGCGGTGCGGACCGACATTCCGTTCAACATGGCGATCAAGGACGGACGCTGCACCAGGGGGCTGAAAATCAACAAGGCCAACTGGGCAAATACCATCGACACGCCGCCCTTCGAAGCTTACGCTGTCACCTGCGGCGTGACCTTCAGCTTTGGCGGGGTAAAGATCTCCAACCGGGGCGAAGTCGAGGACACCGCCGGCAAGCCGATCGCCGGACTGTTCGCGGCCGGCGAGCTGGTGGGTGGCATTTTCTACCATAACTATCCGGGCGGCACGGGACTGACCTCGGGCGCGGTATTCGGCAAGATCGCCGGCACCGGCGCCGCGGCTTATGTCAAGGTAGAATCGGAGCGGTGAATTTACCGGAGGACAACGCATGAACGCACCCGCGATCAAGATCAACAAGCCGGTTCGCGAACAGGTCAGCAAGGAAGAATGGGAAACGCGCGTCAATCTCGCCGCGTGCTACCGGCTGATGCACGAGTTCGGCATGGTCGAGATGGTCGCCAACCACATCTCGGCGCGGGTGCCGGGAACCCACAACGAGTTCCTGATCAACCCCTACGGCATGCTCTACGAGGAAATGACCGCTTCGAGCATGATCAGGATCGATGTCGACAGCAATGTGCTCTTCAACGCAACCGAATATGGCGTCAACCAGGCCGGCTACGTGATTCACAGCGCGGTGCACGCCGCGCGCCACGACGTGGATTGCATCATCCACACCCATACGCTGGCCGGCATGGCGGTATCCGCCATGAAGTGCGGAATCATGCCTGTCGCCCAATCCTCGATGCGCTTCATCGACATCGCCTATCACGACTACGAGGGCGTGGCGTTGCGGCTCGACGAACGCGAACGTCTGGTGCAAAGCCTCGGCAACCGCGAGGCATTGGTGCTGCGCAACCACGGCCTGCTCACCGTCGGCCCGAGCATCGCCGAGTGCTTCAACAACATGTTCCGCCTGGAACGTGCCTGCCAGTTGCAGGTAATGGCGCTTTCCTGCAATACCGAACTGCAGATGCCCCCCGACGAAGTGGTGAAATACACCAACAACAGCATGCTGCCCGGGGTGCGCCGGCGCTTCGGACTGCTCGAGTGGCCGGCCCTGCTGCGCAAACTCGACCGCACCGACCCGTCCTACCGCGATTGAAACTGCGCGAGGCGTGAGGCGCATGCATCGCGCCTTTTTGTTCTTACGCCTCACTCCTCACCCCTTACCCCTCACGCATTTCAATGCAACCTGCGCTGTGCCAGGGGCCCGATCCGCAACCGCGCAAACCCGGGCATACACTGCCCGCGGGCATCATCGATTGCCACTGCCACGTATTTGAAGACCAGACCAGGTATCCGCTGGTTGTGAACCGCAGCTACACCCCGCATTTGTGCACAGTGCAGGATTACCTTGCGATGTGCGAAATTGTGGGTATCAGCCGTACCGTTCAGGTGAACGCCAGCACTTATGGCTTTGACAACTCGATCTCTCTCAATGTCATCGCGAAACTCGGGCAGAAAAAAGCGCGCGGCGTGGCTGGCGTGGCGGCGGACGTCAGCGCAAAGGAAATCGGGCGCCTGCATGATGGCGGCATGCGCGGCGTGCGGCTTTCCACCATGGTCAAGGGCTACGGCGGTACCGAACTCATCGCTGCCATGGCCGCCAGAATCAGGCCTTTCGGCTGGCACATGCAGCTGCATGTCGGGAAATGCGCCGAACTGGTTCCACTGGAACAGAAGCTGCTCGACTGCCCCACCCCGCTCGTCTTCGACCATCTGGGCCGCGTGCGCGGCA
>CAKKQX010000174.1 GCA_919902235.1 Burkholderiales bacterium
GGACAAGGCCGCCGAGGCGCTGCGCGAATGCCCCAAGCCGACTATCGCCATGATCCGCGGCTACTGCATAGGCGGCGGCACTGCGATCGCGGTCAATTGCGACCTCCGCATCGCCGCCGAAGACGCGCGTTTCGGCGTGCCGGCGGGCAAGCTCGGACTTGGCTATCGTTTCTCCGGGATCAAGCGCCTGGCCGATGTGGTCGGCCCGGCATTTACCGCGGAGATTTTTTTCACCGCGCGCCAGTTCACCGCCCAGGAAGCGCTGCAGATGAACCTTATCAATCGCCTGGTGCCGGTCGCCGAGCTGGAAAAATACACGCTGGATTACGCCGTGACCATGGCCAACAACGCGCCGCTTACCCTGGCATCCGTCAAGCGTTCGCTGATTGAATACCTGTCCGATCCGGACAAGCGCAATCTCGCGCTGTGCCAGAAAATGGTCGAGGACTGTTACAAGAGCGAGGATTATGTGGAAGGGCAGACGGCGTTCATGGAAAAGCGCAAGCCCGTATTCAAGGGGCGCTGAGATGTCCTCCGCAGCACGCCCCGGGCCGCTTGCCCGCTTTACAGTCATCGATCTGACGCGCGCGCGCGCCGGCCCCACCGCGGTGCGCCAGCTCGCAGACTGGGGGGCAAACGTCATCAAGGTCGAAATGCCCGGGGATCAGGACGGTGACGGCAGTCCTTTCGACCGGCGCCATGGCCCGGATTTCCAGAATCTGCAGCGCAACAAACGCAGCCTCGCGCTTAATCTCAAGGATCCGGCCGGACTGGAGGTCTTCAGGCGGCTGGCGGCAAAAGCCGATGTCATCGTCGAAAACTACCGCCCTGCAGTGAAGCATCGCCTGGGCATCGACTACGAGAGCATGAAAAAAATCAATCCGCGGCTGGTCTACGCCAGCATCAGCGGATTCGGCGAGGAAGGCCCTTACAGCAACCGCCCGGGCCTGGATCAGGTGGCACAGGGCATGAGTGGTCTGATGTCGATTACCGGCCTGCCTGGACAGGGACCGGTGCGCGCGGGCATTGCCATCGGCGACACCAGCGCCGGCCTGATGTGCGCGACCGGCATTCTGATCGCCCTGCTCGAGCGCGAACAGACCGGCGAGGGGCAGTGGGTGCAGAGTTCGTTGTTGCAGGCGCTGATCGCCGTGTGCGATTTCCAGCCCGCGCGCTGGCTGGTGGCAAAAGAAGTGCCCGGGCAGGCCGGCAACAGTCACCCGACGGCCATTCCAACCGGCACTTTTCGCACCGCAGACGGACACATCAATATTGCCGCCTCGGGAAAACTGTTCAGCCGTTTGTGCAAGGTGCTGGAGATGCCCGAACTGATCGGGCATCCGGATTACGCCAGTTCCAGGCTGCGCTCCAGGAACCGCGACACGCTGCATAAAATCATCGGCGACAAGATCGTCACCCGCACTTGCGCCGAGTGGATCGAAGAACTCAACAAGGCGGGGGTGCCATGCGGACCCATTTACACCATGGACCAGGTGTTCGCCGATCCGCAGGTCAAACACCTCGGCATCGCGAAACCCGCCCGGCATTACGCGCTGGGCGACATCGAACTGGTGTCCTCCGGCCTCAGACTCTCGCGCACGCCGTTCAGCGTGCGCGTCGCTGCGCCTGACCTTGGCCAGCACAGCGAAGAAGTGCTGCGCGAATACGGCTACAGCGATGCCGAAATTGCCGGGTTGCAGGCGCGCGGCATCATTACGACGCACGTGCCCGCGCAGCAGGCAGACGCATGAGCGCCAGGGAAGACTGATCGCGTGCTGCGGATCAAGAAGAAAGATGCCGTCACCAGTCTGATTCTGGACCGACCCGAGCGCCGCAATGCCCTGAACGTCGACATGATCGGGGCGCTGTCCGCGGCGCTGGCGAGGGCGGACGCGGATGTGCGCTGCAGATGCGTGGTGATCAAAGGTGCCGGCGACCATTTCTGTTCAGGGCGCGAACTCGCTGCCGGCGGCAGGTGCCGCGATCTTGATGCAGTACTCGCCTACGATGATGCCTACTGCGAAATTTTCCAGCGCCTGCAGATGCTCTCCAAGCCTTCGGTGGCGGTGGTGCGCGGCTATGCCGTCGCCGGCGGTTTCACGCTGGCAATGGCCTGCGACTTCGTTTTGGCGGAGGAAAATGCGAAGTTCGGCGCGCTGGAGATGAAGAACGGTTTCCCGGCAGCGGTTAATACCGCGGTGCTGTCGCATCTGATCGGTCGGCGGCGCGCGCTTGAATTGCTCTTGCTCGGCGACATCGCGACTGCGCGAGAATTGTTCGAGTTCGGCCTGATCAATCGCATGGCGCCCAATGTCAAAGCGCTGGCTGAAGTGGAAAGCGCGTTCGTGCTGAAGCTGGCGGCACTGGATGCGCTGGCAGTGCGTCTGACCAAGGAAACGCAGCGCGCAGTCGTCAACATGCCGCTGTCCGATGCGCTGGCGGTGGGCAAGCAGTTGAACGCGCTGCTGATGGCCTCCGGCCGCATAGACGAGGCGGCCCGCAGCCATGCTTCGCGACGCCGCAGAAATTGACCGGCAGGAGCGCGCCAACTTATAATCAAGATTGCAGCAAACAGCGAGCACTTTTTAATAAGTCTTTGTTTTAATTGACTTATTGTATAATTCTTCAGTAGTCACCCCCGACCATTTCAACGATCCGATACCGGCCCTTTATTGGTTTTACCCAGTTACGCGCGGCCATTGCCGGCTGCACAACCCCAGAGGATTTCATGACATTCGATCCCAACCGCAAAGACCTGACCGTCGGCGTCATCGGCACCGGCGCCATGGGCCGCGGTATCGCCCAAGTTGCTGCTGCCGGCGGCATGCAGGTATTGATGACCGACAATCGCCCGGGTGCGGCCCAGGAAGCGCGCGATTTCATCGCGAAAATGCTGGCGCGCGCCGCAGAAAAAGGCAGCATGACCCAGGAAGACGCTGCGACCGCCGCGGAGCGCATCCGCGTCGTCAGCGGACCGGCCGACATGCAGCCCTGTCATCTGGTGGTCGAGGTCATCGTCGAAAACCTCGATGCCAAGCGCCAGCTGTTTGCCGAACTCGAAAATATCGTCAGCCCCGACTGCATACTCGCCACCAATACTTCATCGCTGTCGGTGACGACCATCGCCGCCAAGCTCAAGACCCCGCAACGCTTCGCCGGTTTCCATTTCTTCAACCCGGTGCCGCTGAT
Source organism: Burkholderiales bacterium (assembly GCA_919902235.1). Classification (GTDB taxonomy): domain Bacteria; phylum Pseudomonadota; class Gammaproteobacteria; order Burkholderiales; family SG8-41; genus CAKKQX01. The sequence continues at coordinate 3,190 of CAKKQX010000174.1, forward strand.
GAAGCTGGTCGAAGTCATCGACGGCCTGCTGACCGAAAACTGGGTGTCCGAAGCCCTGATGGTGATCGGCAAACGCATGACGCGCGAGCCGGTGCGACTCACCGACGCGCCGGGCTTTCTGGTCAATCAGGTCGGCCGCGGCTTCACGCTGGAAGCTTCGCATCTGGTTTATGAAGGCATTTCCAGCTTTGCCGAGGTGGACCGCGTGATGCGTGATGTCGGCGGTTTCCGCATGGGCCCTTTCGAACTGATGGAACTGACCGGGCTCGACGTCACCCAGCCCGCTTCCGAACTCATCTACAACCAGTTTTTCCAGGAGCCGCGCTATCGCCCCAATCTCATCATGCGCAGCCGCTATGAAGCGGGCGTGCTCGGACGCAAGTCCAAAAAAGGCTTCTACGAATACGATGCCGAAATGAAGCCGATTGTGGCGCCCGAAGCCGCGGCGCCCAAGGTGCAGCCGCAAAGCGTGTGGGTCAGTCAGGCCGAGCCTCAGGGTCACGCGGCGCTGACCGCGTTGCTGCAGAAGTTCGCCGTGGCGGTGGAAAGCGGCGCGCAACCCAGCACCAAGGCGCTGATTCTGGTGACGCCGATCGGCGAGGACGCGACGAACTGCGCGGTGGAACAGGGACTGGATCCCAAACGCACCGTTGCCA
>CAKKQX010000175.1 GCA_919902235.1 Burkholderiales bacterium
TTGATTCAGTGGGCTGCGGTGCTTGGCCTTTGTGCAGCCTGTGTCGACGTTATGGCACAGCCAGCCTGGAAGCCAGAACGCAGCGTCGAGATCGTAGTAGGCTCAAGCCCTGGTGGTGGGACCGACATCACTGCTCGGTTGCTTCAGAAGATCATGCAGGATCGCAGGCTGATCGATAGTGCGATCGTCGTGAACAAGCCAGGTGGTGGTCAGACAGTAGCGTGGGCCTATCTAAATCAGCACTCTGGAAACGGGCATTACGTCAGTATAGTGAATGAGCCATTAATCACTAACCGGATAATGGGTGTCAGCGCGCTAAGCTACCGGAATTTTACTCCGCTCGGACTGTTGTTCAAAGAATATGTCGTGTTCCTTGTCAGACCTGACTCAACGCTAAAAACCGGGGTAGAACTTGCTGAGTTATTGAAGAAAGATGCTGGTGGTTTATCGTTTGGTCAAGGTTCCAGCCGTGGCAACAACGCGCACACTACAATCGGCCTTCTGGGAATGGCAACTGGGGACGGCCTTAAAAATCAGAAGATGGTTGTGTTTAAATCAGGCGGTGAGGCACTGGCTGCATTGCAGGGTGGGCATATCGACGTCGGGGTTTCGACGATTGCTGCTGCAATACAGCACATCAAGGCCGGTCGCGTACGCGCACTGGCGACTACATCAGAGAAGCGGCTTAGTGGGGATCTGGCGAGCACGCCGACCTGGAAAGAACAGGGGTTTGACGTTGTATATGGCAGTTGGCGTGTATTATTCGGTCCGCATGGAATGAGCCGTATGCAAATGGCGTTTTGGGAGGATGTGCTGAACAAGGTTTCTCAAGCGGAGGAGTGGAAGGCAGCCCTGGTACAAAACCAACAGGAGAATGCTTATCTTTCTGCTGAGGAGACAAGGAAGTTTCTGGATGCCGAAGAGGCACGGCTGACGCCATTGTTTGCCGATCTCGGTCTGGCGAAACCAGCGCAGAAGTAGAGCAGGCCGCGCGCCACAATAATCTTACGCGAGAAGCCCGGGAGGATGGGAAGGTGAAAAACGCGGTTTTGATGCTCAATAACGACGATGTTGAGCAGGTGTTCAGCGTCCAGGCGTGCCTGGATGCCCTCGAGCAAGCCTACATTGCCCAGGCAAATGGCAGCGCAGTGACCCGCCCACGTACCCAGACTTATGTGCCTTTAGACGAGCAGGGCGTCCATTATTGCCTGAAAAGTATGGAAGGCGCACTCGAGGCAAGCGGCTACATGGCGCTGCGGATTACCTCAGACATAATTAGCGAACTGCCTGTGAACGGTGTGCCGAGGCGCGAGAAACTCCCTCGTGGCCCCGGCGGGACCTACTGCGGGCTGATCTTTCTGTTCAGCCTCAAGGAGCTTGCGCCGGTTGCAATCATTCACGATGGATATATTCAGGTGCACCGTGTGGCATGTACCAGCGCGCTGAGCGCACGATTATTAGCGCTTCCCGATGCCGGTGATCTCGGACTGCTTGGCTCGGCCGGCCAAGCCTGGGCTCATCTCGTTGCTATGAACGTTGTGCGTAAACTGCGCCGCGTTCGGGTATTCAGTCCCAACGCCGAACGGCGTGATATTTTTGTCCAACGGGCGAGACGGGAGCTCGGGCTTGATGTAACTTCCGTCGATAGCCCATACGCTGCAGTTGACGGGGCTGAAATTGTTGTCGCTGCAACCAACACCAGCCATTCGATCATCGACGGCGCATGGCTTGCCCCTGGCGCCCATGTGATTTCCATCGTTAGCGGTGATCAGAAAACCCCGCGTCGCGAACTCGACAACGAAACTATGCGCCGGGCCTCCATTGTGATCGCGCATTCTAAGCAGGTGGCGCGATCGCTGAACCAGCGCGACCTGAGCGAGCCGATCGCGGCTGGTGTCCTTAGTTGGGACCGAGTTTTCGATTTGAGCGAGCTGGTAGCGGGCCGCGCGCCCGGTCGGACGAGTTCGAAAGATATAACCGTGTTCAAGAACAACGTCGGGCTTGGCCTACAGTTCGCCGCAGTAGCGCCAATGATCTACGGCCTCGCACGAAAAGCGGGCATCGGACGGGAACTCCCCGGCGAATGGTTTCTTGAGAGGATGAAGCCGTGAGCGAGCAACCGGTACACGCTTTGAACGTCGGGGGCCATGAGCAGACTGGGCCGACGCGTGCGCTGGCATCGTTCGTCGCGCGTTTACGCTACGAGGACATTCCGCCCGAGGTGATTACAAAAACCAAGGCATGCATGCTTGACGCTGTTGGCTGCATGCTTTTCGGTTCTACGCTTCCATGGGTCCGCATCGCTACGGACGTTGCGCTTGAACAGGGGGGGCATCCACAAGCGACAATCATCGGCACGCCTCACCGCACCTCAGTAATACAAGCAGCGCTCGTCAACGGCACCGCAGGCCATGCTTTCGAACTCGACGACGCACACACCGGGGCGTCCATGCATGCAGGCTCGGTGAATGTGTCAATCGTCTTGGCCCTTGGAGAATGGTTGGAGAATGTAAGCGGGCGCGATGTGCTCACAGCGTTGGTCGCCGGATATGAATCCGGATTGCGGGTGGGGATGGCGGGCGCTGGGAACGTGTTCAAACGTGGTTTCCATTCCGCCGCCGTTTGCGGGGTGTTTGCGGGCGCTGCGACAGCCGCACGGCTACTCAGTCTCGATGAAGAACGAACGCAGCACGCTTTTGGTGTGGCCGGTTCGCTTGCAGGGGGGCTCATGGCCGCCCAGGAAGGTGCGATGGTGAAGCGACTGCATGCTGGGCAGGCCGCGAGAAATGGGGTGTATGGTGCGCTGCTTGCGCGCCGGGGATTTACCGGAATAACAAATGTGCTTGAAGCGCCCTTTGGTGGCTTCTTCAGCGCAATGACGGCTCATAACGAGCCTTCGGCTCTGACAAGCGAGCTCGGTTCCCGTTGGGAAACGCTCGCCGTGGGGTTCAAGCCGTATGCAACCGCAGGCGCAATTCACGCATCTCTCATGCTGCTCGATACCATCATGCGCGATCATAATCTGGCCGCTGGCGACATCGAGCGCATCGAAGTCGAATGTACAACCTATTGCAAAGGCCATGTTGGCTGGCCATACGCCCCGCAGGGAGTAGCTTCCGCGCAGATGAACATGTATTACGCGCTGTCGGTCATGGCGCTTGACCGTGCGGCGATGATCGAGCAGTTCCGGGAGCAACGTCTGAACGATCCGCTGATCCTCGAATTCATGCGTCGAATACACATCGGTGTGGACCGCAGTTTTGATGATCTGGGCAACCCTGGCCGTTATGCAACGCGCCTGCGAGTCATGACACGCACGGGCACCCGGCATGAGCGTGAAACGCTGCACCGGCCTGGATCGCCAAACGCCCCCTTGAGCGCGGATCGTCTGCGTGAGAAATTCAAGATATTGGCTTTGTATGCGCTTGAGGACAGTGCTGTAAGTGAGTTGGCCGCACAGATTGACGAGCTGGATAGACGAGACACGCTTCAGAGTTTCATAAGACTGTTGTGCTGTAATCAAAAAATGGAGGGAAACCGTGGAAAAAAAATCTCATAGCTGCCGGGTTCTGAAGGGATGGCTGTTGGGCATGTCGTTGCTCACTGCCACGCACATGGCGTTGGCGCAAACTGCATGGCGGCCGGAGCAGCCGATAGAACTCATCGCCTCCTCGGCGGCCGGTGGCAGCAGTGACAGAACTGCTCGCGCGATACAGAAGATATTGCAGGAAGAAAAGCTTGTTCCCGTGCCGGTCAGCGTTATCAACAAGCCTGGCGGGAATCAGACGATCGCGCGGGCATACCTGAACCAGCATTCAGCCGATGCGCACTATTTCGACATCGGCAACCCCACCCTGATCTCAAACCACATCGCGGGCCTGACCTCGCAGCATTACAGCGATTTCACACCCGTGGCGCTCCTGCTGAACGAATACACTGCGTTTACAGTACGAGCCGACTCGCCTTTGCGCAATGCACGCGATCTCGCTGCACGACTCAAGCAAGATCCGGAGTCGATAGCGATTGGCATAAGCAACAGAGGGGGTACCAACCATCTTACGCTGTCGTTGCTGGCAAAAACCGCTGGTGTCGACCCTAGGCGCTTGAAAGTTGTCGTTTTCAAGTCCAATTCGGAATCAATGACAGCCGTGTTAGGCGGGCACGTGCAACTCGTGGCCTCGACCGTGACACCGGTCATCGCCCAGGTCAGGGCAGGAACGGCCCGTATGCTTGCGCTGGGAGCGCCACAGCGCATGGCAGGCGCGCTTGCAGATGTTCCTACGTTGCGCGAGCAAGGCTTCGACGTTTCTCTTTCGAACTGGCGTGCGATCGTCGGTCCGAAGGGGCTTACTCCGGCGCAGGTCGCTTTTTGGGAAAACGCACTGGCCAAGCTGGTCGCCACGGATTACTGGAAGAAGGACCTGGAAACGCAATATTGGGAGGGGAATTTTCTGCGTAGCCGGGAGTTCTTGGGTTACCTGGACAATGAGTACAAGACAACGAAAGCGATAATGAGTGACCTCGGCCTGGCGAAGTGATGCAGGAATGCAGGTATTGGACTTCGCATGGCCGTCTTGGCGAACTTCGTCAGTCATGATACCGAACGGGTCGGTTTTGATGACAAAAAGATCGCAGCGATGCCTTCGCCACGCGTGATAATCAAGCGAGGCGAGGGGGGTGAAGTCTTCTTTTTTCTAGATAGTAAGTGGGTGAAGATTTCTCTAAGCTGGTTCCAGTTATAAATCAAAATATTGTGGTGGCCCGAGTCGATTCTAGGAATCACTTTTACAACACTATGCTATGCGGCGAGAATGGATATGGGCTCGGGGGGCTTGTGGTGACTTTTTTTGCTAAAAGGAGTTAAGACATGAAAATGACCCGGAGTTTGATGATGTTCGTTGCGGTGTTCACGTTCTTGGCTACTAATTCGAGCGATGCCTTCCCGCAGAACTACCCCAATAAGCCAATTCGCTTTCTGATGCCTCACCCGGCAGGTGCAGGCATGGATTTCGTTTCCCGTACTGTCGCGAACAAGCTCACTCAAAGTTGGGGGCAGCAAGTAATCGTTGATAGCCGCCCTGGGGCTGGTGGGGTCATTGGTTTGCAGATCGCTGCAAAGGCATCGCCGGATGGATATACGCTGGTTCCGACTTCAATTGGCCCGTTGACGGTAAATCCCAGCCTCTATAAGAATCTTCCGTATGACACGCTGCGAGACTTTGATCCTGTCACGACTTTGATTTCGGCATTGAACATACTTGTGGTCAATCCGTCAGTGCCCGCAAAGTCGGTAAAGGAGCTGATCTCTTTGGCAAAAGCCAAACCGGGGGGGTTGAAGTACGCGTCAAGTGCGAATGGAAATACTGATCATTTGGCCGGCGAATTATTTAAGACCTTGGCGGGCATTAACATGATACATGTCCCTTACAAAGGTGGCGGGCCGGCCGCGATCGCCATTCTAAATGGGGAGGTGGATGCGATATTTGCCGTGTATCAGAACATTGCTTCTTTGATCAAGGCGGGAAAGCTACGAGTTCTGGCCGTTGCTGTGAGCGAGCGTTGGCCAACGCTGCCGGAAGTGCCGACTGTGGCTGAGATGGGCGTTCCCGGATTTGAGGTCGTCAACTGGTATGGCCTTGTAGCGCCGGCTAGGACCCCAAAACAGATTATCTCGAAGATAAATAAAGAAGTTGTGCGCGCACTTCAGATGCCCGACGTAATCGATGTTTTGGCTCAGAACGGAATGGTGCCGCTTCCAAGCACCCCGGAGCAGTTCGGCATCTTTCTCAGGTCCGAAATTAAAAAATGGGCCAAAGTTGTGAAGGACTCGAATATTCGGGTTGACTGATGCTTGCTGGTTATCTCGTCGCTTTTTGATAGAAGGGGGCACGTTGTGGGAAGACCAATAATATATATCGTGGCTACTGGCGGTACAATTGCCTCCAAGTATCTCGCAAATGCCGGTGAGGTCGTTGCCGGAGCGTCGGTCGAGGAACTTGCTTCGACCGTCCCTGAACTGCAAGAAGTTGCTGAAGTGCGGACCATCCAGCATTCCAACGTAACAAGCGACGTGATTGATATGCCCACAATCGTTGAGTTGGGACGGTTGCTGCGCAAACTTCTCGCGGAGAGGGAAACCGCAGGCGTAGTAGTGACGCATGGCACTGCAACCATGGAAGAGACCGCTTACTTTTTGGATCTCACGTTGAGCACTGATAAGCCGGTCGTGATCACGGGTGCCATGAGGAATTTAGTGGAGAGGGACGCCGATGGACCTCGGAACATTCTCTACAGTGTTATCACGGCCGCACACCCGAAATCATCTGGTCGTGGCGTGCTCGTGTGCTTCAACGGGGAATTACATTCGGCGCGCGACGCCATCAAGGTTCACGCCAATCGAGTGGACGCTTATGCCTCTCGGGATAGCGGCGCCGTCGGCGCTGTGTCGAAAGATGGAATTATTTACTTCAGTCGACCGGAGCGACACATCCATATCGATGTGGACCACGTGAAGGAGAATGTCCAACTGGTGACGGTGGTGCAAGGTTGCAATGATTTGCTCTTGCGTTGCTGCATCAGCGCCAAGGTGGATGGCATTGTAGTTGAGGGCATAGGTGCGGGAAACGTTAATCTCCCTAGCTACCATGCAATATGTGACGCCCTTGATGCAGGAATCCCCGTCGTCCTCGGAGTGCGTATTTTTGCGGGGACCCCTTATTTTGCGAAAGGACATGACGGTTCTTTCAGAACGATGGTGGAGCGTGGCGCCTTGTCTGCCGGATACTTGAGCGGAATTAAGGCACGCGTACTGCTGATGGTAGCTCTTGCGCATACCCAAGATGCGACCAAGCTCAGGAAAATCTTTGCCCAGGCATCTGCGCCGACGCTACCTTTGCATGCTGGCTTCGTGACGTAGTCATTGAGGATTAAAAGTGCGAGTGCTACGAGGGTGCGCGACATACTACGCTAAGGGTCAAGATTGTCTGCTGATTCAGCAGCAAGCCAGATCGACTTGGTATTCGTGGTCGGCGGAGGATTAACGCCCTAATCTGATTGCAATTTGCCGCGTTTGGTAGTAGCCAACGCCCTTATTGGTAATTGTGGTTACATTTCCAAGATGACGCGTTTTTATAGATGAACTTACCTTGAGAGTGGATATGCACTATTTGAGTTTGGCAAATACGGCCGCTCTTGTCTGTGATGGAAAGCTTTCCCCAGTTGAGTTGACTCTCGCTCACCTCGCGAGGATTGATAAGCTTAATCCTCGCATTCGCGCTTTTGTTACGGTTCTTCCGGAGGCTGCAATTCGTGCTGCGAAGGAGGCAGAGAAGGAGATTCGTGGCGGGCACTATCGAGGTCCTTTACACGGGATTCCAATAGCGCATAAGGATATTCTGTGGACCAGGGGTGTTAGAACGACGGCTCATTCACGTTTGCTTGAAAATTGGTTTCCGAATGAGAATGCGGCTGTTGTGGATCTATTTGAACAGGCGGGGGCGATATGCCTTGGAAAGACAGCGCTCCATGAGTTCGCTTATGGTTCACCCGGCCCCGATGAACTTTTCCCAAGTGCAAGGAACCCTTGGAATCTGGATTATTCGCCCGGTAGTTCCAGTAGCGGTTCTGGCGCAGCTGTGGCTGCTGGATTATGTATGGTGGCCACCGGTACTGACACAGGTGGTTCCGTCCGACATCCCGCTTCGGTTTGTGGCATTGTTGGAATGAAGGCGTCCTATGGACTGGTCAGCACGTTTGGTGTTGTCCCGTTGGCGCCGAGTCTTGATCATGTCGGACCGCTGACTCGAACTGTCACAGATAATGCTTTGGTTCTGAAGTCGATGGTAGGGCATGATTCCAGAGATCCCAATTCCATTAAGGTTGAAGCACCACAATTCAGTCGACTTATTGGAACCGAGATCAAGCGATTAAGAATAGGGGTCCCAAGACGCTTTATTGAGGCTCATTCTCACTCCCCTGAAGTGCTGGAGGCATTTGATAAAGCTCTCGTTGTCCTGCAAGGATTAGGGGCTTCCGTCGAGGATATCAACCCGCCAAGACTGAACGATTGCATTGATGCGGCAAATACCATCATTGGATTTGAGGCCTATCAGTATCATCGAGAGAATCTACAACATCACTCGGATCTCTTGGGACAGGCATTCAAGGGGCGATTTGAGCGACTCTACACAGAAGAAGAATACGCCAAGGCACTTGCAACGCGTGATTATCTCAAGTCGGTCTACCGGGAAATATTTAGTCAGGGAATGAACGTTGTCGTTAGTCCCGGCAAAGAAGCATCTGCAGATCTAATAAGTGACTTGTTGGTCGCTCCATCGAAGCGGCCCGTAAGCAATCGGATTTATAGCCTGACAGGGATGCCTGCGCTGACTATGCCAATGGCTTTGAGTGCGCAGGGTCTTCCTATTGGTATCCAAATCGCAGCCGACATGTTCCGCGAGGACGTCATTTATCAGGTGGCGTCGGCGTTCGAGGCCGAGACCAAATTTGACCAATTGCATCCGCCGCTCGTGTAAAAGCAAAAGTCGAGAATGACTTTAGATGAAGTTTGTCTAGACTGGTAATTGAGTCCGTTAATGGCGGTTTCAATGACCAAGTGCAAAAAGTGCGATATCGTGCTGCTGGTCCAGCGGGGTGTCAGAGCGCTGTATTGAAGACGGGTTTATTCGGAACTGATTTAGCTCGCCAACTTGGAGATACGACTATGCCAACACGACGTGAGGTATTGAAATGGGCAGTGACTACACTAGCAGCATCGATGTTGCCGCAGTATGCAATGGCTCAGCAGTGGCCTACAAAACCGATCCGTGCAATCGTTCCGTTCAGTCCCGGTTCAACTACCGATGTTATCGGGCGGATTGTGCTTGAGGCGCTGTCAGCGTCGCTCGGACAGCCCATAATAGTCGAAAACCGTGGTGGAGCAGGTGGCACGATTGGCTCGGCTTTAGTTGCCAGAGCGGAGCCCGATGGCTACACGATCCTTATTCATGCCGCGGCGCATTCAGCGGCGCCCGCTGCCTATCCTAACGCGCCATATCATGCGGGTCGTGATCTATCCGGAGTTGCATTATTTGGCGTTGTGCCCAATGTGACGGTGATTGCGCCGGCTAAGGGAATAAAAACCCTCAAAGAACTGGTTAGTATGGCGCAAAAGAATTCCATTTCCTTTTCATCAGCAGGCATCGGTAGTGCCACACATTGGGCTGCTGAGAGGTTGCGATTGAGCGCCGGGTTCAACGCAGTTCATGTTCCGTTCAAGGGAGGGCCGGAAGCGCTGACCGATGTGGCAACTGGTCGAGTCGAATTTATGTGCTCTGGAATTACATCCGCCCTGCCATTTATCCGAGCGGGGCGGCTAATCCCGCTTGCGGTAAGCACGCGCCAAAGATCAAGCCTGCTCCCCGACATTCCGACTACGATTGAGGCAGGTTATCCGGACAGCGACTATGCCTTCTGGAACGGGATGCTGATGCCTGCCAAGACACCGCCCGCTATTGTGAATCGGCTGCATGCGGAAACGCTAAAAGTGTTGCAACTGCCGGACGTCGTTGAGAAGCTCAAGCGACAGGGAATTGAGCCGATGCCAATCTCACCGATTGAAATGGATGCGATGATAGCGAAAGAGATTACAAACAATCTCGCTATCGTCAAGGCGGCAGGTTTGAAGTTCAACTAATCGTCAGACATCTAATTGCTTATCGATTGAAGCTTTAAACATCGATATTTTTATTTCTTTTAGCTACCTACCCATGCTTTCTGGATTGGAGTGGCGCAATTATCAACGGCATACGTAACAGGAGGAAGAATGGCTGAACAAGAAAAAAGCACTAACCCACAGCAGGCACGTGATAATGAGACTGCGATGCGGGCAGACAAGCGATTTGACTATTCCGCAATCATTGACCGAAAGCCACTTAAACTACCCAAAGGGGTGCGGCTGATTGTATGGCCTGTCGTTAATATTGAAGAATGGGAAATAACGCGGCCGATGCCCCGACAATACTCGAATCCTCCGGGTGGAGTGACGATCGTGCCTGATGTGCAAAACTGGGGTTGGCACGAATATGGCATGCGGATCGGTATCTGGCGCATCATGGATGCGCTTAAAAAACACCGGATCAAGCCGACAATGTCAATCAACGCGCGAGTCTGCGAAACGCGCCCTCGTGTTGCACAGGCGGCTCTCGACGCGGGCTGGGAATTCATGGCGCATACCTATGTTCAAATGCCGATACACAAGGTTGACGACCAACGCGCCATGATTCGCCAAACCATAGATGTGATAAAGAAATTTACGGGCAAGACTCCAACTGGCTGGCTTGGCCCTGGGCGTGGTCAGACTCCTGCAACACTCGATTATGTCGCAGAGGCGGGATTTACATGGTTCGGTGATTGGGTGATGGACGAGCAGCCATTCGATGTAAAGACGAAACACGGAAAAATTCTATCAGTTCCTTATTCCGTCGAGCTTAACGATATTCAGATCATGTTAAACGGCTCTCACGAATCGGATGCGATGCTTAAGCGTGTTCGTGATGCATTTAATCTGATGTATCGTGAATCGGCGAGTGGTGCACGGATACTTTCTTTCGGTGTCCATCCATATATAAGTGGAGCGGCACATCGCTTCAGGTATTTTGATGCAATGCTCGCATACATGAAGAAACAGAAGGGCGTGGTGTTCTGGCAGGGCGAGCAAATCCATGATTGGTATCGCGATGCTATAGGCGTCTAACAGACAAGTTAATTTGCCGGTCAACATTAAATATGCCTTCACTTCGAAAAAATATGCCTCCCAATGTGCCCCAGTTAGATTTGGCTTTTAGGAGCGCTTAATGGACCTCACTGGACGCATGGCTCGCCAGTCTAGAGGAGAAAATGGCGGATATAAGAGGGATTATTGGATGTTACTGGAAACTGCCGGAACACTGCTTTGGTGCCGGGAGGGGGAATCGAACCCCCATGGTGTTGCCACCGGCGGATTTTGAGTCCGCTGCGTCTACCAATTCCGCCATCCCGGCAAGAGCGGCGAATTATCCTCCAAGCGGCGTGGTGCGGCAACCGGGGCGCGGAGACGCCTCACGTATAATCCGCGCGATGCGTCTTGATGATTTTGATTTCGATTTGCCGCAGGAACTGATCGCGCAGTCGCCCGCGTCCGAGCGCAGCGCCAGCCGCCTGCTGCATCTGGACGGCGTGAGCGGCACCATGATCGATCGCCGTTTTCGCGACATCATCGAACTGGTGGCGCCCGGCGACGTGATGGTGTTCAACAACACCCGCGTCATCAAGGCGCGGCTGGCGGGGCGCAAGAAATCGGGTGGTAAAATAGAGGTGCTGGTCGAGCGCGTGCTGGGCGGCAATGAAGTGCTGGCGCAGATACGCGCGAGCCACGCGCCGCAAGTGGGCGGCGTGCTGGTGCTGGCCGATGCGGTTGAGGCGACGGTAGTCGGGCGCCAGGGCGAGTTCTACCGCTTGCAGTTTGAAAACTGCGGCAATGTGTTTGAGTTGCTGGAACATCATGGCGCGGTGCCGCTGCCGCCGTACATTACCCATGCGCCTGACGCCGGCGACGAGGCGCGCTATCAGACGGTCTATGCGCGCGAGCCCGGCGCCGTTGCCGCGCCCACTGCCGGTCTGCATTTCGACGAGCCCTTGCTGGCGCAATTGCGCGCATGCGGCGTGACGATGGCTTATCTAACGCTGCACGTCGGCGCCGGCACCTTCCAGCCGGTGCGGGTGCAGGACCTTGCGGAACATGAAATGCACAGCGAGTGGTACCACGTGCCGCAGGCCACGGTCGATGCAGTTTCGCGGGCACAGCGCGCAGGCGGACGCATCATCGCGGTGGGCACCACCAGCCTGCGCGCGCTCGAAACCGCGGCGGCTGGCGGCACACTCAGGGCCGGTTACGGGGAAACCAAACTGTTCATCACGCCGGGGTACCCCTTTCGCGTCACGGAGCGGCTGCTGACCAATTTCCATCTGCCGAAATCAACGCTGATGATGCTGGTGTCGGCATTCGGCGGCGTGGATAATATCCGCCGCGCCTACCGCCACGCCGTCGGGAGCCGCTACCGTTTTTTCAGCTATGGCGACGCGATGCTGATTGAAAGGGCTGGACGATAACCGCCAAGGCCGCCAAGAACGCCAAGAGTGATCGATTGCGTTTTCGCATTGACCGGATCGTCGGGATTCATAGGGCTGTGTCTTCTGTGCGCGTAATTATCGGACTTTTTGAATTTTGGTTTTCTTGGTGCGCTTGGCGGCCTTGGCGGTTCAATCAAGGTTTTTCTCATGCAGTTTGAATTGTTGACGACCGATGGCGCCGCGCGCCGCGGGCTGCTCAAAACCGCGCACGGCGAAATCGAGACGCCGGCTTTCATGCCGGTGGGCACCTATGGCGCCGTGAAGGCGATGAGTCCGCAGGAACTGCGCGGCATCGGCGCGCAGATCGTGCTCGGCAATACGTTTCATTTGTGGCTGCGGCCGGGGTTGGCGGTGATTGCGGCACATGGCGGACTGCACCGCTTCATGGGCTGGGACGGTCCCATACTCACCGACTCCGGGGGATTTCAGGTGTTCAGCCTGGGGCCGCTGCGCAAGATTACGGAAGAGGGCGTCAAATTCCAGTCTCCGGTCAACGGTGACGCGTGTTTTCTCACGCCGGAGGAATCGATGCGCATACAGCACGTGCTCGATTCCGACATCGTGATGGTGTTCGACGAGTGCACGCCGTATCCCGCGGACTTCGGGCAGGCGCGCGACTCCATGCAGCTTTCGCTGCGCTGGGCGGCGCGCTCGAGGCTGGCGCACGAAGGCAATGCCAATGCCCTGTTCGGGATCGTGCAGGGCGGCATGCACGAAAAGCTGCGCGACGAATCGCTGGCGGGGCTGGAGCGCATCGGTTTCGACGGCTATGCGATAGGCGGGCTGTCGGTGGGCGAGACCAAGGAGGAGATGGCGCGCATCCTCGGCCACACCGCGCCGCGGCTGCCTGCGGGCAAGCCGCGCTACCTGATGGGCGTGGGCACGCCGCAGGACATCGTGGAGGCGGTTGCCGCGGGTATCGACATGTTCGACTGCGTGATGCCGACGCGCAATGCCCGCAATGGCTGGCTGTTCACGCGCCGTGGCGTGATCAGGCTGCGCAACGCCCAATATCGCGAGGATCTGCGGCCGCTCGATGAGCAATGCGCCTGCTATACCTGCCGCAATTTCACGCGCGCCTACCTGCACCATTTGCAGCGCGTGAATGAAATCCTCGGCGCCCGGCTCAATACCCTGCATAACCTGCATTATTACCAGGAACTGATGCGCGACCTGCGCACCGCGATAGCCGGGCGCAGGCTGTCCGGTTTCATTACCGCATTCAAGCAGCAGCAGGAAAAATCGTGTTAAAATACAAAGCTTTTGGAGCGCTTGCGCTTCGTGTCTACCATCCGATGGAGGAATACCAGTGTTGATCAGTCAAGCTTGGGCACAGGGCGCGGGTACGCCCGGCGGCGGCATGGAAAGCATGCTGCTGATCGTGTTGATGTTCGTGGTGCTGTATTTCCTGATGATCCGGCCGCAGATGAAGCGCGCCAAGGAGCACAAGACGATGATCGAGGCGCTGCAGAAGGGCGATGAAGTGATCACCGGCGGCGGCATGCTGGGGCGCATCAGCAAAATCAACGAAAACTACGCGACGCTGGAAATCGCGGACAACGTCGAAGTCCAGGTGCAGCGGGCCGCGGTGCAGCTGGTGCTGCCCAAAGGCACCATCAAGAATATTCAGTGAACAGCGGGCGGGTGAACGGGGCATAACAGTGCCCGGAAACCGGGCGCTTTCGTTTTTTCGTCAACTTTTCGCACCTTCAACATATGAACCGCTATCCCCTCTGGAAAAACATTCTCATCGTCATGTCGCTGGTGGTGGGGCTGCTCTACACCCTGCCTAATTTTTACGGCGAGGTGCCCGCGGTGCAGGTGTCGCCGATCAAGGCCATGCTCAAGGCCGATGCCGCGCTGATGGGACGCGTCGAGGACATACTCAAGACGGGCAAGATCGCGTCTGACGGTGTTTTTCTCGATGCCACCAGTGTGAAAGCGCGATTTGCGGATACTGATATCCAGATCAAGGCCAAGGATCTGCTGCAGTCGCGGCTGGGCGAGGACTATGTGGTGGCGCTGAACCTGCTTTCCAACAGCCCGGGTTGGCTTACCGCCATCGGCGCCCTGCCGATGTATCTCGGCCTGGACCTGCGCGGCGGCGTGCATTTCCTGCTGCAGGTCGATATGAAGAGCGCGCTCACCAAGAAAATAGATGCCTTTGCCGGCGATATCCGCAGCGCGCTGCGCGACAAGCGCATCCAGTACAGCGGCGTGGCGCGGGAAGGGCAGGCAGTCGTGGTGCGCTTCCGCGATGCCGGCGCGCGGGAAAAGGCCGCGGCCGAGATCACCAAAATCATGCCCGATCTCGATCTCAAGCTGCAGGATGACGCCGGCGAGTACCGCATCGTCGCCGTGCTCAAGCAGGAGGCACAGCGCCGGGCCGAGAAGTTCGCGCTCGATCAAAACATCACGACACTGAGGAACCGTGTCAACGAACTGGGCGTGGCCGAGCCCATCATCCAGCAGCAGGGCGCAGACCGCGTAGTGGTGCAGCTGCCGGGGGTGCAGGACACCGCCAAGGCCAAGGATATTCTCGGCCGCACCGCGACACTGGAAATACGCATGGTCGATGCGCATGCCAGCGACCCATCGGCCCGCGATTACGACCCGCAGAAAGTCGAGCTCGCTATTAACGGCCAGGTGCCGTTCGGCACCGAGCTGTTCCATGTGCAGCGCGATGGCGCCAAAGAGCCCCTGCTGCTGAGCAGGCAGATCGTCATTACCGGTGACCGCCTGACGGACGCCTCGCCCGGCTTCGATCAGCAGGACGGCCGGCCCATCGTCAGCGTTACTCTCGACGGACAGGGTGCGCGCACTTTCCAGCAGGTGACGCGTGAAGCCGTCAGGCGCCGCATGGCCATCCTGCTTATTGATCGCGGCAAGGCAGAGGTGCTGACCGCGCCCGTCATCCAGTCCGAACTCGGCGCGCGTTTCCAGATCACCGGTTTCAGGAGCACCGAGGAAACCAAGGATCTTTCGCTGCTGCTGCGCGCCGGCGCGCTGGCTGCCCCCATGGAAATCATTGAGGAGCGAACGGTGGGGCCTTCGCTCGGCGCCGAGAACATCCGCATCGGATTCAATTCGGCGTTGTATGGTTTTCTCGCGATCATGGTCTTCATGATTGTTTATTACGCTTTGTTCGGCGTGTTCTCGGTGATCGCGCTTTCCGCCAACGTGTTTTTCCTGGTGGCCCTGTTGTCCATGCTGCAGGCGACGCTGACCTTGCCCGGTATGGCCGGCATCGCGCTGACCATAGGTATGGCGATCGACGCCAACGTGCTGATCAACGAGCGCATACGCGAGGAATTGCGCAACGGTAATACGCCACAGGCAGCGATCAATGCCGGGTACGACCGCGCGTGGGGTACGATTCTCGATTCCAACATCACCACCTTGATCGCGGGGCTGGCGCTGTTCATGTTCGGCTCGGGACCGGTCAAGGGTTTTGCCGTGGTGCTGTGTCTGGGCATCCTGACCTCGATATTCAGCGCGGTTATGGTGTCGCGCGGCCTCGCCAATCTTTACTACGGCGGGCGCCGCAAGATCGACCGGGTCTCGATCGGCCAGGTGTGGAAACCGGGTGCCGAAAAAGCGTGATTCGCCGCCAAGGCGCCATGACGTCAAGAAGAGCGCTGCAACTGGAATGGCAGCTCTGAATATGACTCGGCTTCGAGTGATTTGTATTTTATTTGTTCTTGATTTTCCTTGGCGCTTTTGGCGCCTTGGCGGCGAATAGGGTTCTTTATGGAATTTTTCAGAATAAAGCGCGATATCCCGTTCATGCGCCATGCGCTGATCTTCAACGTGATCTCCTTCATCACGTTCCTGGTCGCGGTGATTTCGCTGTCTACCAAGGGTCTCAACCTGGGCGTGGATTTTACCGGCGGCACGGTGATGGAGGTGTCGTATTCGCAGCCGGCTGAACTCAACAACGTTCGCGAAACGGTTGCCCGGCTCGGTTTTACCGAGGCCAGCGTTCAGAATTTCGGTTCTGCGCGCGACGTGCTGATCCGCCTGCCGGTGAAGCAGGGCGTGGCCAGCGTCAAATTGTCGGAAACCGTGGCTGCGGAATTGCGCAAAGCGGACAGCACGCTTGAGGTGCGCCGCGTCGAGTTTGTCGGACCGCAGGTGGGCCAGGAATTGTTCGAGAACGGCGCGCTGGCGTTATTGGTCGTCTGTCTCGGCATTGTGTTCTATCTGTGGCTGCGCTTCGAGTGGAAGTTCGGGGTGGCGGCGATTATCGCCAACCTGCACGATGTGGTGATCATTCTCGGCTTTTTTTCGATTTTTCAATGGGAGTTTTCATTGCCGGTGCTGGCCGCGGTGCTCGCCATCCTGGGTTATTCAGTCAATGAATCGGTGGTGGTGTTCGACCGCGTGCGCGAGAATTTCCGCAAGATGCGCAAGGCGAGCGTGCCATCGATCCTCGACAACGCCATTACCCGCACCATGTCGCGCACCATCATCACCCACTTTTCGACCCAGCTGATGGTGTGCTCGATGCTGGTTTTTGGCGGCGAGACGCTGCATTACTTCGCGCTCGCGCTGACCATAGGCATCCTGTTCGGCATTTACTCGTCGGTGCTGGTGGCGTGCCCGCTGGTGATGTGGCTGGGTGTGTCGCGCGAAGATCTGGTCAAGCCCGAGAAAAAGGCCGACGCGGAAGCAGTGGTATAGGCGGGTCCGCAATGGAACTGCTTGCGGCGTTTGCGGATATCGTCCTGCACCTGGACCAGCACTTGCAGGTGCTGGTAACCCAATACGGGGGCTGGGTTTACCTGATCCTGTTCGTGATCGTGTTCTGCGAAACCGGTCTCGTCGTCACGCCGTTTTTGCCCGGCGACTCGCTGCTGTTTGTTGCCGGCACGGTTGCTGCCGGCGGCGGCATGGATGTCCACCTGCTGGTTGGACTGCTGATCATCGCCGCAGTGCTGGGCGATACCGTCAATTACCGGATAGGCAATTATCTGGGGCCGCGCGTCTTCCGTGATCAGGATTCGCGCTGGCTCAACCGCAAGCATCTGGAGCGGGCGCATGCATTTTACGAGCGCCATGGCGGCAAGACCATCGTGATCGCGCGCTTTATCCCCGTCATCCGCACTTATGCGCCCTTCGTCGCCGGCATCGGCGCCATGTCCTATTCCCGCTTTCTCGCCTACAACGTGGGTGGCGCCGTGCTGTGGGTGGCGATACTGGCGTATGCCGGCTATTTTTTCGGCAACCTGCCCATCGTCAGGAACAATCTCACGCTGGTGATCATCGGCATCATCATTTTGTCGATCATGCCAGGCGTGTTCGAATACCTCAGGCACCGTTCCCGTTCATCCTGAAGCGGCAATGCGCCGTAAAATAATATAATTAAAACAATAGCTTATATAAATCCTGCGAGATTGATCAGCATTTCCTCGAAATCGCCGAGCGCATTGAAGCGCGGCTGGGCCGCGAGGTGCGGCGTCATGATGACATTACGCAAGGCAAGCAGCGAATCATCGGCGCGGCCGGGCTCTTCGTAGGGCGTGTCGGTGGCAAAACCGCTGAGCCGGCCGGTGCGCAACGCATCCAGCAACGCGGTGCGGTCCACGAGTTCCGCGCGTGAAATGTTTATCAGCATGGCGCCGGGCTTAAGGTGTTCAAGCTCGCGCTGGCCGATGATGCCGCGGGTCGCGGCATTGCCGGGCAGATGCAGGCTGACATAATCGGATTCGGCGAGCAGCGCTGCAAGCGGCGCATAACCCGCGCCATAGCGCGTTTCATCCGCCGCCGGCAGCCGGCTGCGCTGGCTGTAGACGATGCGCATGCCGCAGGCGGCGGCACGCAGCGCCAGTTCGCGCCCGATCTCGCCCATGCCGACGATCCCCAGCTGGCTGCCGTGCAGCGTGCGCAGCCCGGGGATGCGTGCCCAATTGGCGTTGGCGGTGTGCGCGCGGTCGAACGCGGCAGGTGCAAAGCCCGCCGCGCGCAACTGCTCCACACTGATGAGGCCATCGGTCTCGCACAGCCTGCGCGCAAGCGCCAGCATCATCGCCAGGGCATGCTCGGCGCATGCCATGTTGGCACGGCGGCGCAGCGTGAGCACCGGTATGCCGCGCTGCGCGCATGCGGCGGTGTCGATATTGGCGGTGATCGTGCCGTATTTCTGGATTACCCTGAGTCCATTCGCAACAGCGAGTTCTTTTTCTCCGACGCGCAGTGACTCGACCACTGCGATTGAGGCGCCAGCGAGGCTGGCCGCAAGCGCACCCTGATCCGCGACCAGGCGCACCGTCGCGGGGTTGAGCTTGCCCAGCCGGCTGCGCAAGGCGGCGCACCAGCCGCCGAAGTCGGGGAGGTCATGCGCGAAAAAATCGCCGAAAGCGGCGACGCGCGCCGCCGGCGCTGCCGGGTCGAGTATGACCTGCAGCAGGCGCGGAAAAGGATCGTCCTCGACGACGAGGATAGGCGCTGTCATTCGCCCCGGTGCTGGTTGGTCCGGATCAGATCTTTTTTGCGAGATCGGCGGCCTTGCCGATATAGCTTGCGGGTGTAAGCGCAAGCAGGCGCTTTCTTTCCGCTTGCGGTATCGTCGTCAGGCCGCTGATGAAAGCGTGCAGCGTCTCGCGCGTGATGCCTTTGCCGCGCGTGAGTTCCTTCAGCTGCTCGTAGGCGCCGCTGACACCGTAGCGCCGCATCACCGTTTGGATCGGCTCGGCCAGCACTTCCCAGTTTTCCTCGAGATCCGCCGCCACGCGCTGCGGGTTGGCTTCGAGTTTGGTGAGGCCCTTGAGGCAGGAGTCGTAGGCGAGCAGGGTATAGCCGAGTGCCACGCCCATGTTGCGCAGGACGGTGGAATCGGTGAGGTCGCGCTGCCAGCGCGAAACCGGCAGCTTTTCGCTCATGTGCCGCAGCAGCGCGTTGGCGAGGCCGAGGTTGCCTTCGGAATTCTCGAAATCGATGGGATTGACCTTGTGCGGCATGGTCGAGGAACCGACCTCGCCTTGTTTCAGTTTCTGCCTGAAGTAGCCGAGCGAGATATAGCCCCATACATCGCGGTCGAGGTCGAGCAGGATGGTGTTGGCGCGGGCGCACGCATCGAACAATTCGGCGATGGCGTCGTGCGGCTCGATCTGTATGGTGTAGGGGTTGAATTCGAGGCCGAGTTTCTCGACAAAGTCGCGCGCGAACTTTTCCCAATCCACTTCGGGATAGGCCGCCAGGTGGGCGTTGTAGTTGCCGACCGCGCCGTTGATTTTTCCCAGCAGCTTCACGCCGGCGATGCGGCTGCGGGCGCGGCTGAGGCGCCAGGCGACGTTCGCCATTTCCTTGCCGAGCGTGGTGGGCGAGGCGGGCTGGCCGTGGGTATGTGCAAGCATCGCCAGAGCCGCAAGCTCATGCGCCAGTGCCGCCAGTTTACCGATGATATTGTCGAGCGCGGGCAGAATGACGTTGTCGCGCGCGCGCTTCAGCATCAGTCCATGGCACAGATTGTTGATGTCCTCGGAGGTGCAGGCGAAATGGATGAATTCGGTGACCTTGACGATTTCCTTGTTGCCCGCCAGTTTTTCCCTGAGGAAATACTCGACGGCTTTGACGTCGTGATTGGTTTTCGCCTCGATGGCCTTGACGGTCTCGCCGTCGGCCGCGGAAAAGTTCGCGGCGAGCGCATCGAGATGCGAAATCGTGGGCGCGGAAAATTGCGGCACTTCCGATATTGCGGCTTCACGGGACAGCGCCTTGAGCCACTCGATTTCGATCAGCACGCGGTAGCGGATCAGCGCCAGTTCGCTGAAATAATCGCGCAGCGCGGCGACCTTGCCATGATAGCGGCCGTCGAGCGGGGAAAGCGCGGTCAGCGGGGCGGGAGAAGGAGTGGCCATGGCGCTATCTAGTAAAATACATGACCTGAATATTTTAACATACCGGGCGCCGCTTTCCCGGGCGGCGGAGAGAGATAAATGACGACAGCAAGTGAAGCGCTCGCCAGCTTTGCAACCGAACTCGCATTCGAACGTATTCCGCACGCAGTGGTGGAACGGGCCAAGGACTGCGTGATCGACACCGTCGGCGCCTGCATCCACGGCGCGCAGCTGCCATGGACGCAAACCGTCATCGAATACGTCAAACGCAACAGCGCGCCGGGCGAGTGCAGCGTGCTTGGCACCCCGGCCCGGGTGCGCGCGCCGTTTGCCTGCCTTGCCAACGGCGCGGCGGCGCACGCCTTCGAACTCGACGCGCTGGTCGAGCCCAGCGTCGGCATCCATCCCGGCGCCGCGCTCGCAGTTCCGGGGCTTGCCGTGGCGCAGGGTCGCGGCAAAAGCGGCCGCGAGCTTATTGCGGCGGTGGTTGCGGGTTACGAAGTTCTATATCGCATCGGCGATGCGGCCCGTCATTCCATCGAGAAACTCGGCTTTCACTCGCCGGGCGTGCTGGGCGTATACGGCACCGCCGCGGTGGTCGGCAGGCTGTTCGGGCTCAATCCGCGGCAGATGGCGCACGCCTTCGGCATCGCGGGTTCGATGAGCTCGGGATTGATGGAATTTTCGCGCAGCGGCGGCATGGTAAAACGACTGCACCTCGGGCGCGCTGCAGAAGGCGGGTTCATGGCCGCAGTACTCGCGCGCGATGGCTACACCGGCCCCGCCGGCGTGCTGGAGGGGAAATACGGCACGCTCAACACGTTCTGCCGCGACGCCGACCCGGAGCGCCTTACTCGCGAGCTGGGCAGCGTATGGCATGTGATGAAGACCAAGATCAAGCGCTATGCCTGCCACTCGAGCGCGCAGGTGCCGGTGACATTGGCGCTCGACCTGAAGGCGCAGCACGCCATTACGGGAGACGATGTTGCCAGCATCGCGATCGCCGCCAATGAAAAGACTGTGAGCCATCACGCCATCAACGAGCCGCAGGACATGACCATGATGCAGTACAGCGTTCCGTTCAGCGTGGCGCTTGCGCTCTATCTCGATCCAACCGATCCGCGGGCGTTTTCCGAAGCCAGCCTCAACGATCCGCGGATACGCGCACTGTCGAAAACCGCTGCAGTTGAACTACTCAAGTCCTCAGGCCCCATTGGCATGGCGTGCCGCCTGACGCTGCAGTTGAAGGACGGCAGGGAACTGACAGGTGAAGGGCATGATTTCAAGGGCACCCCGACTATGCCGCTGGCCCGTGCCGAGCTGCTGGAGAAATTCCTGAAACTCACTGCGCATCGCGACCGCACGAAGGCCGGGCAGCTGTTCTCGCAACTGGCCGCGGCCGAGCAGGTGGAAAACATCGGCAAACTGGATTTCGCACTGTAGCTGATATGCGCGGGCGACCGGTTTTCCGGCGCTGCCGCTTGCGCGCTGCGGTTTTGAGCGTCTGCGCGATCAGGTTTTGCAGCCACTCGCGCCGTCACGTGCCTGGAATTCCCCCGCTATTACCGGCGCCCCGCCGTTGCTGCGATGCGGCAGGAAAAAAGCATCTCCCCCTTGCGTTTGCACATAGAGCGGTATTAATATTTCGTTAATCAAAATATTATTCCGATTAACAGAATTTTGGAGCGTTCATGCCCGCACCCATGCCCTCCAAGCCAGCGCTGGCTCCGCACCAAGGCAGAGCGCTGGCGGCGAATGAGGTTATTGCTAATCCGGACGGCGTTGTCCGCCTGCTAGGCGTGCAATGCAACGACTGCGGCATGAAGGTGTTCCCGGTGACCGACGTTTGTCCTGACTGTCTTTCGTCCAGCCTAAGGACAATGACGCTGGGCGGGAATGGCAAGCTCTACAGCTACACCACGGTACACGTGGCGCCGCCCGGATGGGAGACGCCGTATGTGGTGGGTTATGTGGATATGCCTGAAGGCGTGCGGCTGTTCGGCAAGGTGAAAGCGGGCGGTCCGGACGCGCTGCGCGTCGACATGCCAATCGGGGTGCGGGTTGTGGCGGACGGCGACCGTTACCGGTATTACTTCGAACCAGGGTTGCAGTGAACGGAGGATGCGCATGAAAGGCAATCTACGCTCCGTTTCGGTGATCGGCACCGGGATGATCAAGTTCGGCAAGCATCGCGATGTCACGGTGCCGCAACTTGCGCGCCCGGCGGTGATCGAGGCGCTGCAGGAAGCCGGAGTGGCGAACAAGCAGATCGAGTCCATTTATTCCGGCGCGGCAATTTCCGGCTGGATGGCCGGCCAGCGCATCGCGCGCGAGACCGGCATGAGCGGCGTTCCGGTAATCAATTGCGAGAACGCGTGCTCGAGCAGCGCAACTGCATTCCGCGAAGCCTGGATCGCGGTCGCCACCGGCATCATTGATTACGCCCTGGTGCTCGGCGTCGAGCAGTTGACGCGGCTCGGCGGGGGAACGCTGCCGCTGGACCAGGAGGACATCGAGGTCGCCAACGGCATGGTGATGCCGGGTCTTTACGCGATGCGCGCACAGCGCTACCTGCACGACTACGGCGCCACGGAAAGAGACCTCGCCGCGGTGGCGGTCAAGGCGCGCAGGCATGGCGCGCTCAATCCCCATGCCCAGATCCAGACCGAGACCACCGTCGATGAGGTGCTGTCTTCGCGCCGGATTGCCGATCCGCTTACACTGTTGCAATGCTGCCCGACGGGGGACGGCGCGGCCGCGCTGGTGATCTGCCCCTCGGATTTAGCGCCCCATCATAATCGGCAACATGTGCACGTGCTGGGTTCGCATCTTGCCTCGGGGCGTTACCTGCCGGGATTCCGCGACATGACGATTCCGGAGATTACGCTGCGCTGCTCGGGCGAACTGTATGAGGAAACGGGTGTTGGCCCCGAGGATATCGACGTGCTGGAATGCCACGATGCATTCTCGATCGCCGAACTGCTGTACTACGAAGCGCTGGGGCTGTGCGGACGCGGCGAGGCGGTCAGGCTGCTGCACGACGGTGCGACCTCGCTGGGCGGGCGCATCCCCGTTAATCCGAGCGGCGGGCTGTTGTCGAAGGGGCATCCGGTCGGGGCGAGCGGGGCCGCGCAGATGGTTGAGATCGTGCGCCAGCTGCAGGGCAGGTGCGGCGTGCGCCAGGTTGCGGATGCCAAAATCGGGCTCACGCATGTTACCGGCGGCGGGACCTATGGCTTTGACCACGGCGCGTGCGCGATACATCTGTTTGGACGCTAACCGGGAATCATGACCAATGCCAACTAAAGGCAGGGCTGCTGATACCGGCACGGTGAGCCGCGCTATCGCGATCCTGCGTGAAATGGCGGAAGCCGAGGGTGATGTGCAGATCAAGACGCTGGCGGAGCGTCTGCTGCTGCCGCCGTCGACCGTGCACCGCCTGTTGGAATTGCTGGCACACGAAGGCATGATAGAGCACGACGCAGCGGCGCGCGCTTACCGCGTCGGACGCGAGTTCTTCCGGTTATCTTCGCTGGTGTTCAACAAGCATCCCATCCAGGCTGTTGCGATGCCGATCCTGAAAGCGGCGCTGCAGGAATACAACGAGACCGCTTATCTCGGGCTATACCTGCCGCAGGAAGGCAAGATGATGTTTGTTGCGGATTGTGAATCGTCACATCCGCTCGGCTACCGGGTCAAGAAGAACGAGCCCTTGTCTTTGCTGACCGGCGCGTCGGGACGCTCGATTCTCGCTTATTTGCCCAAAGATGCGGTTGAGCGCGCGCTGGCGGCGGAGAAAGATGACCCTGCGGTGCGCAGAGCGGTCCCTTCACGCAGGGCCCTGCACGAGGCTCTTGCACAGATCCGCGCCCAGGGGTTTGCGGTCACTTTCGGCCAGCGTATTCCTGGAGCAGTCGGCATTTTTGCCGGCGTGTTCGATGTGCACGGCAAGGTCGTGGGCAACATCGGTTACACCGTTCCCGAGCACAGATATCGCAAAAATCTGTTGCCACAGCTCTCCGGAGCAGTGCGCAAGTTTGCGCACACGCTGTCCCGCACCCTGGGATACAAGGAAAGAATGACTGCTTATTGAGCGTTTCATAATGGATGACAGTCGGAACGCTCAACCCCTTTCCCCGACCCCTGATGTTTCCCCGGTTTTTTCAATTGAAAGTCTGTACAAATCAAGAGGTTGAAT
>CAKKQX010000176.1 GCA_919902235.1 Burkholderiales bacterium
GAAAACCCAGACATATCGTTTCCGTCTCGCGACATTTGGCCAAAGGGAAAGTCAGACATCTACAAAAGACTAACCAAATCCCACTTGGAGGCCATTGGTAAAGTTGCCGCCACATGGTCACTACTCGAACGCATGATGCTCTCGACGTTATCCAGCATCAGCAATACCAAACTAGACAAAGTGGTGGTTCTTGCTGGCACATCAAACGCGAAGGGGTGGGCTGAAATGTTAATTGCGCTCACCAAAAAATCGCCAGAACACAAACATAAGACCGCAGAACTCGAAAAGGTATGCGTGTTAATCAACAGACTACAAAATCGGCGAAACAACATCGTTCACGCCATTTGGCGATTCCCAGAACAAGATGGAATCGGCACTAGTGACAAAGCGCGCGCTTACGCTATTCCAAAACGAGCGAGCCAGGGCGTCATTCAGATCGCTTGGACGCCAAAGCAGATGCGCCAGATCGCGGATATGATAGAAAAAGCTCGCACAATGCTTCTCGAAATTCACACGAGGACGCTGCCAACATCTCAAAAAGAACGCCGCGCACAGTTACGTCAGCATCAGTCCAACCTTCGGCGTGTTGATTCAATACTCTCTCGCCTGCCAAATCCATTTCAGAAGTAACGAGCTGGCGTATTTTCTCTGCCATCAGTTTTGAATCGACATCAATTGCATTCTCGCCTGCCACGGCCTAAACTTCCACTGCCATGACCACACACCCCAAACCAAAGCCCAGCCCAGGCGAATGGAAGAACTTCGAGAGCGCAATAGATAAGCTCTTGAAGGCAAAACCAGCCCATCGCAAGGCGAAGCCCGCAAAGAAAAAGCCACGCGCCAAGGCGTGAGCTACCGGCCTGTCACTGGCAAAATGATGATGCTGGTATCTATGCTTTGTCAAGGTGATAATTCCGCATTTAAATCATAACATATTGTTTTAAAACATATTTTTCCGCCGTAGATACAGGCGCATGGCCGCCTCGCGCGCCAGGAGATGCCGGATTGTGGTGCACATTGCGCTATTGTGATGCGCAATGCTGACACTGGATTCAGCTGGTCTCGCAGCGCAGGCCGTAGTCGCAGCGGTGGCACGCTTCTTGTATGTTCTTTATATTGCTTATTCAAAGCGCGTTGCCTGCACCACGCTGCGCCTGGGTTGTTAACGATGACAATTAACGAGGAAACGATGACGAAACTCACGACTCAACTGCTGAGCGCTGCCGCAATGGCCATTCTTACCGGCACGGCTTTCGCGCAATCCTGGCCCGCCCGCTCGGTGCGCCTGATCAGTCCGTTTGCGCCCGGCGGCGGCGCCGATATCACTTCGCGCGCCATTGCACAGAAACTCTCCCCCGCGCTGGGACAGCAGGGGGTGGTGGACAACCGCGGCGGCGCGGGCGGCATGCTGGGCGTCGATCTCGCCGCCAAATCCCCGCCCGACGGCTACACGCTGGTGATGGGCACCATAGGCCCGATCGCCATCAACCCCAGTCTGCTGAGCAAGATGCCGTACGACCCGGTCAAGGATCTTGCGCCGATTTCGCAGGCTGCGGTCGCCGTCAATGTGCTGGTGGTACACCCCTCGCTGCCGGCAAAATCGGTGAAGGAACTCATCGCCATCGCCAGGGCACGGCCGACCGATCTGAATTACGGCTCATCGGGCTCGGGCGCGGCGGACCACCTCGCGGGCGAACTGTTCAACGCCATGGTCAAAGTCAAAATGGCGCACATCCCGTACAAGGGCGGCGCGCCGGCCATGCTCGACCTTGTCTCGGGCAATGTGCAGATCGTGTTCTCGACCCTGTCGACCGCGACGGCCGCAATCGACGGCAAGAAAGTCCGGCCGCTTGCGGTGGCCGGCAGCAAACGCTTCGAGGGCATGCCGGAGCTGCCGACGATGTCCGAAGCGGGGCTCAAGGGATTTGAAGTCAATAACTGGTACGGCCTGTTCGCGCCAGCCGGCACGCCCAGGGACATCATTTCGCGTCTCAACGCCGAAACCGTCAAGGCGCTGGCAATGCCCGATGTGAAAAAACGCCTGATGGACGCGGGCATCATCGCGACCTCGAGTTCGCCCGAGGGATTCGCCGCCTACATCCGGGACGAAACCGCCAAGTGGGGCAAGGTCATACGCGACGCAAACATCAAGGGCAACTGAACCAGATGCGGTGGACGATGAATGATGAACAAAAATCGCCGGCGGCGCTGTCGATAGTTCCGCATTCATCATTCCGCGTTCATCATTTATAACTCCCCGCCACCCAGCGCGCGGCTTCGAACAGCCTGCGGTCGTTATAGCGCCTGGCGATAAGCTGGGCGCCGATGGGCAGTCCGTTGGGGCCGGTGAACAGCGGCAGTGTCATCGCCGGCACGTGCATGCTGGTCCAGATGGCGCAAAACGCCGCGTTGCCGGTGGAATTCAGACCGAGCGGCGCCTCGCCTGCCGTGGCCGGAGCAAGCAGTACATCGTAATCCGCGAACAAGTCGTCCAGCATCAGACGGCAACGCTCCGCGAAAACGCGCGCGTCACTGTACTTCCCGAAGCTGCACGACAGTCCGTCCTGCAGGCGGTTATTGCGCAGCGTCTCGCTGATCATGTCCAGGTGATGGTCGATCTCCCAGGCGCGGTTGCGCGCAAACTCGAAGCTCGATATCCAGCGGTGCGCATCCTCAATCCGCCCGAACTCCTCGGGCAGCGTCACCTCGGTGACTTTTGCGCCGGCCTTCGCCAGTCCGGCCGCGCATTCCTCGAGCAAGCGCTGCGTCTCCGCTTCGCATTGGTCCCAGACAGGCGTGCGGCAAAACCCGATGCGTGGCGCGACTGTAGCAGCCGGCAGCGGCTCCGGCTTGATCCCGAGCAACACGTCGCGGTAGAGGACGACATCTTCGACCGAACGCGCGATCAGGCCCAGCGTGTCGAGCGAGCCCGCCGCCTCCATCACCCCCGCGCAACGCAAATCGCCCCACGTCGGCCGGTAACCCACACAGCCGCAGAACGCGGCCGGACGTATGGTGGACGCCGTGGTCTGGGTGCCTACGCCGAGCGGCACCATACCGGCGCCGACTGCCGCCGCCGAGCCGCTGGAAGAACCCCCCGGGGTGCGTTTGGGATCCATGGGATGCATGGTCTTGCCGGGAAAGCGGTTGGCGAATTCGGTGGTCACCGTCTTGCCCATGATCAGGCCGCCGGCGCGGCGCGTGAGCGCAACGCACACCGCATCTATGCGCGGCCGGTGTCCCTTGTGAATAGGCGTGCCGTACTCGGTCGGCATGTCGCAGGTGTCGATGATGTCTTTGATCGCCACCGGCACGCCCTGCAGCGGTCCGCTGGTGCCGCGCCGGTCGAGCGCGCGCGCCTGCCTGAGCACGAGATCCGGCTCCAGATAATGCCAGGCCTGCACCTGCGGCTCGCGCCCGGCGATGTATTCGAGGCAGGCCTGCGCGACCGCCTCGGCGCTAGTCTTGCCCGCGGTGATCGCCTGCACGATCTCGGTCGCGGTTAACTGATGCAGCGGTTTTGTCGGCATGGTGTCCTTGGTGTCGAAAAAAACTACTCGGCCTTGATACCGGCGGTCTTGACCAGTCTGCCCCACTTCCCGGCCTCGGCCTTGAGGTACCTGGCAAATTCGGCGGGCGTGTCGCCGATGGGCTCCAGCCCGCCGGCGGCCAACCTTTCGGTCGTGAGCGGTTCTTTCAGCACAGCAGCCACTTCACGGTACAAGCGCTCGATCACCGCCCGCGGCGTGCCGCGCGGCGCTACCATGCCGTTCCAGTTGTTGGCCTCGTAACCCGGCACACCGGCTTCCGCCAGCGTCGGCATTTCGGGAAAAAGCGGCGTGCGTTTCTTGGTGCCGACGCCAAGTGCGCGCAAGCGCCCGGCGCGGATATGCGGCTGCGCAGTGGTGAGATTCGCCATCATCAGATTGAGCCGCCCCCCGACCAGATCGGCGACCGCCGGCGCGCCGCCTTTGTACGGCACGTGCACGGCATCCACGCCCGCCATACTGGTGAATAGCGCCATCGCGAGATGCCCGGCGCCGCCGACGCCGCTGGAACCGTAGTTGAACTTGCCCGGGTTGGCCTTGAGCAGGGCGATCAGTTCCTTGGCCGACTTTGCCGGCAGCGAAGGATGCACCACCAGCAGATTGCTGGATGCGGCGACGTTGGTAATGGCGACGAAATCGCGCTCCAGATCGTAGGACACCTTGGCGTGGAGCGCCGGATTGACCGCGAGCGGCGGAGTGGCCATCAACAGCGTATAGCCGTCGGGCACCGCCTGCGCGACGATCCCGGTGCCGATCAGCGTGCCGGCGCCGGTGCGGTTGTCCACAACCACCTGCTGGCCGAGACGCTCCGACAGGCGCGCGCCGATAAGGCGCGCCACCGTGTCGGTTGAACCGCCCGCCGAGTAAGGCACCACCAGGCGCAGGGGCTTCGCGGGATACTCCGCCGCACAGGCAATGGACGCGGCAAATACAGCGCTCAGACCAACCATGAATCTGCAAATCATTTTCCACACTCCCAGCAAAAAGGTTGAATAACCCCTTTGGTAGCCTGATGCCGGAATTATTGGATTGTGCGAACCCGGCTGTTCGTCGATTATGTCGTGAAGCTTGGCCTTATTCGCCGCCCAGCTTGAGGCGCGGCATCTCGAAGCGGTCGGTGACGCGCGTGTAGCCGCCCTTGCCCGCAAGCCGGCCGATCGGATTGACGCGGGCGAGATCGACGTGAAAACGATCGTTGACGATGCCATCGTGGTAATGGAAATAGACCACTTCGCCGATCACCAGGTGATAGGGCTTGTGCCCGAGTTCCACGATCTGCATCAGTTTGCATTCGAGCGCGACCGGCGCTTCGACGATACGCGGCGGACGCACCTTGCGCGAAGGCGCGGTGGTGAAACCGGCCTTGTCGATTTCGTTGACGCCACGTGGATAATCGAGCGCACAGATGTTCATCTGGTCCTTGATTGCGTCACTGACGATATGCACCACGAACTCGGGGATTTCGCGGATGTTCCGCACCGTATCCTTGGCGCCGGATTCCTTGGCGCCGACCGAGAACATCACCATCGGCGGCGGCGTGCCGACGCAGTTGAAAAAACTGAACGGCGCCGCATTTGGGCCATCCTTGCCCAGCGTGGTCACCAGCGCGATCGGCCGCGGCGTCACCGTGCCCACCATCAGCTTGTACTGGCTTTGCGCGTCGAGCGACGCGGCATCGAACTCGCTCACTGTATTTGCACCCCGGATTATTTTCAGCGGAACAACGGAGGATTCTAGCGCATGGGCGATGTTTCGTCCCCGGCCGCAAACAAAAACGCCCCGGCAAAGCGGGGCGTTATTTGACCTTGACGCGCCGGCATCGGTGACTTTCGCGTATTTCCCGATTTCGCTCTTGAGCCATCCCTGATGCTGAACTCGAGGCGCAGATACCGCGAAACCATGGCCGGCAATCCGGATGCGGGCATCCGTCACGGTAAAAAAACAGGAGCCCCTGGGCCCCTGCTATGCTGCAATATGGCGCGGCGCGTTGCCGTCCGCTGTTATCACTCGCCGACGATGTTTCCCGCCTTGATGACCTTGGCGTACTTCGCCACTTCACGCTTGAAGTAGGCGGCAAGTTCTTCCGGCGTGCTGCCCACCGGCTCGCCACCCTCCTTACGGATGAAGGAGTCAACATCCGGCAACTTGAGCGCCTTGATGATTTCGGCGTTCAGCTTGGCGACGATTTCCTTGGGCGTGCCTTTCGGGAAGAACATCGCGTACCAGTTGTCGGACTCGAAGTCCGGATACAGCGATTTCATCGTCGGCAAATCGGGGAACACCGAAGCCCGCCTGGCGGTAGTTACCGCAAGCGCCCTCACTTTGCCCGACTTGACGAAAGGCTGCGCAGCCAGCGCGGTGGCGAATGAAAAATCGGTTTCCCCGCTCAGCACCGACACCATTGCCGGGCCGCCGCCGCCGTACGGCACAGGCGTCACGTTAACACCGGAGAACTGCTTGAGCATTTCGACCGACAGATGGCTGGTGGTGCCGCTGCCGTTGTGGGCGGCATTGAGCTTGCCGGTGCGCTTGGCGAGCGCGATCAGTTCCTTCACGTTCTTCACCGGCACGCTGGGGTGTGCCACCAGCACCAGCGGCACCGAGGAAATCCAGCTGACCGGAACGAGGTCGTTGATCGGGTCGAATTTCATGCGCTTGGCGTAAAGTGTGGTGTTGACCGACAGCGACGCCGTGGTAAACAGGATCGTATAGCCATCGGCTGGCGACCTCGCGACCAATTCCGCCCCGATCGTACCTCCTCCGCCGGCGCGATTTTCGACCAGGAAGTTCTGGCCCATGCTCTGCTGGAATTTCTGCCCCAACAGACGCCCCTGAATGTCGGTGCCGCCGCCGGGGCCGAAAGGCACGATGACGCGCACCGCCTTGGTGGGCCACGCCTGGGCGCCCGCCGTGGGAGCCGCGAGCAGCGCGCACGCGGCAAACACTGCTCCCGCGGCGCCTGTTGCGGAGCGTATTGCTGAAGTCTGTTTCATGAATTTTCCTCCGGTTAATTTTATCGGGTAATACTGCTTCGACTCAGCCGCGGTAAACAGGTTCCGGCTGGACGAAGAAGGAATGCAATATGTGATACACCGTCAGGTAATTGATCTGGTGGAAGCTGGCGTGCGAAATCCCGGACATCACCGTAAATTGCTTGTCGGAATTGGGCAGGCGTTTGAAAAACGCCAGCAGATCATCGATGCCGGCAATGCCGTCGAACTGGCCGCGCATGATGATGGTAGGCGCAGTGATTTTTTGCGGATCGACCACCGGCAAATTCGAGCACATGTCGAGATAGGTGCCGGTCGGCACCGAATCGTCGAGAGCCAGAATGGCATCCGCAAAGGCCTCGATTACCTTCTCCTCGGCGCAGCCCGGATGATCACGATTAAAAATGCTGCGCACGAAAGCGCGGTCGATCGGCCGGCGCTTCATGCTTTTCCACTGCGGCAGTTTCTTGCGCCGCTCATCCAGCGTCGGGCTGCCTTCTCCGGTCCATACGAAGGCGTCAAGCGCCAGGCGCTGCACGCGCTCGGGGTGGCGCTGCGCAAACATCGCGGCGCGCAGCGCGCCGGAGGAAATGCCGTAGATCAGGAACTGCTTTACGCCGCGCGTTTTCATGATGTAATCGGTCGCTGCGGCAAGGTCGTCGGCGCCGTTGGCGATGTCGCAATAAATATCGCGGTGCTTGTCGGAACGGCCGTAGCCTTCCATGTCGAAACACCAGGTGTCGAAGCCCTGATTCGCGAACCAGTCCATGGCCGAGGAATGCGGCCGCCCCGGCACCTGCAGATCGAAGGTCGGCTGCGAGGCCATCGACGAGCCGTGCACGAACAACACCGTGCCGCGCTTGCCCGCAGACTTAGCGGCGGATTTCTCCCACAGGAAAAGCTTGATGTCGCCTTTCTTGGTCCAATGTTCCTGGCCGGTGATGTTGGCGCTGGCTTGCGGCTGATCCATGATGTTCCTCGTTGAGTTGTGCGACGGCCTGAACTGAAGGGGGCTAACCGAAAGGGACGTAAGTCTAGGATACGAAGCTGAATGCGTCAAATGGCGGACTCGAATCGCCCAGCGGTTTGGCGCGGCCCGCGGTGACGGCCTATAATTCCAGGTTTCCGGCCGCCGGCACAACCGCACAGGCCAGGCAAACCGGCATTGATTAATCTCAAGCCGCCGATGAACGCCGATGAAAAACAAAGGCTTCAAGCACATCAGCATAGGGAATCCGTATCTCAAAAAAGATGTGAAACTGCTGTTTGCGTATTTTTCCTGTTTTATCGGCGTTCATCGGCGGCTAATAAATACTCAGGTTCATAACCATGGATTTCAAAATTTCCGAAGATCAGCGCGCTTTCGTCGACACCGTGCGCAAAGCCTGCCAGAAGGAATTCGCGCCGCGCGCCATCAAATACCTCGACGGCACCTGGCCCGTGGAAAACATGCAGCGGCTGGCCGAGCTCGGCGTGCTCGGCATGTCGGTGCCGCAGGAATACGGCGGCTCGGGGTTGTCGATTCTCGATACCGTGCTGGTGCTCGAGGAAATCGGCAAGGTGTGCTACGTGACCGCGATGGCGGCGTTGGGCGAAGTCGGCGTGCAGACGCGCATCATCGCCACCTACGCGCCGGAATCGATCAAGCGCACAATCCTGCCGCGCGTGGCAAGCGGCGAAGCCATACTCGCCATCTGCATGACCGAGCCCGACGCCGGCACCGACGTGCCCAACTACCGCACCAATTGCGAGATCAGGGGCGACAAGGTGGTGCTCAAGGGCGTGAAGACACTGATCTCGCGCGCCGACATCGCGGAGATGTTCGTGGTGTTTACGCGCGTCAACAGCAAACCGGGCGCTGCCGGCATCGGCTGCGTGCTGGTGCCGGGTGGCGTCAAGGGACTCAGCGCCAAGGCGAGCTTTCACACCATGGGTGGCGAATACCTGTCGGAAGTCATCTTCGACGACATCGAGCTGCCGCTGGAAAACCTGGTGATCCGCGACAACGGCATGAAGCGCCTGCTCAACGCATTCAATACCCAGCGCTGCCTCAATCCCGCGATCTGCCTGGGGCTGGCCGAGGGCGCGCTTGAGGAAGCGGTGCGCTACATGCGCAATCGCTCCGCGTTCGGGCACCCGATCGGTGATTTCCAGGGCTTGCGCTGGAAAGTCGCCGACATGCTGATCGAGATCGAAGCCGCGCGCGGCCTGCTCTACCGCGCGGCGGTTTCCGGCGACCAGTTCCCCGATCCCACGCTCGCGGCGATGGCCAAGATTTATACCAATGAGATGTCGATACGCGTCACTTCCGAGGCGATCCAGATTCACGGCGGCTACGGTTTCACCGACGAGTTCGCGGTGTCGCGCTTTTTCCGCGGCACGCGCTACGGCAGCCTGGGCGGCGGCACCACCGAAACGCTGCGCAATATGGTGGGCCGCAAGCTGGTCGAACAGATGGATCTGGCCAGCGGTGTCTTCGGCATGGGCATGTATTGATGGATATCAGTTAACTAATTGTTTTAAAACATATTTTTAAATCGCCAGACGGCGCAACAGAGAGAAATCATGAGCCCTACCGAACAACGCAACAGACTGCGCGCCATGCTCGCCGGAACGCAGTGCGTTTCGCCGGCGAGCGTCTTCGATCCGCTTTCGGCGCGCATCGCGCAAGCCGTGGGCTATGAACTCGGCATGCTGGCCGGTTCGGTGGCGTCGCACACGACGCTCGCCGCGCCCGACCTGATTGTGCTCACGCTCAGCGAATTCGCGGAGCAGATCCGGCGCATCATGCGCGCCAGCAAACTCTCGCTGCTGGTCGACGCCGATCACGGCTACGGCAACGCCTTGAATGTGATGCGCACGGTGGAAGAACTGGAACATGCCGGCGTGTCGGCGATGAGCATAGAAGACACGGCCCTGCCCGCGCGCTTCGGCCAGCCCGAGGGCACGGACGAACTCATTTCCACCGCGGAAATGATCGGCAAGCTCAAGGCCGCGGTCGCCGCGCGCAAGGATCCCGCGACGGTCATCGCCGGCCGCACCGCGGCACTCAAGGTGGAAGACACCGCGCGCACCGTCGAGCGCGTCAAAGCCTATGCCGCCTGCGGCGTGGACTGCATTTTCATCATCGGCGTGGAAACCATAGACCAGGTGAAAGCGGTGCACGAGGCGGCGAAACTGCCGGTGATCGTCGGTTCGGCGCCGGCCTCGATCAAGCGCGAAGAGTTTGTCGCCGCCGGCGCGCGCATCCTGCTGCAGGGGCACCAGCCGGTCGCTGCGGCGGCAAAGGCGCTGCGTGAAACCTACACCCACCTCTTCAACGGCGGCGCGCCGGCCGATCTCAAAGACAAGATCATTTCAGCCAGGGAAATGGACGCGCTGGTGGACGGCGAATCGTACAAGAAGCGGCAGGCGGCATATCTGCGCTGACCAGCCGCCCGCCCCGGATCAGAATACCGGCTTGGGGCGGAAATACTTGTCACGGTCGATGGACTTGACCTTGTAGTTTTCCACGCGGTTGCCCTTGAGCACATCGAGGGCAATCTCGACACCGGCTTCGCCGCTTTTCCATAGCCGGATATAAAAATCGGCCTGGCCGCTCACCGGCTGGCCACCAAAACCGACGATGACGTCGCCCGACTTAAGACCGGCATCATCGGCGGGACCTTCGGGCGAAACCCGCGTCACGATCAGATTGCCCTGCACTTCCTGCGTGTTGATGCCGATCCACGGCCGCGGTTTGGTCGTGGATTTGCCGTTGGCGATGAAATCGCCCAGCACCGGCTTCAGGACATCGATCGGCACGAACATATTGCCGGGAATATTGCTGCTGGATCCGATCGAATCGCCCACCACCAGCGAACCGATACCGAGCAGCTTGCCTTCGCGGCTCAGCAGCGC
Organism: Burkholderiales bacterium; assembly: GCA_919902235.1. GTDB lineage: Bacteria > Pseudomonadota > Gammaproteobacteria > Burkholderiales > SG8-41 > CAKKQX01. Next base: position 10,439 of record CAKKQX010000176.1, read on the forward strand.
AGCGCCCTGCCAGTTCACGGTCACCGGAGCCGTGTAGATCGCCTCATCGAGCAAATATTCCCAGTACCCCACGAAAGGCCGCTTCGACACCACATACGCCGGGGCCACCCCGTCGAACCCCACGATCAGCACCAGATCGCGATTCGCAATGCTGGCGGACTCCCCGAAATCGACGGGCTTCACCGGCAACGGCGTAAGCGCTTTGAGCAGCCCCATGCCGGTGACGTTGTCATAACCCACCACAGTCGCCGGGAATACCTTGCCGTCCGCGGTAGACAACTCCACGTTCTCGGCCTCGACAATAAGATAACCGATGGTCATCACCAGTCCGCTGGAATCGATGACGACGCCGGTGCCTTCGCGCTGTTGGCCGAGAGATCGGGAACTGCGCGCATCGGATACCGCTTTGCTGCGCACCTTGACCACCGACAGCGAGTCGACGGAAAGCTCCTGCTGGGTGCGCGTCGCCGGCGGCTTGGGCGCGGCATCCTGGGCAAGAGAAGGCGTGGACAACATCAGCGTCGCAAAACCAGCCAGGAAAGCCGCAACAAACAGACGCAAATCATGCTGGCCATGCTTGCCCCGCAGATTCCACAGCCACATCAGTCGTTTTTTCATGACAGCCCCTTTTACGCCGTGTTGATGCGCATCTTATGCCCTCCGAAAGCCGGAGGTCCGGATCGGGGCTACGTTGCAGCCCTGACCTCACGCCTGCCGCAACCGCTCCGCCACCAACCTATATAGACATATGCTACGACGATTCGTTGCTGTTGGTAAGTTCATTTTCGGCAATATCTTCGGCCCGGCCGCAACGCCGGTACAGCAGCCGACCGGACCGGCAGACCGAGCCATAACTCACATGAAACCCGTCCGATTCGCGCTACATTCACGCTACAATACCGCCGCAATCAATAACGTCAGGGCAGACGGGCATGTCGCGGAGAATTACGCGCACCCCCCTGCCATGGTAGCGGACATTGTCCGGAGTATTCTCCGCGCGGATTGCGGAGCAATCTTTGCAGCCGTCAGTCAATACGCCCGGAGCGCCGGAACATTCAAGTACGTGCGTATGCTGCGTGAATACGGCGCGCTTTTCGTATCAATTTGTTTAGGGAGCGAATCATGGAACTGGGATTGAAAGGCAAGGTTGCCATCGTTACCGGCGGCACCGAAGGCATAGGCAAGGCGACGGCGCTCAAACTCGCGCAGGAAGGCGCCAAAGTCGCGATCTGCGCGCGGCGCGCGGAACCGCTCGAAAAAGCCGCGGACGAGATCGGCAAAACCGGCGCCGAAGTGCTGGCGGTCGCAGCCGACATGAGCAGGCCCGCCGACATCGAGCGCTTCATGAAAGCGGTGATCGAGCGTTTCGGGCGCATCGACATCCTCGTCAACAACGCCGGCACTTCGGCGCGCGGCAAGTTTCTCGAAGTTGACGACGCAACCTGGAGCTCGGACCTCGAACTCAAGGTGTTCGGCGCGATCCGCTGCACGCGGCTGGCGGTACCCCATATGAAAAAACAGGGCGGCGGCCGCATCGTCAACATCACGATTTCCAGTGCGAAACAGCCCGGCGCGGAATCGATGCCGACCTCGGTTTCGCGCGCGGCGGGACTGGCCATCACCAAAGCGCTGTCGAAGGAATTTGCCGCCGACAATATTCTTGTGAATACCGTGTGCATCGGCAAAATAAAATCCGGACAGCATGAGCGGCGCATCAAGAAAGAGGCGCTGGACGCAAACGAGTACTACGCCAGGACCGCAAGGGAAATTCCGCTCGGACGTGTCGGAGAACCGGCTGAAGTGGCAAACGTAATTGCATTCCTTGTTTCGGACGCCGCAAGCTACGTGACCGGCACCAGCGTCAATCTGGACGGGGGAATGTCGGGGGTATTATGAAAAAACACGTTATCGCGCTTCTGGCGTTTGTTTTGTGGCCCGCGGCAGGCCATGCCCAGAACTATCCCGCCAAATCGATCCGCTTCATCGTGCCCTTCCCGCCCGGCGGCGGTAACGACACCATTGCCAGACTGATCGGACAGAAGCTGACCGCCGCCACCGGCCAGCAGGTGCTGGTCGACAACCGTCCCGGCGCAGGTGGCGCCATAGGCGCGGAAGCCGCCGCGAAGTCTCCCGCCGACGGCTACACCATGTTCCTCGCAGGCGTGGCGACTCACGGCATCAACCCCAATCTGCGCAAGAAAATCCCTTACGATCCGCTCAAGGATTTCGATGCAGTCAGCCTGATTGCCTCGGCGCCGCTGCTGGTGGTGGTGCATCCCTCGCTGCCGATCAAATCGGTCAGGGAACTGGTTGCGCTGGCCAAAGCCAGGCCGGGAAAAATCAATTACGCGTCCAATGGCGCAGGCGGCTCGTCGCATCTTGCGGTCGAGATGTTCAACATGATGAGCGGCGCAAAAATGACCCATATCCCCTACAAGGGATTGTCGCCGGCGCTCACCGATCTGCTGTCGGGCGAAGTGCAGGTGATGTTCAGCAGCGCAGTGGCCATGCTGCCGCAGGTCAAGGCCGGCAAGCTGCGCGCTGTGGCGATGACCGGGGCGCGCCGCTCGACCGCCATACCCGACATCCCGACCGTGGCCGAAGCCGGCGTGCCGGGTTACGAAACCGGGTCGTGGTACGGCATCGTGGTGCCGGCGGGCACGCCAAAGGCGGCGATCGACCGTCTGAGCAGGGAAATCATCGCCATCGTCCGCTCTCCCGAGATCACCAACCGCCTCAACGACGAGGCGGTAATTCCGGTGGGCAGCACCCCGGCAGAATTCACGGCGCACATCAAAAACGAGCTGGCGCGCTGGGCAAAAGCGATCAAGCAAGCCGGCCTGGCGCTCGAATGACGGAATATACGTGAACATGAATACGCCCGACTGGGCGGCACTGCGTCGCGAGTTTCCCACCCTCGCGCAATGGACCTACCTCGACGTCGCGCGCAAAACCCCGCCGCCACGCTGCCAGGAACAGGCGATGCAGGCATATTGCCGCGACGTCTACGACAATGCCGGTGCCGACGCCTGGTCGGCAACCAACGTCGCCGACACGCGCATAGCGATGGCGCAACTGCTCGGCGCCAAACCGACGGAGATTGCATTCACCAAAAACACCACTGAGGGACTCAACATTGCCGCGCATGCCTTCGACCTGAAGGCGGGCGACAACATCGTGCTCACCGACATGGAACACGTGGCAAACATCTGGGTCTGGAAGCACTGGGAAAGCAAGGGTGTGGAAATCCGCTTTGCGCAAAACCGCAACGGCTGCCTGCCGCTGGAAGCGTTTGTGGAAAAAATGGATGCCAGCACCCGGGTGGTGTCGACCGCCTATATTACTTATGGCAACGGCTACCGCGTGAACCTTCCGGCGCTCGGCGCAGCGTGCCGGGAACGCGGCTGCCGGCTGGTTGTCGATGGCGTGCAGGCCGCGGGCATACTGGCGGCACCGCTAAGCGAGTTGGGCGCCGACATCATCGCCATCGGCGGCCACAAGAATTTGTTCGGGCTGACCGGATCGGGACTGATGTATTGCCGCGAGGAACTGGTGGACGAACTCAAAGCCCCGTTCCTCAAAGCGCCGGTCGCAAAGGGTTCGGCCACCGCGCGCGCCCACGTCAACAGTCAGTTCGATTACGTGCGCACCGCGCACCGCTTCGAAGGCGGCAACCCGAACTTCCTCGGCATCCGCGTCTTGCGCAGCGGCGCGGAATTCATCCAGGCTATCGGACTCCGGCACATCGAAAACCGCGTGCGCCAACTCACCACCACATGCCTGGAGTTGATCAAGGCAGCGGGCCTGAAAACCCTTACGCCGCAATCCTGGGAAGCACGCGCGCACATCGTCAATGTCATGGTGCCGGACGCCGCGGGACTGATGGAGCGGCTGCGCGAAAAGCACCGCATCGTCGCCAACGTCAAGGACGACGCGCTGCGGCTGTCGATGAGCTTCTTCAACAACGAGGAAGATTTGGAGCGCGCCATTAACGCCATCAAGAACGAACTGTCGGGGAAAAGCTCGGCGGCGGCCTGATCCCCTC
>CAKKQX010000177.1 GCA_919902235.1 Burkholderiales bacterium
CGCCATCGCAAGGGCACGCTGCAGGTCAATCTCAAGGCCGACCTGGACGATTTCGCCGACTGGGGCGCGGTGGGCAAGATCGTCGGTTCGGCACACCAGGATTATTTCGCGGTGCCGGTGTTCAGTGGCATCAAGAGGCGCCCCAGCGCCGACCAGCTCAAGCATCTGGGCGCGGCGCTGGCGAGCTATGGCTCCATGGGCATGTTTCACATGGTCGGCGTGACGCCCGAGGCGCCGACGCTGAAAGCGGCTTTCGGCGGCAACAAGCCGAATGCGACGATTACCATCACCAACCGCGACATCGAGCGCGTATATGCCGGCTACAACACCCACGGCAACCCGCTCAATCTGGTGGTATTCTCCGGACCGCAGCAGTCGCTGTTCGAAATGAAAGTGCTGGCCGGGCTGCTCGACGGCAAAAAAATAAAACAGGGCAGCCAGCTTTTCATCACCACCAGCAACGGCGTCAAAAGCGCGGCAAAAGAACTCGATTACCTCGGCAAAATTGAAGCTGCCGGCGCCACCGTGCTTGAGGGCGTATGCTTCTACATCCTGCAGAACGTCGCGCAGATGCGCGTGCAGAACGGATGGAGCAACCTGGTGACCAACTCGGCCAAGCTCGCCAACATCATAGGCGCGCACAAATTCAATACCATCCTGCGCCGCACGCAGGACTGCATAGCCATCGCGCTGACCGGAGAAGACCGCCCTGGCAAGCGCCCTGGCAAAGTACGGCGCGCATGAAAAAACCCGCCAAATTCGCGACCATCAGGGTCAGGCGCGCCTTCGGGCCGGTCGTCGAAGGCGAAGCGCTGGTGTCCGACGAGGGCTTCAGCCCGCGTTACGATCTCGACCGCTGGACCGGACAGATATCGCGCCCGGGCCACGCGCTGGAGGGGCACAATCTGCGCGACAAGATACTGATTACGCCGAGCGCCAAGGGCGGCATCGCCGCCGGCTGGGCGTTTTATGACATCAAGCACAAAGGCATCGCTCCCAAGGCGTTCGTGTTCGGCGTCACCAACCCGGTGATGGTGCAGGGCGCGGTGTTCGCCGGCATCACCATCACCGAAGGCTGGTCGCGCCGGCCGCACGACATCATCAAAACCGGCGACGTGGTGCGCGTCGATCCCAAGCGCAAAACCATAGAGGTTGTGAAAAGCCGCTAGCAAGCAGCCGTCCTGCAATCAAACGGAGGAGCGCCGATGAAATACGTGCTGAATGCAATGGTGTTGTTGCTTGCGCCGTTGACGTCGTCGGCAGTGGCCCAGGGTTATCCGACCAAGCCCATTCGCATCATCGTCGCCTATACCCCGGCGGGAACCACAGATATTCTGGCGCGCATCATCGGCCAGAAAATGAGCGAAAGCTGGGGCCAGCCGGTAATCGTCGAGAATCGGGCCGGCGCCGCCGGCAACATCGGCACCGAACTGGCGGCGAAAGCGACTCCCGACGGCTACACGCTGATCATGGGCACCGCCGGCACTCACGGCATCAACGTCAGTCTTTACAGAAAACTCAGCTGGCATTCGCTCAAGGACTTTGCGCCGGTCAGCCTGGTGGCCATGGTGCCCAATATCATGGTCGTCAATAATTCATTGCCGGTCAAAAACGTGAGGGAGCTGATCGCTTACGCCAAAGCCAATCCGGGCAAGCTTTCCTATGGCTCGCCGGGCAACGGCAGCACCGCGCATCTGTCGATGGAGTTGTTCAAGAACATGACCGCAACGAATCTGGTGCACATCCCGTACAAGGGCAGCGCGGGGGTGCTTGCCGACGTGATGGGCGGTCAGATCGCGGTGACCATAGACAACATGCCGGTCTATTTGCCCCAGGTAAAAGCCGGAAAAATCCGCGCGCTGGCGGTAAGTCCTGCAAAACGTTCGTCGGCCGCGGCCGACATTCCGACCATTGCCGAGTCGGGCGTGCCGGGCTACGACTCGGGGGCGTGGTTCGGGCTGCTGGCGCCGGCCGGCACGCCCAAGGCCATCGTCGACAAGCTTTCTGCGGAGACGGCGCGCATTCTGGGGCTGCCGGACGTGAGCAAGCGCATTTCGGAACTGGGCGCGGAACCGGTCGGCAGCACGCCGGCACAATTTACCGCGTTCATCAAAACCGAAATCGCGAAATGGGCCAAAGTGATCAAGGATGCGAATGTTGAACTGCAGTAAGAGCAGTGCTGTTTCAGCCACCGATGAACGCCGACAAATGCGGATAAGGACAACTGGCCGGCTGCTCCGGATACCTATGGCGTTAATCCATTTTTATCGGCGGTCGGGGGTTTTTAATTCTTTGTGATTCGCGATCCTGAATCGTTCAACATATTGCTCGACACGATAGAGCGTTTCGTGCGCGAGCGCCTGATTCCGCGCGAGGCGGAAGTCGCCGACACCGACGCCATTCCCGCCGATATCCTGCAGGAAATGCGCGGCATGGGGCTGTTCGGTCTCACCATTCCCGAGCAGTACGGCGGGCTCGGCCTCACCATGGAGGAAGAGGTGCTGGTGTCGATGACGTTGTGCCTGGCCTCGCCGGTGTTTCGCTCCATCGCGGGCACCAATAACGGCATCGGTTCGCAGGGCATCGTCATCGACGGCACCGAAGCACAGAAAAAGCATTATCTGCCGCGGCTCGCATCGGGTGAGCTGATCGGTTCGTTCGCGCTCACCGAACCGGGCGCCGGCTCCGATGCCGGTTCGCTCACCACCACAGCACGCCGCGACGGCGACCACTATGTGCTCAACGGCGCCAAGCGCTACATCACCAACGCGCCGGAAGCCGATGTGTTCACCGTCATGGCGCGCACCGACTTGAAAAGCAAGGGCGCGGGTGGCGTATCGGCGTTTATCGTCGAGCGCGATACGCCGGGGCTGTCGGTGGGCAAACCCGACCGCAAAATGGGCCAGCGCGGCTCGCACACCGCCGACGTCGTGTTCGACAACGTGCGTGTTGCGGCGGCCAATCTGATCGGCGGCAAGGAAGGCGTGGGTTTCAAGACCGCGATGAAGGTGCTCGACAAGGCGCGGCTCAACATCGCGGCGGTGAGCGTGGGCGCAGCACAGCGCCTGCTCGACGAAGCGCTCAACTACGCGCTCGAACGCAGGCAGTTCGGCCAGCCCATCGCCGAATTCCAGCTGGTGCAGGCCATGCTCGCCGATTCGCAGGCCGAGCTCTACGCCGCGCGCAGCATGACGCTGGAAGCAGCGCGCAAGCGCGACAGCGGCGCGGGCATTACGCTCGAAGCCGCGTGCTGCAAGCTGTTCGCTTCCGAAATGGTCGGCCGGGTTGCCGATCGTGCAGTGCAAATTCACGGCGGCGCGGGTTATATGCAGGAATACGCAGTCGAGCGGCTCTACCGCGACGTGCGCCTGTTCCGTTTGTTCGAAGGCACCAGCCAGATCCAGCAACTGGTGATCGCGCGCAATCTGATACGCAGCAGGCGTTGAGCCCCGCCATGGCGATCCAGCTCCTCCCCGTTTTGTCAGATTGTTAACAATCTGTTTGACAACAATGCGGCAATCGGACTATGCTAAAGACGCTGAAAACCGCGCCTGCCTGCGTCCATCCACACTGGATTTGCACCCTAACCCGTTGAGATACAGAAGGAAGCTGCTGTGCCGTTCGAAAAACTGATTGAGGAGTACCGGGAAAAAACCGCCGCAGCGCTGGGTATGGGCGGACCCGAAAAGCTCGCCAAGCGCAAGGCTGAGGGCCATCTCAACGCGCGCGAGCGCATCGATTACCTGATCGACCCGGACTCCTTCATCGAATCCGGCCGCTTCGCCCGCAGCAACCGTCCCGAGGTCAAACACAAGACGCCGGCCGACGGCAAGGTCGCCGGCTTCGGGCGCATCGACGGCCGCGAAGTGGCCGTGGTCTCCAATGATTTCACCGTGCTCGGCGCCTCGTCCGCGGTGATCAACATGAAGAAGATCAAGCACGTGAAGCAGGTTGCCGCCAGGCGCGGCATGCCGCTGATCCTGCTCGGCGAATCCTCCGGCGCGCGCATGCCCGACCGCATGGGCTCCGCCGGCCGCGCGATCATTGCCCAGGATCCGACCGAATATCAGCGGCTGCGCGAAGCGCCCTGGTGTTCGGCGCTGCTCGGCCCGTGTTACGGTTCATCGACCTGGTATTCGGCGATGTCGGACTTCGTGGTCATGCGCAAGGGCGCGATCATGGCGATCGCCAGCCCGAACGTGACCTCGATCGCCATCAACAAGCCGATCGAGGCCGAAGACCTCGGCGGCTGGAAACTGCTGACGGGGGTTTCAGGGCTGGCGGACATGGCGGTCGACACCGACCAGCAGGCAATCGATGCGATCAAGAAATTCCTGTCGTACCTGCCCGGCCACCACATGGAGCCGCCGCCGGAGTACCCGGTGCCCGCCGGTTCCGATGAGACCTGCAAGCAGATCTTCGACATCCTGCCGGAATCGCGCACCAAGGTGTACGACGTGCGCAAAATCATTGCCGCGATCGCCGACAGGGATTCCAGCTTCGAGTTGAAGGAGCGTTTCGGCAAATCGATTGCCACCGTGCTGGCCCGGCTCGACGGAAAAAGCGTCGGCTTCATCGCCAACAACCCGCTGTTCAAGGGTGGCGCGCTGGACGCCGACGCGGTGCAGAAAGTCATCAGCTTCATGGTGCTGTGCGATTCGTACAACATCCCGTTGGTGTTCCTGGTCGACGTGCCGGGTTTCCTGATCGGCGTCGAGGGCGAAATCCGCGGCATGCCGGGCAAGGTCATCAACTGGATGAACGCGCTGACGCTGGTCACCGTGCCCAAAATCACCGTCATCATGCGCAAGAACTACGGCCAGGCGTTCATCAACATGGCCGGCGGCAAGAATGCCGACGAGGTGGCCTGCTGGCCCATGGCCGACCTGGGTTTCATGGACCCTGCGGTGTCGGTCAATGTGCTCTACGGTGTGCGGCAGCAAGACGACCCGGAGAAGTTTGCCAAGCTGAAAGCGGAAGTTGAGCGCGACACGTCGGCGTGGGGTCTCGCAGAACTGTATGAAGCGCAGAACGTGATCGATCCGCGCGACACCCGGGAATTCTTGATCCGCACCCTGGAAGTCCATCGCATGCGCATGAAAAAAGGCGTGGGCGAGCACCTGCTGCGCAACTGGCCGACCAGCTATTAGAAGAAGAGGAATTCCGGCCGACTTGTGCCGCAGTCAGCTTGAGTGGAGTAAATAAGTTATTTTTAACGAGGCTTTGTAAGTTTCGTGTAAGTCGATGGCTGTAACTTCGGTAGTGCTGTATCCAATCAAGCTTTCCTCCTCTGGATATAGCCTGTGATATCAAGGGATTGTGAAACACTTGGTATTGCGGACTGGCCGCGCTCAGGCGCGGCTTTTTCTTGCCTGTTTATTTCATTAACGACCGCGATGATGGTGCTGGCGTTTCAGGCGCATTCGGTTTTCGGCCAAACCACAAAAACCGCCGATATGAAATCTGTCGAACGGGGACGTTATCTGGCGAAAGTGGCCGGCTGCAATGATTGCCATGCCTCAGGTATGCGCAGACGGCAGGCAAGGTTGCGGAGAAACAGTGGCTGACCGGCGACAAGCTGGGATGGCGCGGCCCTTGGGGAACAACCTACCCCGGCAATCTGCGGCCATACATGCAGAATCAGATGTCTGGGGCCCGCCGGGCGCAAGCGCGCCGCATGTTTCAGGGATCGACGGCTGTGGCTTGCGGTAAAGCCATGCGCAGATCAGCCGCCACCTTGCGCAGCAGGTCCGGATAATCGCTGATGATACCGTTCACGCCGAGGGCAATCATGCGCCGCATGTCGGTCTCACTGTTCACCGTCCACACCACGACCTGGAGCCTCAGGTCCTGTGCTTCTTTCACATTATCGCGCGTGACCTCGCCATAATAGGGCGACCACACGGCGCCTCCCGCGGCCTTGACCATGCGCGGCAGCGAGCCGTCGAATGCGCTCACGTGCAGCCCCGCATTCCACGGCGATGATTTCGCGTGTGCCTGAATGTTGTCCATCCACGGCTGCTGTGCGCTGAGATAAACGGTGGGAATTTCAGGCGCTGTGTGCTGGGCGATCTGCAGTGTGCGCCAGTCGAACGATTGCAACATCACGCGGCGCAGCTTTTTTTCATTTTTAATCAATGAGATAAGAGATTCTATAAAAACCTCTGGCGAAGCCGTGCGGTCGGGCTGCGCCGGCGAAATCTTGGTCTCGATGCTGAAGCGCACGCTGGTGTTTGCGCTTTTCCTCACCAGCGCAAAAAGCTCAGCAAGCCGCGGGATGCGCGCGCCGTCCGCGGGCTGTTGCTGTGAAAAACGCGCAGCGTATTGCGAACCCGGCCTGATGCGGCCGACATCGTAGCGCCGCAATTCCTCATGGGTAAGCGAGGCAATGGCTGGACCTTCGTGCGCAAGCCACTGCCCATCGGGGCCGCGCGTGATGTCGGGGTTGAGTGCCGCGTCGTGGCTGATGACGACCACGCCGTCTTTGGTGATCGCGCAGTCGAGTTCAAGCGTGCTGACGCCGATCGAGAGCGCGCGCGCAAACGCCGGCAAGGTGTTCTCCGGCAGCAGGCCGCGCGCGCCGCGATGCCCTTGCAGATCAAGGCTATGGACTGGCGTGATCATGATGAGACTCGCCACCAAGCATACAAGAACCCGCGAACGGGTAAAGGGTTGAAATCTGAGCGACATAGCAGCGCATTCATTAAAAGTCCATGACTGCCCTGCCGTTCTCACGTTTTACATCTTCGTGAACTTTGCGCAGCCGTTCATCCCGCGGCGCGCGAAATTCGTATGATCAGTTGCCGCCACCGGGCGCAAATCCGATCAGGCGCCAGCCGCCGGCGGTCTTGATGAAGCACGCCGTATGTTCCACCGGACTGCGTATCTGTTCTTCCGGCACATAAGCTTCCACGTTCTTCAGCCGTATCTTCACCCACTTCTGCCGGGTGTCGGACGAACGGTCGGCAATTTCCCAGTCGCTGACTTCAACGATGTCGTAGCTCAGCGTGGCGACGGTTTCGGATTCCGACGAGGGCATCGATTTTGCGAGCGCTTCCTTGGCGATGATGGCGCCGCCGCCGACGGCGTCAATATCTTCCGGCCATTTCACCGACACGTAGGGCGCGCAGAATTCAGCAGGCCGCTTGTCAAATTTCATGAAAGCACCGCCGAGAAAAAGCGCGGTCGGCAACTGACGCCACAGCGGACTGTCGTCCTCGTCCAGCCCCCACTGCTGGCGGAACTGCTCGACGCCGCGCTGCTCATCCAGGCCGCTGCGCACGCTGCGGTCGAGTATGCTCAGCACGAATTTTCTGTCGCGGGTGGCAAGCGCGCTGAGCAGGCGGTTCTTGAAGCTCACCCATGATGCATCCTTCGCCGCCTCGTCAACCGGCGGCAGTTTCATCTCGCGCGCCGCCTCCTGCGCCGAAGCCGGAAATGCCAGCGCCAGGCACAACAACAAACCCGTCAGAAATCGCAACACCATGCTTCCACCCTGCCCTTATCTGCCCTTGAATTTACCCTGGCGCTTTTCGAAAAATGCCGCCAGCGCTTCCTGATGGTCTTCGGTCTTGTGGCAAATCGCCTGAAATGCCGCGCACACGTCCAGATGTTCTTCGAGGCCCTGGCGCTGCGCAAGCCTGAGCAGGCGCCGCGCGTAGCGGATGGCCTGCGGCGGTTTGGCGGCGATCTTGCCGGCGAGCTCTTTCGCGCGCGGCAGCAGCTGTTCAGGGGACGTTACCTCGAGCAGGATGCCGAGCTCTTTTGCCTCCTCGGCCTTGACGATGCGTCCGGTGAACGTGAGTTCGGCGGCGCGCTGATAACCCAGCAGCCGTATGAGAAACCAGCCGCCGCCATCACCGGCGATGATGCCGAGGTTGGCGAAAGTTTCGCCGAACTGGGCGTTGGTCGAGCCGATGCGGATGTCGCACATATTGGCCATGTCGAACCCGGCGCCGATGGCCGGCCCATTCACTGCCGCGATTACCGGAATTTCCGCGCGGTCGAGCGCAAGCGGAATGCGCTGCACGCCGCTGCGGTAGTTCTGTTCCAGCGTGAACGGCGGCCCTTTGGCGCGTTCGCCCATGGTTTTGATGTTGCCGCCCGCGGAAAATGCGCTGCCCTCGCCGGTCATGATCAGCACCGAGATTTCCGGATTGGCGTTGGCCCAGGCAATGGTGTTGGGAATGTCGTTGACGAGGTCGGTGCTGGTGAGCGCATTCCTCACGTCGTCGCGCTTGAAAGTGAGCACGGCGACGCCGCCGTCGACTTCGAGCGCGGCGTCCTTGAGCGTAGGCAAAGCGGTCATGCGATATCCTTGATTGAGATGATGAGGCGGCGACGGAAGACGGCTATGTTAAGCGCTAGCCGCGCTCGATACAACTTGGTGTGTGTATAATCCACAGCCTGTTTCCGCCGCGGTCATGCGGCCGACAACCACTCCCAGAAGGATCTGCAAATGTCGAGAATTGAAGTCAAATCCGAGATTACGGGCACGGTGTGGCAGTTGCAGGCGCAGCCCGGAGACAGGGTGGAATCCGGGGACACGCTGATTGTGATCGAGTCGATGAAGATGGAGATCCCGGTGATCACGGAAGACGGCGGCGTGGTGAAAGAGATCCTGGTGAAGGAAAAAGACCCGGTGTCCGAAGGCCAGGTCGTCGCCATCCTCGAAGAGTAAGCAACGGCGAGCGCCGCACGCTCAGGCCGTGCGGCGGGTTTTCTTGTCGCCTGCGTTGCCTCCCCTGCTTTCCTGCAGCAGCCTGATCGCCGCGTCGCGCGAGTCGATCACGCGCTGGCGCGCAATGCGCTCAGCCTCCGCGCCGTCGCCGTCGCGGATCGCCTTCACCAGTTTCTGCCAGTTCTGCACTGATTGCTTGCGGCGCTGCGGCGTCGACAAGCCCAGCTGACGGTAGCGCAGCGTCTGCAGCATCAGCGAACCGTGGATGGTCTTGAGCCGCCCGTTGTCCGAAGCGCGCGTGAGCAGACGGTCGATCCTCGCCACGGTTTCCACATATTCATCGCCCAGGCCGGGCTCGCGCGCAAACCGCGTCAACTTGGCCACTTCCGCCTCCAGCGCCGATAGCAACTGCAAGCGGTCGGGCGCTTCCGCAATCTGCCGGTCGCGCAGGCCATTCAACATGGCGCGGATATCGAAAATCTCCTTGACCTCGGCGATGCTCAGATTGGTGACCTGGGCGCCACGCCGCGGCAGGATGGTGACCAGTCCGTCTTTTTCCAGCAGGCGCAGGGCTTCGCGCACCGGTCCGCGGCTGACCGCGAACTCGGCAGCGACGGTTTGTTCCATGATGCGCTGCCCGGGAGCATAGGTTCCGGCGACGATACGATCGGAAAGCCGTGTCGCGATCTGTTCCGGCAGCGACTGGGTCAGGGGTGCGGTGTCGGGCGCGGCAGCCAATTCGGTCGGCATGGGGTTTCCCCGGGCAATACGGCGTGAGGACGAGGTTGCCCGCACCTTAACCCTCTATTGTCAGATTGTCAACAATCTTCTTGACAACAATCTGTCAAAAAGCATACCATTTTCGGGCTGGCGTCGCCCGCCGCGAAACATCCAGCAGGCGGACGGCAGGAACAGACATCCGGGCCGGCACGAACCCAGTTACAAACTGAACTTTCCCCGCGGGTTGCTGCGCCGGCGTGCCGGCGCAGCAACCGTTTGTTTTCTATCAGAGGAGCCGCAAGATGTCGAGAATTGAAGTCAAATCCGAGATTACGGGCACGGTGTGGCAGTTGCAGGCGCAGCCCGGAGACAGGGTGGAATCCGGGGACACGCTGATTGTGATCGAGTCGATGAAGATGGAGATCCCGGTGATCACGGAAGACGGCGGCGTGGTGAAAGAGATCCTGGTGAAGGAAAAAGACCCGGTGTCCGAAGGCCAGGTCGTCGCCATCCTCGAGGACTGAGCGGACGAACACATGAGCTGGAAAGCTGAAATCGAGGAACTCCATCAGCGCCGCAAGCTGGCGGCGGCGTGCGGCGGTCCGGAAGCGGTCGCCAGGCACCACAAATCCGGCAAGCTTACGGTGCGCGAGCGCATCGACACGCTGCTTGATGCCAGATCGTTCCGCGAGGTCGGCAAGCTTGCCGGCAAGGGCAGTTACGACAAGGACGGCAATCTCGTCAAATTCGAACCGGCGCCGTACGTGATGGGGCTGGGCCGCATAGACGGCCGCCCGATCGCCATCGGCGGCGAGGATTACACCATACGCGCCGGTACCGGTTTCGGCAGCGATCGCCGCAAGGGCGGCCAGGGCGGGTTCATCGAAGACCTCGCCTACGAGTACCGCATCCCGTTGATCAATCTTGTCGAAGGGACTGGCGGCACGGTTAACACTGCCAAGCGCAAGGGCTACACCGTTGTCCCGGGCTACGGCCAGGACGGCTTCGAGCGCTCGGTCGACCTGATGGGCATCGTGCCGGTGGTGAGCGCGGTGATGGGCACCACCGCAGGCGGTCCTTCTGCGCGGGCGCTGCTTTGCCACTGGTCAATCATGATACGCGGCCAGAGCCAGATTTTCGCCGCCGGCCCGCCAGTCGTGGAGCGGGCCTTTGGGAAAAAACTCACCAAGGAAGAACTTGGGGGCGCAAAGATATCCGCGGATACCGCGGGCACCATCGACAACGTTGCCGAGAACGAGGAAGACTGCTTCCACCAGATCCGGCGCTTTCTCTCGTACATGCCGCAGAACGTATGGGAACTGCCGCCGCCGGGTTCTTGCGATGATCCGGCAGACCGCTGCGAGGACGCGCTGGCCGACATTATCCCGCGTTCTAACCGCCAGCCCTACAACATGCGCAAGCTGGTCGAGATGGTGGTCGACCGCAGTTCGATGTTTGAAATCCAGCCGGGTTTTGGCCGCGCGGTTATTACATGCCTGGCGCGCATGGGGGGACATGTTGCAGGCGTGATAGCAAATAACCCGATGTTTGGCGGCATCATGGATTACAAGGCGGCGCGCAAGCAGGCTCATTTTATCGAGCTATGCGATATGTTCAACATCCCGCTTATCTTCTTCGCGGACATCCCGGGCTTCATGGTCGGGCAGGAGTCCGAGGCGAATGCCATTTTGCGGGAAGGCGTGCGCGCCCGCTATGTGGGCCTGCAAGTTACGGTTCCGGTGTTTACGGTCATCGTTCGCAAATGCTATGGAATGGCTGGCGGAGGAGTAATAGACCGCAGGGGCCTGAACTTCAAGATCGCCTGGCCATCCGCGGAATGGGGATCGTTGCCGCTGGAGGGTGGTGTCAAAGCGGCGTATCGCCGCGAAATCGAAAGCGCGCCCGACCCAGCCCAGCGCGAGAAGGAAATCGAAAACGAACTGCGACAGCTTGCTTCGCCGTTTCGCACTGCCGAGGCGTTTGCCATCGAAGACATCATAGACCCGCGTGAGACGCGCCCCTATCTGTGCCAGTTCATCGACGCGTTGCAGGGTCGGCTGAAAACACAGCCCGGCCCCAAGTTCAAGGGCGGGGTAAGGCCGTAAATCCATCCAACCGAGGAGGAGAAAAACCGATGAAAGCGTTCCTGAAATTTTTAGTGGGCATGGGGGTGGCCGTTGCTTCTTCGGGGGCATTCGCGCAGGTCGCATGGAAACCTGTCAAAACCGTGGAATTGGTGGTTGGCGTAGCCGCTGGCGGCGCGGTCGATATATCCGCCCGGCTTGTGCAGCGTGTGTGGAAGAACCAGGGGTTGCTCGACAATGTTGTTGTGGTTAACAAGCCCGGAGGGGGCAACACGGTTTCCTGGGCCTACATGAGCCAGCAGACCGGGGACGCGCATTATGTTCTGGTCCAGGCGCCGAACCTTCTCACCAACAAAATCCACGGCATAACCAAACTCACCTATAGTGACTTCACCCCGCTTTGCCTCATGTTCGAGGAATTCATGGCGGTGTCGGTGCGCGCGGACTCGCCGATCAAGACTGGAAAAGATCTCATCGCGCGGCTCAAGAAAGATCCCTCGTCGCTCAGCATCGGAATCGCCTCGGCCGTTGGCAACCATATACACACGGCAATAGCCAAGCCGCTGAAAGAGGCCGGAGTTGACATCAAGAAACTCAAAATCGTCGCGTTCAAATCATCCGGGGACTCGATGGTGGCGCTGCTTGGCGGACATATCGACGTTGTCTCTTCAAGCACACCGAACGCGTTGGCCCATTTGCGCACCGGCAAGACGCACATACTGGCGGTTTCGTCAGCCAAGCGATTCGGCGGCGACCTGGCGCAGATTCCGACTTGGCCCGAGCAGGGGATACGCGGGGACTTTTCCTCGTGGCGCGGATTGCTTGGCCCCAGGGGAATCGCGCCGGCGCAGGTTGCGTACTGGGAAGGCACGTGCGCCAAATTGAGCGAGGCTGACGAGTGGAACAAGGCGCTGGCCCACGAATTCTGGGTAGGCAGATACCTCAATGGTGCCGATACCGCCAGGTATTGGGAGGCGCAGTACACGGAATACAAAGAAATTCTCGGGGCAATCGGGTTGGCCAAGGAATAAGGCCGGACTCTGACCATGCAAGACACGAACGGACCGCTGGCGGGTTACCGGGTGCTCGAATTGGGCTCGACCATCGCCGGCCCATTCTGCGGACGGCTGTTTGCCGACTTCGGCGCGGAGGTGATCAAGATCGAGCCGCGCGAAGGCGACGGCGTGCGCTCCGCGGGAAAACAGTTCAGGGGCAAGTCGCTGTATGCGGCGAGCATACTGCGCAACAAGAAGCTGATCTCGATCGATCTGCGGCACGCCAAAGGGCAGGAACTGGTCAGGAAGCTGGTGCCGCAATGCGACGTCGTGGTCGAGAATTTCCGACCGGGCGGACTGGAAAAATGGGGGCTGGGCTACGCGGATCTCGCGCGCATCCGGCCTGACATCATCATGGTCCGCATCAGCGGTTTCGGCCAGACTGGCCCGTATAGCGCGCGCCCGGGCTACGGCGTCATCTGCGAGGCGGCGAGCGGACTGCGGCACATTACCGGCGATCCGGATCGGCCGCCGGCGCGCGTCGCCGTGGCGCTCACCGATTACATCACCGGCCTCTACGCAGCCTTTGGCGCCGTGATGGCGTTGCTTCATCGCAACCGCACCGGTGAGGGACAGTATGTCGATGCGGCGCTGGCGGAAGGCGCGTTCAGCTTCATCGAGCCGCACGTGCCCGCCTACGACAAGCTGGGCATCATCGCGAATCGCATGGGCTCGGGCCTGGCGGGAAGCGCGCCGAACAATCTCTATCCGACCGCCGACGGGCAGTTCATCCACATTCAGGCAGCGCAGAACACGGTGTTCAGGCGCTTCGCTCCCGCCATCGGCATGCCGGAACTGGTCGATGACGAGCGCTTCGGCAACGCGATCGCGCGCGGCCGGCACCAGCAGGAGCTCGACGACATCGTGACGCGCTGGACCGATCGCCACACCCTGGAGGAAATCCGCGGCAAACTCGATGCCGCCGACGTGCCGGCAATGGGCATCAACAATATTGCGGATATTTTCAAGGACGCCCACTTCCGCGCGCGCGGCATGCTGGTCGAGGCGCCGGACGACGATCTGGGCACGGTGACGCTGGCGGGGCCGGTGCCCAAGCTGTCGCGCACGCCCGGCGTCATCCGCAAAAGCGGCGGGCGCATCGGGCAGGACACGCGCAGCGTATTGCAGGAACTTGCCGGTCTGACCGCGCCGGATCTGCAGGCGCTGGAGGCCGAAGGCGTGGTGTACTGCGATTCCGCGGGCAGCAACGCGGCGTGAGCCAAAGAAACGCTGCCGGGGCGTTATTAAGATGCGGATTTTTTCATTGAGGAGGCGATATGCCGCGGCGTGAAATCGAAGGCGGTTGGGTGATGGGCTGGCCGGATCGCAAGCGCGCGACCATCAATGCAGGCAAGGATTCGCAGGGGCGCGTCATCAACGGCCGCGCGCCGATTACCGAACTGGAAGGCCTGATCACGCCCACCGATGCCTACTACGTGGTCAACCAGCTCGAGGTGCCGGAGCCGATACACCCCGACGACTGGATACTGACCATAGGCGGCGAAGTCGAGCGCCCGATCGAGATGTCGCTGAAGGACCTGCAGAAGCTGCCGGGACGCACGGTGCGCGCGGTGACCGAGTGCGCGGGCAACGACGCCGGCTTCTTCGATTATCTGCAGAAGGGCGGCAGGAAACCCTCGCGCATCAACCAGCAGGACATGCAGAAGCGCGCGGTCATGCGCGAAACCAATGCCGTGCCCTCAACCGAGGAAATCGGCAGCGAGTCCACGACTACCTGTGCCATGAGCGCCGGCGAATTTACCGGCGTGCCGCTGGGCGAAGTGCTCAAGAAAGTCGGGTTAAAGTCCGGTGCAAAGGCAGTGCGTCTCGAAGGCTTCGATCGCGGCCAGCCCGACCTTGCTGTGCAGTACCGTTCGGTCGGTCGTTCCGATTTCAAGCTGGTCGATCCCGGAGTCATCAATTATGAGAAGGGCATGCCGCTCGACAAGGCGCTGCACGCGGACACGTTGCTCGCATGGTCGATGAACGGCGAATACCTGACACACATCCACGGCGCGCCGGTGCGCGCGGTGACGCCCGGCTGGTCGGGCAACTGGTGGGTGAAGTGGCTGCAGAAAATCGAGGTCATGGACCACATTCCCCAGTGTTATTACCAGCACCACTATTTCGCCTACGGCAACGCGCCCGATGACCCCAACAAGGAGCCCATCATGGCGATGGGCGTGCGCTGCATCATCATCGATCCGCTCGACGAGGATTCGCCGCTGGAGCGCGGTTCGCACAAGATCCGCGGCCTGGCGTGGAGCGGCCAGGGCGGCATCAAACGCGTCGAGGTGAGTCTCGACGGCGGCAAGACCTGGAGCGATGCGCACATCGAAGAGCCGCACGAACGCTGGCTGTGGGTGCGCTGGTCTTATCTGTGGGAAATCGACAGGCCCGGGCAATATCAGATCATGGCGCGCGCCAGCGACGAGGCCGGGCGCGTGCAGCCGCAGATTCCCTGGAACTATCAGCGCAAGCATTTCGACGGCAT
>CAKKQX010000178.1 GCA_919902235.1 Burkholderiales bacterium
GGTCATGCGGCGGTGCTTCGCTTATTGCGGCGCCACGGCCAACTGCGACTCGATCACGCCGGCCTGCCCGGTTTTTTCGTCCATCATTTGCAGATGGCTGCGCGCCTGCCACAGCCCCATCTTGACTTCCTGCCAAACGTAGTAGATTTTTCCAACAATGGCTTCGAAGTCGAGTGTCGAGTCGTTTTCGGTTTTGGAAACTAAGCGGTGTTTGCCCGGTTCGAGTTCGGTGTACAGATATGTCATTGATGCGGTATCGCCGAGGATCTTGCCATCGAGAACTACAGTCATCTTTATAGCCGCGCCAAAGGTTTCATTGCGGTAGAGGTACAGTGCTGCCCTGTCTTTCGGCGGCACAAAATTCTTCAGCTTGGCATCCATCTGCGCGTCACCCATCTGGACCGTCGCGCAACCGCCCATGACCAGCATGCACAGCGCAATGAAGATTTGTTTCATCATTTTTCCCGGTTGAAAACGGTTTTCGGCGGCCCTGCATGGACCCGGACGCGCTTACTTCTTTCTTGAGCCGCCGCGCTGCGCGAGCGGCACGAACTTGCGGTTTTCGGGCCCGGTGTAGACCGCGGTCGGGCGTATGATCTTGTTGTCTATGCGCTGCTCGATGACATGCGCCGCCCAGCCGGTGGTGCGGGCGATGACGAAAATCGGCGTGAACATGGGGGTCGGCACGCCCATCTTGTGGTACGACACCGCCGAGAACCAGTCAAGATTGGCGAACATTTTCTTTTCGCGCATCATGACTGCCTCAATGCGGTCGGCGATATCGAACATCTTGGTGTCGTTGGTGTCTTTCGACAGGGTCAGCGCGACCCTCTTGATCACCTTGTTGCGCGGGTCGGCAATGGTGTAGACCGGATGGCCGAAACCGATCACCACTTCCTTGTTGCGCACGCGGGTGACGATGTCGTTCTCGGCCTCATCCGGCGTCTGGTAGCGGTTCATGACCTCGAAGCCGACCTCGTTGGCGCCGCCGTGCTTAGGGCCGCGCAGGGCTCCGATGGCGCCGGTAATCGCTGAATGCATGTCGGCCCCGGTGCCAGCGACCACGCGTGCGGCAAAAGTCGAGGCATTGAACTCGTGTTCGGCGTAGAGGATCAGCGAGATGTGCATGGATTTGACCCACAGTGCCTTGGGCACCTTGCCGTGGAGCAGGTGCAGGAAGTGCCCGCCGATCGAATCGTCGTCGGTTTCCAGGTCGATGCGTTGGCCGTTGTGGCTGTAATGGTACCAGTAGAGGAGGATGGAACCGAACGATGCAATCAACCGATCGGCGATATCGCGCGCGCCGGGAACACTGTGATCTTCGCGTTCCGGCAGTGCCGCACCGAGGGCCGAGCAGCCGGTGCGCATGACGTCCATGGGATGTGCGGCTGCCGGAAGCTGCTCCAGCACTTTGCGCACCACTATGGGCAGACCGCGTAACGCAAAAAGCTTGGCCTTGTAGGCACGCAACTCCGCTGCGGTCGGCAGCTTTTCATGGATCAACAGATAGGCAATTTCCTCGAACTCGCACTGTTCAGCGACATCGAGAATGTCGTATCCACGGTAGTGCAGATCGTTGCCGCTGCGCCCGACCGTGCACAGCACGGTGGTGCCGGCTTCCACGCCGGACAGGGCGACAGATTTCTTGGGCTTGAAGCCGGAGGTTTTTTCAGCCATGTGATATTTCCTTCCCGTGCCGCTCAAAATAAAACGGGAATACTCAAACATTTCATTCGAGTATTCCCGTTTCCATCATTTCGATTGTGATCAGCCGAGCAAATGCCTGATCGAATCGCGTTCCTCGTGCAACTCCTTCAGCGTAGCCGCCATGCGTGATCGGCTGAAGTCGCTGACATCCAGACCTTTAACAATTTCATATTTGCCGTTTTTGCAGGTGACAGGGTAACCATAAAGCACGCCCGCGGGGATATCATAGCTGCCGTCGGACGGGATGCCCATGCTCACCCAGTCACTGCCGGGGGTGCCGTGCACCCAGTCGCGGACGTGGTCGATGGCGGCATTCGCTGCACTGGCGGCGGATGACAGGCCGCGCGCTTCGATGATGGCGGCGCCGCGCTTTTGTATGGTCGGAATGAAATCCTTCTCCAGCCAGACCTGGTCATTGATCAGCGACCAGGCTTTTTTACCATCGGCCTCTGCATGGAACAGATCGGGGTACTGCGTCGCAGAATGGTTGCCCCACACGATCATTTTGCTGATGCTGGTGACGGGTTTGCCGGTTTTCTGCGCCACCTGAGACAGCGCCCGGTTGTGATCGAGGCGCATCATCGCCGAGAAATTGGCGGACTTGAGACCGGGAGCGTTTTTCATCGCAATCAGGCAGTTGGTGTTGGCGGGGTTGCCCACGACCAGCACCTTGATGTCGCGGCTGGCGACTTCCGACAGGGCTTTGCCCTGCGGCCCGAAAATCTTGCCGTTGGCTTCCAGCAGATCCTTGCGTTCCATGCCCGGACCGCGCGGACGCGCCCCGACCAGCAACGCGACATCGGCATCCTTGAATGCCACCATTGGATCGGAAGCGGCAATCATGCTGTGCAGCAGCGGAAATGCGCAATCATCGAGTTCCATCATGACGCCCTTGAGCGCTTTTTGCGCCTTTTCGTCGGGAATTTCGAGCAATTGCAGGATCACCGGCTGGTCCTTGCCCAGCATTTCACCGCTGGCGATTCTGAACAGCAGGCTGTAGCCGATCTGGCCGGCGGCGCCGGTAACCGCGACGCGCATGGGTCGTTTCATTCAAAAGCTCCTGGAACGGTCTGAGTGATTTTGTTGGAAGAAAGAAGCATCGCCGGGCGAGTAGGGAAACGGCTGGAACAACTGCGACTATGCGCCCATGCTCACGCAGCACGAAATGATAGCGAAGGGCGCTGTAACGGTCAAACAAGCGCCTGCATCTTAAGATCACTCGTCCATAAAGCGGACGCATGATCAGCGCATGCAAATCCGGTTTTTATCACTGCCATCAATGCGCGAGCGCTGTCACGGGTCAGGTGTTGTCGCCAGTCTCGGCCGCGTTGTGGAACTGCTTTGCAGCCTCTGCAATACAGCACCAATAAACCAATAAATCCAATAGTCAAACAGGTAGCCGGCTTCAGGCAAGAATAACTTGATCGTGCGGCAAATAATCGTGTCGTTCCGCAGTGCCGCAAAAACTGGTAGAATTTTCGTCTCAAGAAGACTGAAACAATAATTGCCTAGCCCCTTGTTTTTCCCGCTATAAAGCCCCTTTGGAAGTGATACGGATGTCGCAGAAAAGACCCAAACATCTCGATCTCACCAAGATCAGATTGCCCTTGCCCGCGCTGGTGTCCATCCTGCACCGGGCCAGCGGCGCTGTATTGTTCCTGTTCATATGGCTGTTTCTTTACGGGCTGGAACAGAGTCTGTCCTCGCCCCAGGGCTTTACCTTCATCAAAAGTTTTGTCGCTCATCCGCTGGCCAAGCTGCTGCTGCTCGGCTTTCTGTGGGCATATCTGCACCACCTGTGCGCCGGCATTCGCCATCTGGCCATGGATGCGCATTACGGCACTGAACTCGCGGCGGCGCGCGCCAGCAGTTGGGCGGTGCTCGCCGTCAGCATCGGACTGACACTGGCAGCGGCGGTGGCGCTATGGTGAAACGCGAAGTTGTCGGTGCGCACTACGGGCTGCGCGACTGGCTGGCGCAGCGCATCACCGCCATCATCATGGCGGTTTACACGCTTCTGTTCCTGACCGCGCTGGCGAGCCTGCCGCAGATCGACTATGGGCACTGGAAGGCGATGTGGCAGTTGCCGCTGATACGCTACATGAGCGTGCTGTTCCTGGTCAGCCTGTTCATCCATGCCTGGATCGGGGTGCGTAATATCTTCATGGACTATATCAAGGACGCCGGCCTGCGGCTGGCGCTCTATGTGCTGGTGATTCTGGCGCTGGTTTGCTACATGGCGTGGTCGATCCAGATTTTGTGGGGTATCTGAACAATGGCGATCGCCAGAAGACAGTTTGATGCGGTAGTGGTGGGCGCCGGCGGCTCGGGACTGCGTGCGGCGCTGCAGCTGGCGGAGGCCAATCTCAAGGTGGCGGTGCTGTCCAAGGTGTTTCCGACGCGCTCGCATACTGTCGCTGCGCAAGGCGGTGTCGCTGCGTCGCTCGCTAACGACGGCGAGGACAACTGGCACTGGCACATGTTCGATACCGTCAAGGGCTCGGACTATCTCGGCGACCAGGACGCGATCGAATTCATGTGCCGCAAGGCCACCGAAGTGGTGATCGAGCTTGAGCACTTCGGCATGCCGTTCGACCGTCTCGACAACGGCAAGATCTACCAGCGGCCTTTCGGCGGGCACACCACTAATTACGGGGTACGGCCAGTGAAGCGCGCGTGCGCCGCGGCCGACCGCACCGGCCATGCCATGCTGCATACGCTTTATCAGCGTAATGTGCGCGCCCATACCCAGTTCTTCGTCGAGTGGATGGCATTGGACCTGATCCGCGACCAGAGCGGCGATGTGCTCGGCGTAATCGCGTTGGAAATGGAAACCGGCGAAGTCATGATCCTGCACGCCAAGGCGACACTGCTTGCCACCGGCGGCGCCGGCCGTATCTATGCCGCCAGCACCAACGCCTTTATCAACACCGGGGATGGCTTGGGCATGGCGGCGCGCGCCGGCGTGCCGCTCGAAGACATGGAGTTCTGGCAGTTCCATCCCACCGGCGTGGCGGGCGCCGGCGTGCTGATTACCGAAGGCGTGCGCGGCGAAGGCGGTTTCCTGCTCAACAAGAATGGCGAGCGCTTCATGGAGCGCTATGCGCCGACGGTGAAGGACCTCGCCAGCCGTGATGTGGTGGCGCGCGCCATGGCGACCGAGATCAAGGAAGGCCGCGGCGCCGGCAAGGATGGCGACCATATTCTGCTCAAGCTCGATCATCTCGGTCCCGAAGTCATCAACAAGCGCCTACCCGGCATCCGCGAGATCGCGATCAAGTTCGCCAGCGTCGATCCGGTCAGGGAGCCGATCCCGGTCGTGCCCACGGCGCATTACATGATGGGCGGCATTCCTACCAACTATCATGGCCAAGTGGTGGTGCCGGACGGGCGCGGCGAACAAATCGTAAGAGGGCTATACGCGGCGGGCGAATGCGCCTGTGTGTCGGTACATGGGGCTAACCGTCTGGGTTGCAACTCGTTGCTGGATCTGCTGGTATTTGGCAAGTCGGCAGGCGAGAAAATAGTCGAGGACCTCGGGCAAGAGCGCGCATTCAAGGAACTGCCCAAGGACGCCGGTGACGCATCCATGGCGCGCCTTTCCCGCCTCGACAACGCGACCTCGGGTGAGTCCGTGGCCCAGGTCGGCACCGATCTGCGCCGTACCATGCAGATGCATTGTGGCGTGTTCCGCTTCCCGGACAGCCTGGCCGAGGGCGTGCGCAAGATACTCGACGTGGCGCAGCGCGTGCAGCGCACCCATATCAGGGACAAGAGCAGGGTATTCAACACCGCGCGCATCGAAGCCCTCGAACTCGACAACCTGCTGGAAGTCGCGGTGGCAACCATGGTCTCGGCCGAAGCGCGCAAGGAATCGCGCGGCGCGCACGACCGCAGCGATTTTCACCAGCGCGACGATGCCAACTGGATGAAGCACACGCTGTGGCACAAGCAAGGCAATCGCCTCGACTACAAACCTGTCAAACTGAAGCCGCTGACTGTCGAGCCGTTCGAGCCGAAAGCCCGCGTCTATTGAGTGAAGGAGTGAATGCGTAAAGGCGCGAATGAGCAAAAGTCCTCTCTCCGGGCCGGGACGAGAGGTTGGGTGAGGAGAGTTCATTCATTCACTCATTTACGCTTTCACCGTTAACGAAGGTAAAAGTAAATGCGCTTATCCATCTACCGCTACAACCCCGACGTCGATGCCAAGCCGTACATGCAGGACTACGATATCGCGCTGGAGCCGACCGACCGCATGCTGCTCGACGCACTGATCCGCCTCAAGGAGCATGACGACAGTTTCGCCTTCCGCCGCTCGTGCCGCGAGGGCGTGTGCGGTTCGGACGCGATGAACATCAACGGCAAAAACGGACTGGCGTGCATCACCAAGATCGCCGATGTCAGGGAACCGGTCGTGATCCGCCCGCTGCCGGGACTGCCGGTGATCCGCGACCTGATCGTCGACATGTCGCAGTTTTTCAAGCAGTACCATTCGGTCAAACCGTACGTGGTCAACGACGATCCGCCGCCGGAGAAGGAACGCCTGCAGTCGCCTGAGGACCGCGAGGAACTGAACGGTCTTTACGAATGCATACTGTGCGCCTGCTGTTCGACCGCGTGCCCGTCGTTCTGGTGGAACCCCGACAAATTCGTGGGGCCGGCGGGGTTATTGCAGGCGTACCGTTTCCTCGCGGATACCCGCGACCAGGCGACTGGCGAGCGGCTCGACAACCTGGAAGACCCGTACCGCCTGTTCCGCTGTCACTCGATCATGAACTGCGTCGATGTCTGCCCGAAAGGACTGAATCCGACCCGCGCGATAGGCAAGATCAAGGAAATGCTGGTCAAGCGAACGGTATGAGCTACCTGGCGAGGGGACGAGCGCAGCGCGGAGCAGGGGCCCCGCGTGCGGGGATGCGACCGCGTAGCGAGTCAGGGGCGCGCTTGTCCTCGTCCCGATGCGCGCCTTCGGGGTCAGATCCCGGAGGGGCCCTCTGCCGCCCTCCGGCGCGCCCCCGCAGGGGGATCGACAGTCAAGCGAATGCCGTTTGCCGCCGATATGGCAATGGGCGGCATACGAAAATTTTGTCTGAGACGACGGTATGAACTTATGGCAGAACTAGACCGCATCCGCTGGCAGTGCCGGCGCGGACTGTTGGAGCTGGATCTGGTGCTGGCTGATTTTCTCGACCGTCATCTGGAGACACTGGATGCGCAGCAGCTGGAGAATTTCCGGGAACTGCTCGATTACCCGGATAATGATTTGCTCGACCTGGTGATGGGCAGGGCGGAATTGTGCGACATGCGCTGCCAGCCGCTGCTCGATTTGCTGAGCGCCGGCTCAGCAGAGCATGGTACGCAACATAAGATATAACTATAATAATATTTTGTAAGCTATTGAAAAAATGGAGATATTATGAGTGAAAAGCTGGCAACCCTGTCCTTCAGCGACGGTAAACCCTCGGTCGATTTCCCGGTTTTCAGCGGTTCGGTCGGTCCCGACGTGATCGATGTGCGCGCGCTGTACGCCAAAACCGGGATGTTTACCTACGACCCCGGCTTCATGTCGACCGCGAGCTGCCGCTCCAGCATCACTTATATCGACGGCGATGAGGGCATCCTGCAGTATCGCGGCTATCCCATCGAGCAACTGGCCGAGAGCTGCGATTTCCTGGAAGTGGCTTACCTCATTCTCAACGGTGAACTGCCCAACCCGCAGCAGAAGACGGCCTTCGACGACATCGTCACCAAGCATTCCATGGTGCACGAGCAACTGTCGCGCTTCTATAGCGGCTTCCGCCGTGACGCGCACCCGATGGCGGTGCTGTGCGGCGTAGTCGGCGCGCTGTCGGCGTTCTACCACGACTCGATCAACATCCATGACGAACGCAGCCGCGAAATTTCGGCGTTCCGCCTGATCGCCAAACTGCCGACGATCACCGCGATGACCTACAAGTACAACATGGGCCAGCCGTTCATGTATCCGAAGAACAAGCTGAGCTACACCGACAATTTTCTCTACATGATGTTCGGCACGCCGTGCGAAGAATACGTGCCGAATCCTGTCATCTCGCGCGCGATCGACCGCATCCTGATCCTGCACGCCGACCACGAGCAGAACGCGTCGACGTCCACAGTCCGCCTGGCTGGTTCGACCGGCGCCAACCCGTTCGCCTGCATCTCGGCCGGCATCGCCAGCCTGTGGGGCCCGGCGCACGGCGGCGCCAACGAAGCGGTGCTGAAAATGCTCGACGAAATCGGCGACGTCAAGAACATCCCGGCCTTCATCAAGCGCGTCAAGGACAAGGACGGCCACGCGATGCTGATGGGCTTTGGCCACCGCGTCTACAAGAACTATGATCCGCGGGCCAAGATCATCCAGCGCACCTGCCACGAGGTGCTGGAAGAGCTCGACATGAAGGACAACAAGCTGATCAAACTGGCGATGGCGCTGGAGAAGATCGCGCTGGAAGACGACTACTTCATCAAGCGCAAACTCTACCCGAACGTCGATTTCTATTCGGGCATCGTCTACAAGGCGCTGGGCATTCCCGTCAGCATGTTCACGGCGATTTTCGCGCTGGCGCGCACGGTGGGCTGGATCGCGCAGTGGAAAGAGCTGATTGCGGACACCGATCAGAAAATCGGCCGGCCACGGCAGTTGTTCACAGGCGCTACCCGGCGCGATCTGGTGCCGATGGCCAAACGCAAGTAAGGCAAAAGGCGCAAGGAGCGGGACGCAGCGCGCGCCAGATACCCTCCGCTTCACGATTTTCTGACAGGTGCGACCATGATGAAACAGCTCTTCGGCAACTCTTACCTGTTCGGTGCCAACGCACCCTTTATCGAGGCGCTGTACGATGCCTGGCTCAAGGATCCGCAAGCGGTGGAGCCGCGCTGGCGCGGCTACTTCGATGAGCTGCAGCGCCTGGACGATGGTCCGGGCGACGTGTCGCATACCGAGGTCCAGCAGCGTTTCATCGAGATCGCCAAAAAACGTCCGTCCGCCGCAACTGCGGGCGGTCCGCAGCTCAACGAAAAGCAGTTCGCGGTGCTGCAGCTGATCGCCGCCTACCGCTTCCAGGGCGCGCGCCACGCCAATCTCGACCCGCTGGGCCGCCAGGAAGCGCCCTACATCGCCGAGCTCGACCCGGCGTACTACGGCCTTACCGAGGTCGATATGGAGAGCGTGTTCAACACCGGCACCCTGGTGTGGCAACGCGAGGCGAAACTGCGCGACATCCTGCAATTCCTGAAAGACACCTACTGCAGAACAATAGCCGTCGAGTACATGTACATGACGGACGTGCCGCAGAAGCGCTGGGTGCAGGAGCGGCTGGAATCGATACGGTCGACCCCTGGTTACGACACCGAGTACAAGCGGCATATTCTCGAACGGCTGACAGCAGCCGAGACCCTCGAGCGTTACATGCACACCAAGTATGTCGGCCAGAAGCGGTTTTCAGGCGAGGGCAGTGAGTCGATTACGCCCCAGCTCGACCTGCTGCTGCAGCGCGCCGGCAAGGCCGGCGTACAGGAACTGGTGATCGGCATGGCGCACCGCGGCCGGCTCAACATTCTGGTCAACACCATGGGCAAGATGCCCATGAACCTGTTCGCCGAGTTCGAGGGCCATCACGACGACCACGATCTGCTGGCGGGCGACGTCAAGTACCACCAGGGCTTTTCGTCCAATATCATGACGCCGGGCGGGCCCATGCACGTCTCGCTCTCGTTCAATCCTTCGCACCTGGAAATAGTCAATCCGGTGGTGGAGGGCTCGGTGCGCGCGCGCCAGCACCGTCGCCATGACCACAAGGGCGATCAGGTGCTGCCGGTGCTGATCCACGGCGATGCAGCCTTCGCCGGGCAGGGCGTGATTCAGGAAACGCTCAATCTGGCGCAGACGCGCGGCTACGGTACCGGCGGCACGGTGCATATCGTCGTCAACAACCAGATCGGTTTCACCACTTCCGACCTGCGCGACACGCGCTCGACTCTGTATTGCACCGACATCGCGAAAATGCTCGAAGTGCCGATTTTCCATGTCAACGGCGACGATCCCGAGGCGGTGTGCCTGGCGACCGAGCTCGCCCTTGACTACCGCATGCAGTTCCACAAGGACGCGGTGATTGACCTGGTGTGCTACCGCCGGCTCGGCCACAACGAGCAGGACGA
Source organism: Burkholderiales bacterium (assembly GCA_919902235.1). Taxonomy (GTDB): domain Bacteria; phylum Pseudomonadota; class Gammaproteobacteria; order Burkholderiales; family SG8-41; genus CAKKQX01. The sequence goes on from CAKKQX010000178.1 coordinate 9,886, forward strand.
GCCGATGGTGACCCAGCCGCTGATGTACAAGCGCATCCAGAAACTGCCGACCACGCGCAAGCTCTATGCCGACAGGCTGGTGAAGGAGGGCGTTATCTCGGAAGCGGATGCCGAACAAATGATTGCCACTTACCGCAAGGCGCTCGACGGCGGCCATCACACCAACAAGACCATACTTTCCAACTACAAGCCGCCGCATGAGGTCGATTGGTCGCGTTACAAGGGCACCAAGTGGAACGAGAACGACGACACGCGGCTGCCGCTGGCAACGCTGAAGATGCTGGCCGAGAAGATCACCACGGTGCCGGAGAATTTCAAGCTGCATCCGCGCGTGCAGAAAATCATCGACGACCGGCGCCACATGGCAGCCGGCGAGCTGGCGCTCGACTGGGGCATGGCGGAGCACCTCGCGTTCGCCTCCCTGCTGCATGAAGGCTATTCGGTGCGGTTGTCGGGACAGGACAGCGGCCGCGGTACTTTCTTCCACCGCCATGCCGTGCTGCACGACCAGAACCGCGAGCGCTGGGACCAGGGTATCTACATTCCGCTGCAGCACGTGACCGACAAGCAGGGCGATTTCGTGGTCATCGATTCGCTGCTGTCGGAAGAGGCCGTGGTGGGTTTTGAATACGGCTATGCGACCTCGGGACCGAATGAGCTGGTGGTGTGGGAAGCGCAGTTCGGCGATTTCGCCAACGGCGCGCAGGTGGTGATCGACCAGTTTATCGCCTCCGGCGAGGTGAAATGGGGCCGTGCCAACGGCCTGACGCTGATGCTGCCGCATGGCTACGAAGGCCAGGGGCCCGAGCACAGCTCTGCGCGCCTGGAGCGTTTCATGCAGCTGGCGGCCGATGCCAACATGCAGATCGTGCAGCCCACCACGGCTAGCCAGATCTTCCATGTGCTGCGCCGCCAGATGGTGCGCGATCTGCGCAAGCCGCTGATCATCTTCACGCCCAAGTCGCTGCTGCGCAACAAGGACGCCACCTCGCCGCTGTCCGAGTTCA
>CAKKQX010000179.1 GCA_919902235.1 Burkholderiales bacterium
CGTATACGCAATCCGCGCCGTTATCGACCGCCGCTTGCAGGGCCGGCAGGCTGCCTGCGGGGCAGACCAGTTCCATCTGAGTTTTTTCCATCATGGGGGAGGCACCGGCCCAGGCTGTACGGAAGGGTTGGCGGAGGAAAGCCGCATGGTCCGGAGCCGATGATGCCAAAACGTTCATGATCAATGACCGTGAAGAGACGGTCTTTGACACGGATCAAGAAAGGGCTGATCCATGCCGGAGCATCGTCAGTACCAATCCCCGGTCAATACGCAACGGCTATTCCGGTAGCGCTTTGACAGGAATCAAGAAACGCTCCGAAATGGCGCGACATAAAATACCCCTCCCCCGCTGCGGTTCTTATCCCGTTGCCGGGGGCAGAATCGGAGCAAGGGCGGGGGTGGCGCAAGACACCGGGCCACCAGGAGGGTGGGCTACCATTCCCGGGTTTGAGTGCGCCGAAACCGTTCAGGCCGTTGCTGGCATCCGTCCAGTCAGAAAGTAGTCGACGAGTTCGGCCGCTGATCGTATTGCGGCTCCAAATGGCAGACTTTCCGAGCCGCGGAAAAACAGGCCCTTTTTCACGTCGCCCTTGAGTGCAAAAGCGAGGCGCGTGTCGATGCAGAACTGCCCGATCGCCGCGATGCCGTCGCGCAGGCCGCACATGGTAAGACAGTTCAAATCCGGCACGCAGCGGCGCGGATCGGCCTTGGCGTGAGATTGCAATGCTTTTTCGCGGCGCAGATAATTTTTCAGCCATGGCGTCAGCACCGCGCGCGCCGGCAATCCGGCGACGCTCATGAACGTCACGATGTCCGCAGGTTGCGCCGCGGCGAGCACCTGCTTGAAATCGGGGTGGGCATCACCTTCTTCGGTCACCGCGAACGGGGTTCCGATCTGCACCGCGGCTGCGCCCAGGGCAAGCAGGCTGCGCACTTTGTCGTGAGTATTGATGCCGCCGGCGGGGTTCAGCGGAACGCGCTCGCGCTCTATGCCAAGTTCGCGCAGGAGCCCAAAGACGCCCGCGAGCACTGGTTCGAAATCGAAGCGCGGATCACCTATTTCCTCGGGGCGTGTCGCGCCGAGGTGGCCGCCGGCGTAGCGCGGGTGCTCGATCACGATCGCGTCCGGCAGCCGGTTCTTGCGCAGCCATTTTTTCAGCACGATATTGATCCCGCGCACATCGGACAGAATGGGGATCAGCGCCACATCCGGGAAGTCGCGCGTCATGTCGGGCAGATCGAGCGGCAGGCCCGCGCCCATCACGATGGCGTGGGCGCCGCTTTCGCACGACTGGCGCACGTAGGATGCATGTGCCGCGACGGCCTTCATCACATTGACCGCGACGGCGCCGCTGCCGCCGGCGATGTCCAGCGCCATTCCGATCTCGCGGTCGAGCGCAATCAGATTGATACGGTCGAGCTCGTCCTTGTCATGGCAGTTCTGCGCGCGTTCCAGCAGGTCCGGGTGATGGTGGCGCAGATCGACACTGGAGATGGTGCCCATCGCGCCCAGCCGCGCCACATTTCCCGCCAGCCGGTGCGCGGAAATGCCGACACCCATGCCGCCTTGCACGATCGGCAGCAGCGAGCGCGCCCTGAGCAGCCAGCGGCAATTGGCAGGGGAGACGGTCAACGCATTACAGATCGACATCGGACGGACTCTTTTAAACGCGCACTATGCGTGGTCGATGAATGAAAGTCTTTGATGGAAATCAAAAACCGGGGGTTGACTGACGCGTCGCCCGTTCCGGAATCAGGCCTTGTATGCGCGCAGCTTCGCGACATCGGTAATCCTGATTTCACGCTTATGGACTTCGATCAGCCGGGCCTCGATCAATTCGTGAAGCAGGCGGGAAAAGTGCTCCTGCGTCAGATTGAGACGCGAGGCGACGATGCCTTTGGGTGCGGGCAGAGTGACGCTCATCACGCCGGCTTCGCCGTCATACGGCTCATCGCGCAGCAGGTATGTGATCACCCGCTGCATGCCGGAGCGTAGCGACATGGCTTCGAGATCGGCGATCAGGTGGTGCAGGCGCAGGCTCAGGCCGGCGAGCATGCGGCGCGCAAAGCGCGGCTCGCGGTCTATTTCAGAGAACACGACTTCTTTGTCCACGTGCAGCAGCATGCTGTCGGTGAGCGTTTCTGCGCAGACCATATAGGGTTTGTCCAGGAACATCACCGCTTCGCCGAAGCTTTGTCCCGGTCCCATCAGTTCGATGACCTTTTCGCCGCCCTGCGGCGTCTGCAGCGCAAGCTTGACCTGGCCGTAAACCACGGTATGAAAGCCGCGGCAGGGATCGCCGCGATGAAACAGCACGGTGCCGCGCGGCGCGACAATTTCGCTCGTGCCCGCCGCGATGCGCTCAATATCGCTGCTGTCCAACTGCCGGAGCAGCGGCAGATTGGCGAGAAAATCCCTGGGACTGATCGGTCTGGCTGGCATGATTGCGTCGGTTTGCATGGCACTTGGTGTCGCGGCAGTCCCGATTATCAGCGCCATATGCGACAGCACTTCTGACTTGGATCAAATCTGATGCCGAATGCGCGCTCAGGCGCGGCGCACGGCCAGTACGGGGAACATGCCGGCGATCGTATGACAAAGGGCTTCCGGGAGGCGGGAAGCTATGGGGGCGGTGCCCGGCTCGCGGCATTCCTGCAGTGCATAGTGGCGCACGCCGCGCACAGCAAGATCCTGCGCCAGGGCGAGCAATTGCGGCGCCGGCAGCAGGGATGGCTGCACCGTGGTCCGGAACTCGTGATCGATGCCACTGGCGATAATGAGTTCCATGCATTCGCGCGCACGCGCCCCGCTGCCGGCGGCGCCGGTGACAGACGCGTAGTCGTCGAATGGCGCCTTGATATCCATGCCGACCCAGTTCAGCAGCGGCAGCACCGCGCGCAGGCGGCGCGGGTAGATGCCCGCAGTATGCAGTCCGATCATGTAACCCATGGTGCGGACCTCGCGTATCGCATCGGGCAGCTCAGACTGCAGCGTCGGTTCGCCGCCACTGAATACGACGGCGTCGAGCAAGCCGCGCCGCCGTTCGAGAAATGCCATGATGTCCGTCCATGCCGGGCCGTGTTCGCCGTGCCGCGGCAGCAGATGCGGGTTATGGCAATAGGCGCAACGCCACGGACAGCCCTGACAGAAGATCACTGCCGCCAGGCGGCCGGGATAGTCGGTGGTCGACAGCGCGGTCAACCCGCCGACGCGCAGATTGCACTCCGGGTCAGGTCGCAAGAGACGCCTTGCGCTCCTCAAAAAACCTGCGCTCGTGATGCTCGCCTTTCTTGCCGATGTTGAACGAGGCCACCGGCCGGTGGTAGCCCATCACGCGCGTCCATATTTCGCACGGCTGGCGTTCTTCGTCGCTTAAAAATACAGTATTTTCAATGAGTTGTGTTTGTGTCATGTCGTTCATGCTGGTTTCTCCCTGGTTGGAATTCAGGCGGCTTGAAGTTCCTGGCGTTTCTTGATGATGAGTTCCTCGTCGCACTTCGGGCAGAATTTGTATTCGCCCGCCAGATAGCCGTGCCGGGGGCAGATCGAAAACGTCGGCGTCACCGTGATGTAGGGCTGCGAGAAACGCTCGAGCGCGCGCCGCACCAGCGTCTTGCAGGCGGCGATGGAGCTGATGCGTTCGCTCATATAGAGGTGCAGCACGGTGCCGCCGGTATATTTGCGCTGCAGTTCCTCCTGGCGTTCGAGCGCTTCGAACGGATCGTCGGTGAAGCCGACCGGCAGTTGCGAGGAATTGGTGTAGTAGGGCATGTCGCCGGTGCCTGCCTGCAGGATGCCGGGGAAGCGCCTGCGGTCTTCCTTGGCGAAGCGATAAGTGGTGCCTTCGGCCGGCGTCGCTTCGAGGTTGTACATATGCCCGGTCTCCTCCTGGAATGCGACCATGCGCTGCCGCAGGTGGTCGAGCAGCCGGCAGGCAAAGCGATGCCCCCATTCGGTGGTGATGTCGTGTTCATCACCGGTGAAGTTGCGGATCATTTCGTTGATGCCGTTGACGCCGATGGTCGAGAAATGGTTGCGCAGCGTGCCGAGGTAGCGCCTGGTGTAGGGAAACAGCCCGTTGTCCATGTGGCGCTGGATCACCTTGCGCTTGATCTCGAGGCTGTTTTTCGAGATGTCCAGCAGTTCGTCGACGCGTGCCAGCAATGCCGCCTCATTGCCGCGGTACAGATGGCCGAGGCGGGCGCAATTCAATGTCACCACGCCGACCGATCCCGTTTGTTCCGCCGAGCCGAACAGCCCGTTGCCGCGTTTCATGAGCTCGCGCAGGTCGAGCTGCAGCCGGCAGCACATCGAACGCACCATGTTGGGCTTGAGATCGGAATTGATGAAGTTCTGGAAATAGGGCAGGCCGTATTTGGCGGTCATCTCGAACAGCAGGTCGGTCAATTCGTGATCCCAGTCGAAATCGGGCGTTATGTTGTAGGTCGGGATCGGAAACGTGAACACCCGCCCCTTGGCGTCGCCCGCCATCATCACCTCGATATAGGCGCGGTTGATCATGTCCATTTCCGCCTGCAATTCACCGTAGGTAAACGGCATTTCCTCGCCCGCGATGAGCGGTATCTGGTCGCGCAGGTCTTCCGGGCATACCCAGTCGAACGTGAGATTGGTGAACGGCGTCTGCGTGCCCCAGCGCGACGGCACGTTGAGGTTGTAGATCAGTTCCTGGATGCACTGTTTCACTTCCCGGTACTGCAAACCGTCCTTGCGGATGAACGGCGCCATGTAGGTGTCGAACGAGGAGAACGCCTGGGCGCCGGCCCATTCGTTCTGCAGCGTTCCCAGGAAATTGACAATCTGACCGACCGCGCTCGACAGATGCCGGGGTGGCCCGGCTTCGACCTTGCCGGGAACGCCGTTCAGTCCCTCGGCGAGAAAAGTGCGCAGCGACCAGCCCGCACAATAGCCGGCGAGCATGTCGAGATCGTGAATATGGATGTCGCCGGCACGGTGCGCGGTGCCGGCTTCCGGAGGGTAGACGTGGGAGAGCCAGTAGTTTGCCGTGACCTTGCCGGCGACGTTGAGAATCAACCCGCCGAGAGAGTAGCCCTGATTGGCATTGGCGTTGACGCGCCAGTCCTGCCGTTCGAGGTATTCGTTGACCGAAGTGGAGACATCGAGCAGCGTTTTGCGGTCTTCGCGCAGCCGCTTGTGCTGTTCGCGATAGGCGATATAGGCGCGCGCGGTGGCAACGAAGCCGGCGCTGATCAGGGTCCTCTCAACGATGTCCTGGATGTGCTCGAGCGCCGCCGGCCGCGTGCAATCGCCGGCGGCCAGCCCGCGCATGGCGGCCTGCGTCAGCGCAGCGGCATCGCCATATTCGCCGCTTGCGGCACCGGCGCGCGACAGCGCCGAATGTATCTTTGACGCATCGAATGGTCGCAGGCTGCCGTTGCGTTTGATGATATGGGCGGGCAAAGTTAATGTTGTGTCGGAATTCAAGCTGGCCTCGTTGAGCGCAATATATAGTGGTTTCAATGCAGGCTAACGCAACCTATCGCGGTATTCAATACGTTGCCGGCGCGTTTTCTGATTTATTTGATATATGCTAAAAAAACAGCCGGATCCGGATTGACGTATATCAACACTGTGCTGCAATCGACGGTTTAGAGTTCCAATCATTGTGGAGGGGAAATGGCGGTATTGCGCAAGGAACCGCGAGTGACCGATTTTGAGCACCCGCTGCAGATGCTCGAAGCCTGCCATGATCGCATACGAATGCAATGCGAGACGCTGGGCAATCTCGCGGCGCATCTGCAGACGCACGGCTGCGACGGGCAGGCGCAACAGGCGGCTTCAAACGTGATGCGTTACTTCGACAGCGCCGGGCGGCACCACCATGAAGACGAGGAGCAGGATTTGTTTCCGCGCCTGATTGCCGCAGCCAGGGGGCAGAATGCCGAGCGTGTTGCGTTGCTGATCGATCAGCTCAAGCGCGAACAC
>CAKKQX010000180.1:0-3087 GCA_919902235.1 Burkholderiales bacterium
CGCCGTTCCACCATCCTGCCGCAGTTCGTTGGCCTCACCTTCGGTGTCCACAACGGCCACAAGCATATCCCGGTCGCCGTCTCGGAAGAGATGATCGGCCACAAGTTTGGCGAGTTCGCACCGACCCGGACGTTCAAGGGTCACTCGCGGGCCGGTTCGGCCGCCGCGGCAGCCGACAAGAAGGCGAGCCCGACCCCGGCCGCGCCCAAGGCTTAAGGAATAGATCATGAATACCTCAGCTAAATTACGCGGCGTGCGGCTTTCGGCCCAGAAAGGCCGTTTGGTCGCCGACCTGGTCCGCGGCAAAACGGTAGAAAACGCGCTGAACATACTGCAATTCAACCCCAAGAAGGGCGCAACAATTATCCGCAAGGTGCTGGAATCGGCTATCGCCAATGCCGAGCACAATGACGGCGCCGATATCGACGAACTGAAAATCACGTGTATACACGTCGAGAAAGGCACTGTGCTCAAGCGCTTTTCGCCGCGCGCCAAAGGTCGGGGCGTGAAAATTTTGAAACCGACTTGCCACATCTTCGTGACGGTCGGCGACGGAAGGAAATAACCATGGGTCAGAAAATACATCCGACGGGGTTTCGTCTGGCGGTTAACCGCAACTGGGCATCGCGCTGGTATGCGAACAACAAGAATTTCGCGGTAATGCTCAATGAGGACATCAAGGTTCGTGATTATCTGAAGAAGCGTCTTGCGCATGCTGCTGTCAGCCGCATTGTGATTGAGCGCCCGGCCAAGAATGCGCGCATTACGGTATTCAGCGCCCGTCCCGGCGTGGTGATCGGCAAGAAAGGCGAGGACATCGAGGCGCTGAAGGCGGAATTGCAAAAAATGCTCGGCGTGCCGGTCCACGTCAATATCGAAGAAGTTCGCAAGCCCGAACTTGACGCGCAATTGATTGCCGATTCGATCACCCAGCAGCTGCAGAAGCGCATCATGTTTCGCCGGGCGATGAAGCGCGCCATTACCAATGCCATGCGTCTGGGGGCACAGGGCATCAAGATCATGAGCGCGGGACGCCTGAATGGCATCGAGATTGCCCGCACGGAATGGTACCGTGAAGGCCGCGTGCCGCTGCACACCTTGCGCGCCGACATCGACTATGGTTTTTCCGAAGCCAAGACCAGTTACGGCGTGATTGGCGTCAAAGTCTGGGTTTTCAAGGGCGAGGTCATGGCGAAGAACGAACAGCCGCTCGCGGCCCCGGCGGCGCCAGCCGCTGATCCGGAGAAACCGGCCAGAAAGCCGAGGAAACCGGCAGCAAGAACAGGAGCAAAACGTGCTACAGCCAGCCAGACGTAAATATCGCAAGGAACAGAAAGGCCGCAACAAGGGCGTTGCGACCCGCGGCAACAAGGTCAGCTTCGGTGAATTCGGCCTGAAGGCCATTACGCGCGGCCGTCTCACAGCGCGCCAGATCGAAGCTGCGCGGCGTGCGATGACGCGCCATATCAAGCGCGGCGGCCGTATCTGGATCCGGATTTTCCCGGACAAGCCGATCTCACGCAAACCGGCGGAAGTGCGCATGGGTAACGGTAAAGGCAATCCGGAATACTGGGTTGCGGAAATCGTTCCCGGGAAGGTGCTGTACGAGATGGACGGCGTAGATGAAGCGATGGCGAAAGAGGCGTTCCGGCTGGCAGCGGCCAAACTGCCGATTCTGACCTCGTTCGTCCAGCGCCAGGTCGGAGGCTAAACCTATGAAGGTGAGTGAATTGAAAGTGAAGTCAGCTGTTGAGCTGCAACAGGAGTTGGCGTCTTTGCTGAAAGCGCAGTTTTCGCTGCGCATGCAGACGGCGACGCAACAACTCTCCAACACCAGTCAATTGAAGAAGGTGCGCCGCGATATCGCGCGGGTGCGCACAATTATGGCCGAGAAGGCGGGGCAGGTATGAGCGAAGCAGCGAACAAACGTACGCTGACCGGACGCGTAGTCAGCGACAAAATGGAAAAAACCGTCACTGTGCTGGTTGAGCGGCGTGTGAAACACCCGCTTTACGGGAAAATCATCAAGCGCTCCAAGAAGTACCATGCTCACGACGAAAAGAACGAGTTTCACGAAGGCGACCTGGTAATGATCGAGGAATGCCGTCCCTTGGCGCGCACCAAGGCATGGCGCGTGATCACCCTGGTGGAAAAGGCGCGCACGGTATAACCGCAGGTCTGATCTTTACAAGGCCGGCGGTATAGGTTTATAATCACAGGTTACCTTGCGCCGCTGTTTTTACGGGTGTGGGGATTCAACCCGAACGGGCTCCAATACTGGCCATTGCCTAGTGCGCTAGCGCAACGGATCAAGTTGGGGATAGATTTTTTAGCAGGAAGCGAAAACATGATTCAGATGCAGTCCATTTTGGACGTTGCTGACAACACTGGTGCGCGCTCGGTGATGTGCATTAAGGTGCTCGGTGGCTCCAGGCGGCGTTATGCCGGAATCGGTGACATGATCAAAGTCAGCATCAAGGACGCCGCTCCGCGCGGTCGCGTCAAAAAAGGCGAGGTTTACACCGCTGTCGTGGTGCGTACCGCCAAGGGCGTGCGCCGCGGTGACGGGTCGCTGATCAAATTCGACGGCAATGCCGCCGTTCTGCTCAATCCCAAGCTTGAGCCTATCGGCACCCGTATTTTCGGACCGGTAACGCGCGAATTAAGAACCGAGCGCTTCATGAAAATCGTGTCGCTTGCTCCGGAAGTGCTGTAAGGGAACGACATCATGCGCAAGATCAGAAAAGGTGACGACGTGATGGTGCTGGCAGGCCGTGACAAAGGCAAACGCGGAACGGTGCTGAAAATCATTGATGCCGATCACTTGGTGGTCGAGGGCGCCAACAAGGTGAAAAAGCACCAGCGACCCAACCCGATGAAGGGGGTCACGGGCGGCATCATCGACAAGGAAATGCCGCTGCATGTTTCCAACGTGGGGTTGTTCAATTCGGCAACCAAGAAGGCCGATCGCGTGGGCATCAAGGTGCTGGAAGACGGCCGTCACGTGCGTTTTTTCAAATCCAATGGCGAAGTTGTGGACGCGTGAGGGTTGATGCATGAGCGAAAAAGATACCAAGCCGGCCAAGC
>CAKKQX010000180.1:3187-10822 GCA_919902235.1 Burkholderiales bacterium
CCAAGCAGGTCAAGCAGCCCAAGCAGGTCAAGGAAGCAAAGCCGGCGGAAGCCAAGGAAACGAAGGCGAAGAAAGAGACCAAGCCGGCGGGGCCCGCGCGGCTGCAGGTGCATTATCGCGATGCCGTGGTCGGTCAATTGACCAAGCAATTCAGCTACAAGAGCGTGATGCAGGTGCCGCGCATCCTCAAGATTGTGCTCAACATGGGTGTGGGTGAAGCGGTTGCCGACAAGAAAATCATGGACAACGCGGTCGGAGATATGCAGAAAATCGCCGGCCAGAAACCCCTGATCACCAAGGCGCGCAAGTCGATAGCCAATTTCAAGATTCGCGATGGTTACCCGGTCGGTTGCAAGGTGACTCTGCGCGGCGCGCATATGTATGAGTTTCTTGATCGCCTCGTCAGCGTTGCGATGCCGCGCATCCGCGATTTTCGCGGTATTTCAGCCAAATCCTTTGACGGCCGAGGCAATTACAACATGGGCGTCAAAGAGCAGATCATTTTTCCCGAGATCGAATACGACAAGATCGACGCGATTCGTGGCATGAACATCACGATTTCAACCACCGCCAAGTCTGACGGGGAAGCCAAGGCGCTCCTGTCGGCATTCAAATTTCCGTTCAGGAACTAAGGAAGGTCTATGGCAAAAATGGCCCTGGTCAACCGCGACCAAAAACGTCGCGTCACCGTCAAGAAATTCGCTGCTAAACGCGCGGAATTGATGGAGATCATCAATAACCAGAAGCTTTCCCAAGAGGAGCGCTACGAAGCGCGCCTCAAGCTGCAAAAGTTGCCGCGGAACGCTTCGCCGGTGCGACTGCGCAATCGCTGTGCACTGACAGGGCGTCCACGCGGAGTGTTCCGCAAGTTCGGGCTCGCACGCGGTAAGCTGCGTGACATCGCAATGCGCGGTGAAATTCCCGGCGTGATCAAGGCCAGCTGGTAGGTTCAGGAGAAGATCGATGAGTATGTGTGATCCGATCGCCGATATGCTGACGCGCATTCGTAATGCGCAGATGTCGGAGAAGCAGTCGGCGGCGATGCCGGCTAGTAAGCTCAAGGTTTCCATCGCCAAGGTGCTCAAGGATGAGGGCTATATTGAAGACTTTGCGGTGCGCGAAAACGCAGGCAAGTCCCAGATAGAGATCAGCCTTAAGTACTACGCGGGCCGCCCCGTGATTGAAAAGATTGAGCGTATCAGCCGCCCCGGCTTACGTATTTACAAGCCAAGCCGCGACATTCCGGAGGTGATGAACGGCCTCGGTATCGCCATCGTATCGACGTCGAAAGGCGTGATGACCGACCGCAAGGCGCGCGGCCTTGGTGTTGGCGGTGAAGTATTGTGCATCGTCGCGTAAGAAAAGCGGAGTAAACGATGTCGAGAATTGGAAAAAGTCCGGTGGTATTACCGGAAAAAGTCGAAGTGACGCTGAACCCGGGCGAGATCTCGGTGAAGGGGCCGCTCGGTGTTCTCACGCGGCACGTTTCACCGAACATCAAAATCGAGAAAACCGAAAACGGCCTTGAGTTCAAGATGGCGCACAACTCGCGCCAGGCTAATGCGATGTCAGGAACGACGCGTGCGCTGGTCGCCAACATGGTGCAGGGCGTGACCAAGGGGTTTGAGAAAAAACTGACCCTGGTAGGCGTCGGCTACCGTGCGCAGGCGCAGGGCGACAAACTTAATCTGTCGCTCGGTTTTTCGCATCCTGTCGTGCATCAGATGCCCAAGGGGGTTAAAGCCGAGACGCCGACCCAGACTGAGATTTTGATCAAGGGCGTGGACAGACAGCTTGTCGGTCAGGTGGCTGCCGAGGTGCGCGGATACCGCAGTCCCGAGCCCTACAAGGGCAAAGGCGTGCGCTACGCTGATGAGAAAATCGTGATCAAGGAAACCAAGAAGAAGTAAGCGGGTGACATATGACGATAAATAAAAATCAAGCACGGCTGCGGCGCGCACGCCAGACCCGCGCCAAGATCGCGGAGTTAAAGGCGGTGCGTCTCACGGTACACCGCTCGAACAGCCACATCTACGCCCAGGTCATCGACGCCAGCGGCGCCAAAGTGCTGGTATCCGCCTCCACGGTGGAAGAAGATATGCGCAAGCAAATGAAAAACGGCGGCAATGTCAAGGCCGCGGCCGAGGTCGGCAAACGAATCGCGGAGAAAGCCAAAAAGCTCGGCATCGAAGCGGTGGCGTTCGATCGCTCCGGCTATAAGTTCCATGGTCGAGTCAAGGCGCTCGCAGAAGCGGCGCGCGAAAACGGACTGAAGTTCTAACGGATACCCGGACAAGTTATGGCGAAGATACAGGCAGGGAAAATGCAGACCGGCGAGGACCGCGGAGACGGTTTGCGCGAGAAGATGGTCGCGATCAATCGCGTGACCAAGGTGGTGAAGGGCGGCCGGGTGATGGGTTTCGCCGCGCTCGCAGTCGTCGGTGACGGCGATGGCCGTATCGGCATGGGCAAGGGCAAGGCGCGCGAGGTGCCGGTCGCAGTTCAAAAAGCGATGGAAGAGGCGCGCCGCAAGATGGTCAAGGTGCAACTGAAGAACGGCACGCTGCAGCATACGGTAATCGGCCGGCACGGCGCCGCCCGCGTTTACATGCAGCCGGCTCATGAGGGCACGGGCATTATCGCCGGTGGTCCAATGCGCGCGGTGCTCGAAGTCATGGGCGTGACCAACATTCTCGCCAAGTGCCTCGGTTCGACTAATCCCTACAACGTGGTGCGCGCCACCATCAATGGCTTGACCGAAATGAATACTCCGGCAGGCATCGCCGCCAAGCGCGGCAAGACCATTGAAGAGATCACCGGGTAAACCATGAGCAAAGCACAGGAAAAGAAAGTCAAAGTGACTCTGTTGAAAAGTGTGATCGGCACCAAGCCGGAACACCGCGCGTGCGTGCGTGGCCTGGGTTTGCGCCGCATTAATCACACCGTGGAAGTTGCCGATACGCCGGCCATCCGCGGCATGATCAACAAGGTGTCCTACCTCGTCAGGTGTGAGGATTAAATGCAGCTCAACCAGATAAAGCCGGCTTCCGGCTCCAAGCATTCCAAAAAGCGCGTGGGCCGCGGTATCGGCAGCGGTCTTGGCAAGACCGCGGGACGCGGCCACAAGGGCCAGAAAGCGCGCGCCGGCGGCTATCACAAGGTCGGTTTCGAAGGCGGCCAGATGCCGCTGCAGCGGCGTTTGCCCAAGCGCGGTTTTGTTTCGCTCCAGAAGGGCGACACTGCCGAAGTGCGGCTCGACGAACTGCATAAAATGCAGGCCGAAATCATCGACCTCGCTGAACTGCAGAAAGCGGGCGTGGTGTCGGTGCTGGCGTTGCGTGCCAAGGTCATCCTGTCAGGCGAAATCAAGCGCAAGGTCATATTGAAAGGGTTGCTTGCCAGCAAAGGCGCGCGCGCGGCAATCGAGGCGGCGGGCGGTAAAATCGAAGAACCGGCCGAAGCTGTTGTCGGCGGCGCGGCCAAGAAAGGCAAGGCTGAGTAATTTTGGCTGCCAACGAATCTCTGCTGGCTTCGGGCAAGATGGGCGACCTCAAGCGTCGCCTGCTGTTCCTGCTCGGGGCACTGATCGTGTTCCGCATCGGATCGTTCATTCCGGTGCCGGGCATCGATCAGTTGCAACTTGCGGAACTGTTCAAATCCCAGCGCGGCGGCATCCTCGACATGTTCAACATGTTTTCGGGTGGTGCTTTGTCGCGTTTCTCGATTTTCGCGCTCGGCATCATGCCTTACATTTCGGCATCGATCATCATGCAGTTGATGACAGTGGTGTCGCCGACGCTTGAGGCCCTGAAGAAGGAGGGCGAGGCCGGGCGCCGCAAGATCACGCAATACACGCGCTACGGCACCGCGGGCCTGGCATTGTTCCAGGCGCTGGGCATCGCCATCGCGCTCGAATCCCAGCGCGGCCTCGTGGTCGATCCTGGGCTCATGTTTCGCTTGACTGCGATGATCACGCTGGTGACCGGAACCATGTTCCTGATGTGGCTGGGCGAGCAAATCACCGAGCGCGGCATCGGCAACGGCATTTCGCTTATCATTTTCGCGGGCATCGCAGCCGGTTTTCCGCAGGCGGTGGGAGGCACGCTGGAGCTTGCCCGCACCGGTGCGTTCTCCATCCCGGTGGTTCTGTTCATTTTCGCATTGGTTATTGGTGTTACCGCCTTCGTGTGCTTTGTCGAACGCGGCCAGAGAAAGATACTGGTGAACTACGCCAAACGCCAGGTCGGGCGCAAGGTGTATGGCGGCCAGACCTCGCATCTGCCGCTCAAGCTCAATATGGCGGGCGTAATTCCACCGATATTCGCCTCCTCGATCATCCTGTTTCCGGCGACGCTGGCGGGCTGGTTCGGCTCCAACGAGAGCATGGCGTGGCTCAGCAACATTGCGACGACATTGCATCCCGGGCAACCGATATACACCCTGCTTTACGCCTCGGCGATTATTTTCTTCTGCTTTTTTTACACCGCGCTGGTGTTCAACCCCAAGGAAACCGCGGACAACCTGAAGAAAAGCGGCGCTTTCGTGCCAGGCATCCGTCCGGGCGACCAGACCGCACGCTACATCGAAAAGATCATGATGCGGTTGACGCTTACCGGCGCGATTTACGTGACGCTGGTGTGCCTGCTGCCCGAATTCCTGATCGTGTGGAAGAGCGTGCCGTTCTATTTCGGGGGCACCTCGCTGCTGATCATCGTGGTGGTGACCATGGATTTCATGGCCCAAGTGCAGGCCTACATGATGTCGCACCAGTATGAAAGCCTGCTGAAAAAAGCCAATTTCAAGGGTAGCGTGTTTCCGACACGATAATGGCGAAAGAGGAAACGATACAAATGCAGGGCGAGGTCGTGGAGAATCTGCCCAACGCGACTTTCCGGGTGAAGCTTGAAAACGGCCATATGGTTCTCGGACACATATCGGGCAAGATGCGCATGCACTACATACGCATCCTGCCAGGCGACAAGGTAACAGTGGAACTGACGCCGTATGACTTGACGCGCGGCCGCATCACTTTCCGCGCGAAGTAAGGGTTTAAGAAGGAGCAACACATGAAAGTACAGGCATCGGTAAAAAGAATGTGCCGCAACTGCAAGGTAGTAAAGCGCAAGGGCGTGGTGCGGGTGATCTGCAAAGACCCTCGCCACAAGCAGCGTCAGGGCTGAGCCGGCTGGTTTTTAATTGAAAAATAACTGGTTTAGCGATAAAATCACAGGTTTTCCGTTTTGGGGTTAGAGGAATAGCAAAATGGCGCGGATCGGCGGCGTAAACATTCCAAATCAGCAGCATGCGGAGATCGCATTGACGGCGATCTATGGCGTCGGACGCAATCGCGCGCGCCGGATCTGCATTGCAGCTGGCGTAAATTATACTATTAAAATAAAGGACTTGTCTGATTCCGACATGGACAAGTTGCGCGAACAAGTATCGAAGTTTGCGGTTGAGGGCGACCTGCGCCGTGAAGTTTCCATGAACATCAAGCGCCTGATGGATCTCGGTACCTGGCGCGGCAAGCGGCACCGCGCGGGACTGCCGGTGCGCGGTCAGCGTACGCGCACCAATGCCCGTACCCGCAAGGGTCCGCGCAAGGCCGCGATCAAGATCCAGAAGCCGACAGCAGCTTAAAGATTGAGTGAGATTGAGTGCAAAGGTAAAGCAACATGGCTAAAGCAACCACCCGGGTGCGCAAGAAGGTCAAGAAGAACGTGGCGGAAGGCATCGCCCACGTTCACGCATCCTTCAACAACACTATCGTGACCATCACCGACCGCCAGGGCAACGCGCTTGCCTGGGCAACCAGTGGTAGCAGCGGTTTCAAAGGTTCGCGCAAATCCACGCCGTTTGCGGCGCAGATTGCGGCGGAACAGGCGGGCAAGCTGGCGCAGGAATGCGGGGTGAAGAATATCGAGGTGCGCGTCAAGGGCCCGGGGCCGGGGCGCGAATCCGCAGTGCGCGCGCTCAACGCCGTCGGTTTCAAAATCACCAGTATTTCGGACGTGACACCGGTTCCGCACAACGGCTGCCGGCCGCCGAAAAAACGCAGAATCTAAAGGAGATCCCAACGTGGCAAGGAATCTCGATCCAAAATGCCGACAGTGCCGCCGTGAAGGCGAGAAGCTGTTTCTCAAGGGCGAAAAGTGCTTTACGGACAAGTGTGCCATTGAGCGCCGCAATTATCCGCCCGGACAGCACGGCCAGAAAAATTCCCGACTCTCCGGGTACGGCGTGCAGCTCAGGGAAAAGCAGAAAGTTCGCCGCATCTACGGCTTGCTCGAGCGCCAGTTCCGCAAGAACTACTACCAGGCTTCGAGCAGCAAGGGCGTGACGGGCGAGGCGCTGCTGCAGATTCTCGAAAGCCGTCTTGACACCGTGGTTTATCGCATGGGTTTCGGCTCTTCGCGTACCGAGGCACGCCAGATCGTGCGTCACAACGGCATCCTGGTGAACGGCAAGCGCGTCAATATTCCCTCGTTCCAGTGCCGGCCCGGCGATATGGTCGAGGTCGCTCAAGCAGCCAAGGACCAGCTGCGCATCAAGGGCGCTTCCGAAGCCGCTGAAAGCCGCGGTTATCCGGAGTGGCTCGAGGTCGATACCAAAGGACTGAAGGGCACCTTCAAAGCGCGGCCGCAACGCAGCGAACTGCCGTCCACCATCAATGAGTCGCTCGTCGTCGAGCTGTACTCGAAGTAAGAATTTTCGAAGAGGGTTTTGAGCCATGCAAAGCAGTGCGTTCCTTAAACCTCGCATCATTGACGTACAGAATCTTTCGCCGTATCACGCCAAGCTCACGATGGAGCCGTTTGAGCGCGGCTACGGCCATACGCTGGGCAATGCACTCCGCCGCACGCTGTTGTCGTCAATGCCCGGTTACGCCGCTACCGAAGTCAAGATAGCTGGCGTGCTGCACGAGTATTCGACGCTTGATGGCGTGCAGGAAGATGTCGTCGATATCCTGCTCAACCTCAAGGGCATCGTGCTGAAGCTGCACAACCGCGAGGAAGCGACGCTTAACCTGAAAAAATCGGGCGAGGGCGTGGTCACGGCAGGCGATATCGAGCAGATGCACGATGTCGAGATTGTCAACCCCGACCATGTGATCGCGCACCTTGCTGCGGGCGGCAAGCTCGACATGCAGATCCGGATCGAACAGGGCCGCGGTTATATTGCCGCGACCAGCCGCAAGATGGCAGGTGAGGAAGGCCGCACCGTCGGGGCCATCATGCTCGACGCCTCGTTCAGCCCGGTCCGCCGCGTCAGCTATGCTGTCGAGTCCGCGCGCGTTGAGCAGCGCACCGATCTTGACAAGCTCGTCATGGACATCGAAACCAACGGTGCCATTGAGCCCGAAGAGGCAGTGCGCTACGCGGCGCGAGTTATGGTCGAGCAGCTTACCGTGTTTGCCGATCTCAAGGGCATGCCGGCGCAGATCGAGGAGAAAAAGGCGACCCAGATCGATCCCATTCTGCTGCGCCCGGTCGACGACCTCGAACTCACCGTGCGTTCGGCCAACTGCCTCAAGGCCGAGAACATCTATTACATCGGCGATCTGATCCAGCGCACCGAGACCGAACTGCTGAAGACCCCGAACCTCGGCCGCAAGTCGCTGAACGAGATCAAGGA